>JAYVXT010000400.1:0-5867 GCA_043785065.1 Bryobacterales bacterium | reverse complement strand
CATTAGATGCTTTACAATGCGGTGAAGATTGCAACAACTTTCAATGAGAATGATTTTTCCACCAAATTTTCACGTGAGGCTTGGGTGTGTGCGGGTTGTGGATCGTGAATCTGACGATGGACCGTACGGCGGTCTTAAGCAGAAGCGAATCCATATCAGTTGTATAAGCCTAACACTTCCCTCATCAAATGTTGAACCATACATTATCTTTTGTAAGTCCCGTTTAGCATTCCCCGGTGCGCGGCGATTGCCAACTGCTAAGGTTAAACTAGACCCTATGTCTTGTTCCGCCATCTATCAAGCGCCGCAATGAAAGATCGCAATGCCCAATTTCCCAAGGGTATGGAAAGGATTACTCGACGGCAATCCGCTCAAACGGAAAGTTAGCCCCGGCCGAGAGGAGGAAACATATTACTTTACTCGCGTAGAGGCCATTCGATAGGGTATTCTATCATCCTGTGCGGATAGGAAGCTGGGGCTTGCGTAATGCGAACTGCAAATGGCCTGACTATGAATGTGAAGGAGAATTTGAATGAAAGCCTGGACGATGGACCACTGGGGCGAACCTGAAGAAATGGTTATGAGCGAGGTTTCGGAGCCAAGCCCTAGAACCGGACAAATCCGAATCAAAGTAGCCGCCGCCGCACTTAATTTCTTCGATGTTTTGCAGGTCCAAGGGAAATATCAGGTGAAGCCACCTTTTCCATTTACGCCCGGAGCTGAGGTCGCGGGCATAGTGGATGCTGTTGGTGAAGGCGTTCCCAACTGGGCGGTTGGCGCACGTGTGATCGCGATTCCGCAAGGTGGAGGCTTCGCTGAATACTGCATTGCCCCTGCGGCTAAAGTGTTCCCGACGCCTGTCAATCTAGAGTTTGCGGAAGCGGCGGCGCTTCCCATCGTGTACCAAACCTCCTTGTTCGGGCTTGAGACCCGAGGAAACTTGCAGCCCAATGAATGGCTGCTGGTGCATGCCGGTGCGAGTGGCGTTGGCATGGCGGCCATTCAGATTGGCAAAGCCCTGGGCGCGCGAGTAATCGCAACGGCATCGACTGAGGCCAAGCGCAAGTTTGCCGCCGAACAAGGCGCCGAGTTCGTACTGGACTACGGCAAGCCGGAATGGGTGGAGGAGGTGAAGAAATTGACCGGCGGGCGCGGTGTGGACGTTATTTACGACCCTGTGGGCGGGGACATCTTCGATCTATCTAATAAATGTATTGCGCCGTTTGGCCGCCACCTGGTGATTGGCTTTGCATCGGGCCGCATTCCAACGCTCGCCGCCAATCGCGCGCTGTTGAAGAACATGTCTCTAGTGGGTGTATTTTGGGGGGGCCACGTGGCTGCCAATCCGGACTATCCATCAGAGGCCCATGCGGCCTTGATGCGGATGTACGAGAAGGGGCAAATCAAGCCCGTGGTGGGATTGCGTGGGCCTTTGAGCGACACGCCCGCCATGCTGCGCGAATTGGCCAACCGGTCTGTTCTTGGAAAGGCTGTGGCTCTAATTGCCTGGACGTGATAAAGTTTCAATCATGCGAAAGTTAACATTGCTTGTAGTAGCCTGCACCTCTTTATCGGCGATTGGCAAGGAAGTAGTGGTCGACTCCTTCAGTTCCGCGAACCTGGATCCCGCCTGGAAAGTTGCTAAAGGTAAGTGGGAAATCAAGGACGGCGCATTGACTGGTTCGGAGTTAACCGAGGACAAGCACAATGCCGTGGTTCGCCGCCAGTTGGGAATTCACAATGGCAAAATCTCCCTATCGATCCGTTTGGACGGTGCGAAATCCGCTCATGTGAACATCAACCAGAAGGGCGGTCATTTATTCCGCGTCATTCTAACTCCCACCGGCGTCACCTTGCAGAAGGACAAGCCGAATGCGAATTCCGAGGAGAAGGTCGAAGTGTTGGCGAAATCTTCAACGCCGATGGCAGCGGGGGTTTGGCATACAATGGAAATCGAAATGAATGGATCGAAGGTGAAAGCGTTGATCGACGGCAAGCTGAAGCTAGAGGGCGATAATGCCAAGCTTGATGTTGAGAAGGTGGATTTTGGTTTCCCGGTTTCCGGCGTTTCCGCCTCATTTGACAACGTTAAAGTTACCACCGACTAACTCTTACCAAAGATAACCTTTAGCCTCATTGCGGCGTTCGTGCGAATCCAGTATGTGCACCACTCGCACTTTCTTCAATTTGGCCGGCGATAACTGTCCCACGGGAATGTAGATTATCTGTCTTCCCAATTTCCCCGCGATGGATCGGAAGATGGTGCGTGGCGGCTTTTCCGCCACGTAAACCACGTGGCGTTCCACGGAGTAATCTAGAGCCGCCATTAGAAGCCGCTCCGGCTTCGATTCGGCAAAGTCGTAGTCCGGATCGCTCCAGACGTCGAACATGCGGCGTGGAGGAAGCGTCATCAGGTATCCGCCATATTCGGCGCGGCCGATGCCGGGCCCAATCACTTTTTCAAACGGATGAGTGGAATAAAACGCCATGTCGCTTTCGTTCTGATTTTCGCCCAACCAAGTTGTTAAATATGTGTAACGATCTTCTTTATCTTCATCGAAGATAACGACCACCGCGCCTACATCGCCGGCCATGCGTGACTTTTCGTGGACGTAGATCTTGCCTTCGTGCCAATTGCGAATAGTTTCACGGATGTCCACGCCATCAAGAATGGACGTAGTGAATTTTTCGGTGCGAGTGCGGTCCTCGGAGAGAAGGCTCTTAGCTTTTTGCTTTAAAAAGCGGCCGTAATCCTCAATCACCAAATCCTCTGGCGGATAGGAGCAAATGGATGCCCCGTCCAGTTGGGAAGTCCATTCCCCCTTATGTTTCTCTTTGCGACGGCTTTTCAGTGAAGCAGGTTTCAACCTTTGCTTAGGGCGGGGAAGCCGGCGGCGCAATTTAATCTTGCGGGTGTGGAGATATATCTCCTCGGCGGAGATCCGGATGGTTTCCATGGGGGGGCAATTGTCGCGCTGATATTCGTAGCGGTTGGCCAATTCCCAAACTTCCCACGCATAATTGTCGTCAACGATAGAACGCGCCGCCGAAGTCAGATCGAACAATCCGCAAACTAGCTGATGTTCCATTTGGGCCAGATTCCGAGTAAATTTCGATAGTAATCTGCGATGCCAGGCCACTACTTTATCCCCGGTATTTGCCTCGTAAAATAGTTCCGCCTCCTTGAGTAAGGCGAAGTTTACCTGCCGTCGATCAATGTAATCCTTATCATGCCCACCCAGCCGCCAAGCTTCATAACAGGCCTGATGAAATGGATAGTCGGTGGTTATTTCAGCAAGGCATTCCGGATGCAGGTTGAACAGTTCTATGTCCGATTGCTTAATGGCTTCGTTGGGCGGTTCCTCCTGTGGCTTCTCCATGGCGTCCAAAAGAGCGTCAAGCAAATTAAGAGATACAACCACGAGCACAGTTGCGAAGGGGTCTGTTCCTTGGAGCCTATATGCCATCCCCGCTGCATGCTTTTCCATTTCCGCCGAACGGTCCACTCGATTCAAGCGCCATTGCTCAACGTAGTTGCGGCGCCCAATCGCGTGAATGGAGTAAGGGTCCGGATAAGAGTCTGCGACATGCGGGCGTTGACCCAGGCTCGGCTCAATGAAAAGCGCTTCGCTGCCAATTGCCACCGAGGTTCGAAGCGCTTCTATGAAAGGATCGGCCGGTTCGATGGGAATGTAGATCATCGAATCTTCATCCAAGGCATTTGTCAGCGGTTCGGGAAACATCACGACCGACATTTCGGGCAGCCGGTTGATGGCGCGCATGGTTGCGCCTTCAATGGCCCGTGGCAACTCCACGGCGACAACCCGCGGGTTCACCTTCAGGATATGTTCCCGCACTAAGGCCGCGAATTCACTGCGCCCGGGCACCACCGGAAAATAGGTGAATCGTCCTCTAGTGAGACTTGTAAACGGATCAAGTTCGAGGGGCATAGCGCAGGGCCTCTTCGCCGAGCGTGTTAAGAATCGACTGTTGTAAAGCGGTGCGAGCTCCGTATCGATCTTTAGCCATATGGATTAGCTTACCGGCGTAGCGGGCAATATTGATGCCGTCACGAGCAGTGTAGCGCTCCTCATTGACGTGCGCGTGCTGCAGAAACTCAGCAACATATTCGAGAATTTCATCGTTGGAGAATGGGAGATTTTGGCGTAGGATCGCCAACTCTTCATCGAAACCGGGAAAGTCGATCAAAATTTGAGGTTGTAGCCGGGAGTGAATGTACTCGGGAAGATCGAACGTAGAGGCGTCGTCGTTCATAGTGGCCACGATTCGAAAGCGCGGATCGGCCTTGATCTTCAAGCCGGTAACGATGGATTCCACATAGCGGCGAGTGTCGAGCAAGGGAGCAAGCGACGCCCAACTCTTTTCACTCATCCGGTTGCCTTCGTCTAGAATGCAGATACCGCCGCGGATCATCGCCGATACCAGCGGGCTGGCGACGTATTTCAGCATTCCTTCGCCTTCAATGACTGGCGTTATAAGCAGGTCCTCGGGGCGTGTATCCGATGTGGCTTGCAGTAAGAAAATCTCCTGACCCAGCCGCTTCGCCGCGGCATAAGCGAGCGTTGTTTTACCCACTCCGGGCTTGCCTACCAGGCGCGGATTCATGGGGACGTCGCGTGGTTCCACCACCAGCCAAGCGGCCAAAAGATGCCGCATTACGTCTTCCTGCCCAACCCATTCCACGTCCCATTCCACAGGGTGGGCAAGTTGAAGCTTTACTCCTTCTATCGTCACGACCATGTAACTATTGTCGTTGATTTCCGGACAACGTAAAGAACGTTCTCCAGGTTTGCAGCAATTTTAATAGGAACCCAGCCGGTAGCCAGACCAAGCGGCAACAAGGCCGCCAACGTTGCTTGCGGTGATGTAGGCCAGTGCGTACTCCGTCTCGCCTTGCCGAAACAATGCCATGGTCTCCCAACTGTATGCGGAGAAGGTCGTGAAACCGCCAAGGAATCCAGTGACGAGCATGATTCGCAGTGTTTCCTGATCTGGACGTTTGAGGAACATAGCGCCAAGTAAGCCGATTGCAAAGCAGCCTGAGAGGTTAACCGCCAGAGTGCCGTAAGGCATACGCGCGCCGAGAGAGTTGCCCCAGGTGGCGATCAGATACCTGCAAAGGCTTCCTAATCCACCGGCTAGAAGAATTCCAAGAATGCGCATTTATGAATTAGTTTTAGTTAAGGACTTGATCGAGGCTGGTAGCTGACAAACTGCGGGTCATCCATAATTCCAATTGGGCAGATGTCGCGGTGTTGACTCTATCTTCAATGGAGGCCTGGATTGGACCGAATTTTTGACGTAGAGTAAGAAGCAAGAATCGAGCCTCGCCTTTTTCCATACCTCTTTCCATACCTTTCTCCATACCCTTTTCAATTCCTTTCTCGATGCCTCTCTCCTCTCCCTCTGTCAGGCCTTTTTCGTAAAGACGGCGGAAAAATGTATCTTCCATCGGATCGATCAGCAAGCTCATATCTTCCACTCCTTTTATTACAGTATCGCCCAAATTCCGTTTGGCCGAAAGGATCAACAGCAACCGGCATGCTTGTATTCGTTGCTCTGGCTCCAATGGCCTCAGCCGATCCAATATCCTCCACAGAGTTTGCCCGGAGTCGGCTTGGCGGTTGAGTATGGCAAGAATAACATCCCCGATCTTTTCGCTCGACAGGAGTCCTTCCGCGTCCAGATTGCCTAGATCGACCATCTCAACTTCGTAGGTTAAACGAGGCATTGCCTGATCAATCACCGTGGGCATTCTCATCGGCTCGCGGCCAATATACAGCACCACCTGTTTGGGAGCTACAGCGTACTTCTTTCGGATTGCCATCAAGTAGTCGAGCATCCGC
>JAYVXT010000399.1:0-5882 GCA_043785065.1 Bryobacterales bacterium | reverse complement strand
GAAGAGCAAGAATTAGCTTTTCAGATCGAATTGGCTCCTCAAACATCATACTTCCCGTCACATATGCAAAAATGGGATTAGGCTAACTGGGACTAACCCAGCTACACCATCACCGTGCGCTCCCTCGTTGATCGAGCAACGGCATCCTATCAGGAAAGACTCAATGACCGAAATCATCAAAATCGTTGGAAGAGAGATACTCGATTCGCGTGGCAACCCCACTGTCGAAGCCGATGTCATATTGGCTGACGGCAGCCTCGGCCGGGCGGCCGTACCAAGCGGAGCATCCACCGGGGAGCACGAGGCCGTGGAATTGCGTGATGGCGACAAGAAACGCTATTTCGGAAAGGGCTGTTTGAAGGCGGTCCAAAACATTTCAAAGAAAATTGCACCGGTTATCGTCGGGCTCGACGCCACGATGCAAAGCGAGATTGACGCCCGCATGATCGCCCTCGACGGCACGGCCAACAAGAGCAAGTTGGGCGCGAACGCCATGCTGGCCGTCTCCATGGCAGCCGCGCGCGCCGCTGCTATTAGCCAACAAACCCCGCTTTACCGTTACTTGGGCGGAGTCAATGCAAACCTGCTGCCTGTTCCAATGATGAACATCCTCAATGGCGGCGCCCATGCCGACAACTCCGTCGATTTGCAGGAATTTATGATAGCTCCCCATGGCGCAACCAAGTTTTCCGACGCTCTACGCATGGGCGTTGAAGTTTTCCACACGTTGAAAGGCGTTCTAAAAAAGAAGGGCTATGCCACCGCGGTTGGCGATGAAGGTGGCTTTGCTCCCAACTGCAAGTCCAACCTTGAAGCGCTTGAAGTAGTGCTTGAAGCCATCACCTTGGCTGGCTATAAACCCGGTACCGACATTAGCCTGGCACTAGACTGCGCCGCCAGCGAATTCTATGATTCGAAGGCCAAGAAATACACCTTCAAGAAGTCCGATAAGAGCCAAAAGACTTCCGAACAAATGGCCGCTTTCTGGGCCGATTGGGCCCGCCAATTCCCTATCATTTCGATTGAAGATGGTATGTCGGAAGATGATTGGGGCGGATGGAAGGCCCTCACCAATCTTCTCGGGACCACAGTACAAATCGTTGGCGACGATCTGTTTGTCACTAACGTGAAGCGCCTCTCGATGGGCATCGAGAAAGGCATCGCCAACTCGATCCTCATCAAAGTGAACCAAATCGGCACGCTGACCGAAACCCTCGACGCAATGGCGATGGCGGCTCATGCCGGCTACACATCCATGGTCTCGCATCGCAGTGGGGAAACCGAGGATTCATTCATTGCTGACTTAGCCGTTGCCACCAGTGCTGGACAGATCAAGACCGGCTCGGCCAGCCGCACCGACCGCTTGGCGAAATACAACCAGTTACTTCGCATTGAAGAGGAGTTGGGCGCCTCCGCCAAATTTGCGGGCAGAAAGGCGTTCAAGCAGTAATCATGGCTGCAAAACAACCTGTCTTATTGTCAATACTCGATGGCTGGGGATATTCCCCAGTCCTTGAAGGCAACGCGGTCTATCACGCTAACAAGCCCAATTTCGACCGGATAATCGCCAACAACCCCAACACTCTGATTGAGGCTTCCGGTCCTTGGGTCGGCTTGCCGAAAGGGCAGATGGGCAATAGCGAAGTGGGGCATTTAAACATCGGGTCCGGCCGCATTATCCGAATGGATGTCAGCCGCATCGACATGATGATTCAGGAGGGTACATTCGATCAAGATCCCGCCCTCGAAGCTTCCATGAAGCACGGCGCGGCACATCGGCTCCATATCATGGGGCTTGTCAGCGATGGCGGCGTACATTCCATGAATACCCATCTCTACGCGCTTATTCGCATGGCTAAAAAGTTGGGTGTCAAAAATCTTTTTGTGCATGTGTTCACCGATGGCCGCGACACTCCGCCGCACAGTGGCTTGGGTTTTGTCACGGAACTAATTAGGGTGATGGACGAAGTAGGTTGTGGCAAAATTGCCAGCGTGTGCGGACGCTATTACGCCATGGATCGCGATAAGCGCTGGGAACGTGTCGAGAAGGCTTTCAACGCGATGGTATTAGGAGAAGGCAAACATGCCACCGACCCTCTAAAAACCATTGAATCCTCTTACGCCGAAGGCAAAACCGACGAGTTCGTCGATCCTTTCACCATTGTCGATGTAAACGGAAAACCCGTTGGATTGATCGAGGATAACGATGCCTGCTTGTTCTTCAACTACCGCGCCGACCGCGGCCGCGAACTGAGCATGGCGCTGACGGATCGCGAACTTCCGCAACCACCACGGGATAAGGCTCCGAAGAACCTGCACTACACCACCATGACCGAGTATGACCGGAACTTCCCGCATCACGTGGTGCTACAACGGGAAACCCACAAAAATATCATGGGTGAGGTGATTTCAAATGCTGGGCTAACCAATTTACGTGTTGCTGAAACAGAAAAATATCCACACGTCACCTATTTCTTCAATGGCGGCGCGGAAAAGCCCTTTGCCGGCGAAGAACGCGAAATGGTGCCCTCCCCCAAGGTGGCAACCTACGATCTGATGCCCGAAATGTCCGCCGACGGAGTAACAGACCTTGTCGTAAGGGCTCTGGAATCAAAAAAGTACGACCTCATTGTTGTGAACTTTGCCAATCCCGACATGGTGGGCCACTCGGGAGTCTTTGAAGCCGCCAAGAAAGCCGTGGAAAAAGTGGATGCGTGCCTTGCGCGCATTGAAAAGGCTTACTTGGAACGCGGCGGAACTTGGCTAATTACGGCGGACCACGGCAACTCGGAAACCATGATTGACCCTGTGACAAAAGGTCCTCACACCTACCACACCACTAATCCCGTGCCCTTCATCGTGGTGAATCAGAATCCCAGGACCCTTCGCGTTGGTGGCGCACTCCGCGATATTGCCCCTACTATTCTGGGGCTGTTGGGCGTTCCTCAACCCGAAGACATGACGGGAAAAAGTCTGATTACGTAACGTGCAAGGTAATGACATGCCGTTGGGCCAAGGACCGTTGGTCTGAAAATCCTAAATATGTTGCATTCATCGGGGACGAGCCGTAGCAATAATCGAAGGATGTTTTTGCTTCCCGTTTTACCGGCCATCGTGGCCGGCGTTATTCTCGGTTTTTATCGAGGCCTATGGGGATGGGAAATGCTTACCCATTCAGAACGCATCGTGTTGTTCGGGGAATTGGCTTTCATTGGGCTGGCTTCTGGATTTAGCAGGAGGCTTACATGGCTGGTGGCGCCAGCGGTGCTGACTCTTCTTGTTGCAACTTACTTTTTCCTATTTGAACCTCGGTTTCATATGCAGTTCGGGATGAACGGGCTTACTTGCTTGGCGCGGTCCTTGCCGGCCTCACTGGCAACCATTGCCACGCTGGTTTTGCTGGTTCATCTTGGACGATGGAAGGGAGCGCCAAACACAATTGCGCTTCTCGCCGCCTGTTCCGCGATTGTTGCCCAAACTCTTTACTGCCCAATTGTGGAATCCCGTCACGCCGTTTACTTTCACGGGAGCCAAATTGCGTTTTGGTCCGCGCCATTACTGCTGCGCTCCTTACTTCGATAACCCGACGGTACGCAGCATGAACGCATATTCAAAGGCTATTTCCTGGAATTTGTCGTAGCGCCCGGACTTGCCGAAATGCCCGCCACCCATGTTGGTTTTAAGCAATAGCAGCTTGCCGCTGGTATTCAGTGTGCGCAACTTGGCCACCCATTTAGCAGGCTCCCAATACTGCACTCGAGGGTCGTTTAACCCAGCCGTTACCAGCAAGTTGGGATAAGCCTTTGGTTCAACATTGTCGTAGGGCGAGTAAGATTTAATGTAGCGATAGAACTTTTTTTCGTTGGGATTGCCCCACTCTTCGTATTCACCGACGGTTAGAGGAAGAGAGGCATCAAGCATAGTGCTAATGACATCCACGAAAGGCACCATGGCGACAGCGGCGTGGAACAGATCGGGGCGCATGTTGACCACCGCGCCCATCAGCAATCCGCCCGCGCTTCCGCCTTGAATCACCAACTTGTCCGATGAGGTGTACTTATGTTCCACCAAATGTTCGCCGCATACGATGAAATCGGTGAATGAGTTTTTCTTAAATAGAAGCTTTCCGTGATCATGCCAAGGTTCGCCCATTTCTGCTCCGCCGCGAATATGAGCGATGGCAAAAATGAATCCTCTATCGAGCAAGCTGAGGCGAGTGGAACTGAATTCCGCGTCGCGGCTGAAACCATACGCGCCGTAGCCATACAAGAGCGCCGGTGATTTGCCATCGCGCTTCACGCCCTTCTTATAGGCAAGTGAAATTGGCACTTTTGTTCCATCGGGGGCCGTGGCGAAGACCCGCTCGGTTTTATACTTATCGGGATGGTAGCCGCCGCGAACGCGATCCTGTTTCTTCAACTCACGCCGCTTCGTATTCATTTGATAGTCGAACACGGAGGCAGGTGTGACCATGGAACTGTATACAAACCGTAAAATATTCGATTGGAAATCAGGATTGGATTCGATCTTCACGCCATAGGCCGGTTCGGGGAACCGGACCTTGTGATTGGCCCCAGTTTTGCAGTTGTGAATAATGATTTGAGTTAGACCATTCTCTTTGGCCTCAATAGCCAGATGGCCGGCAAACTCATCCATCGCTTCGAGACAAACGTCAGGATTTTGAGGCAAAAGTTCCTTCCAATCGGCTTTGGCCAATTGATCGGCTGGAGTTGAAACCAGGCGGAAATTTCGTCCCTTGTCGTTGATGCGAATATAAAAAAGACCTAGCCGATGCACCACGGAATACTCAATGTCCTGATGACGCGGAAATACAATTTTCAATTCGCCGGAATTTCCACCATCGTCAAGGTAGCGAACTTCGGACGTCACCATGCTGTGAATGTTGAGGAATATATATTGGTTATCCTTGCTAGCCTCAACGCCAATGGTGAATCGCTCGTCCTGCTCCTCCCAAACCAACTCATCGTTTTCCGCCGGAGTTCCCACCGTGTGTTTCCAAACCCGGTAGGGCCTAAGGGCGGAATCCACTTTGGTGTAGAACAGGCAGCGGTTGTCGCGGGACCAAGCCATGGAATAGTAGGCGTCTTCAATTTTGTCGGATAACAGCTTACCCGTGGAAAGATCCTTGATGCGGATGGTGAACAATTCGTCGCCCTTGGTGTCGGTTGAATAGGCAAGCAACCGTTGATCGGGTGAAAGTTCAAAGTCGCCCAGGCGCATGTACTTCTTGCCGCGCGCCAATTCGTTCAAATCCAAGATCACAGTTTCAGGGGCGCGCAAGCTTCCCGTTTTGCGGCAGTATATTTCGTATTGAAAGCTTTTCCGGTGCTTGGCGAAGTAATAGTTTTCGCCAATTCGCACCGGAGCCGATTCATCGTCTTCGAGAATGCGCCGGACCATCTCGCGGTTTAGCTTTGCGGCCAAATCGCCGTACGGTTTCATAACCTTCGCCGTGTAGTCGTTTTCCGCATTGAGATAGCGGACTACTTCAGGGTTGGTTTTTTCCTTGAGCCAAAAATAATCATCGTTCCAAGTATCTCCATGGGCGGAAATTTTATTAGGCCGTTTGGCGGCAAGAGGCGGAAGCAAAGTTTTCATCGGGGACTGTAAGTATTATTGTAATTGAGCGAAAGTTGGAATCAAGCTAGAACAAGAAGTCGAAATCCGCGGTGAACCTTCGTCCGCGATGGCCAAAAAAATAACCTCGAGCCGGATCCGCCACGTTATTATGCACTTGCTCGGGATTGAAATGATTGGTTAGGTTGAAAGTACTGACCGAGATTCGAATCGAATATTGCGGGTTTACCTTAAAGTCCTTGGAAAAACGCGAGTCGAGCGAGAGGAACATGGGATATCGGGTA
>JAYVXT010000398.1:0-5888 GCA_043785065.1 Bryobacterales bacterium | reverse complement strand
ATCAACGGAATTCCAGAATTCTTCTTCCGAAAGTTCCTTGGGATTGAGCCCTTCCAGTAACAGGTTTCCAAGCTCTTCGCTTTAACCCCCGAAGCCGGACGCGGCGACGATCTCCACGGAGGCGACAGTAGCATCAAGAGCTTCCCGCGCGGATGGGTAAGCACCGGCATTGACTATCGCCTGTATGCGCTGCTCTTGGTCTGGTGTTCGTTGAATGGCCATAGGGAACGGCTCCTCGTCTCTTTCCAGATTATCGGATATGGGGCTTTCTGTCACGTTTGGTCAAGGGCCGGTTGGAAATGTGTACAGAAAAACCGGCGCGCTCGAGTGCACGGAGAACCTGTGCTGCCGTTACCACCGGAAGCTGGCTTGCTAGTTGCGGCAGGCTTATTTAAATAATCGTCTTCAAGAGCTCCAATGTCTTATCTCTTGAACTTAAACAATATGAACTTAAACAATGAAAGTGGGTATCGGGCCACGGATGTCGAGCAGAGTGTGCAACTTGATGGCTGCCTTGTGTGATCGGAAGCGAGCCCACACGGGAACACAGATAAGCAGAGATCGATGGTAGTGGAGTCCAAAGCGTACACGGTGTTGTGGAGATCAAACCCAAGCGGGTCATCGGCATACATCGGCCGGGCTATGTTGATCAGTACTTGCGCGAAGTCGGTATGGATGTGCCAGTCATGAGCCTCGTTGGCATCGGCCATCGTGGATCGAGATATCTTGCTGCGGAAGCCCAAGTACTAGAGTTTGCTGTCAACAGATCGCAGACAAGACTACGTGTCGCGGAGGCTCTGGCGAAGAATAAGTTGGGCAAAGGCCAGACAAAGGAATTGATCTTGGCAAGAAAAGCCGAAATATAATGGCCACGGTAGCGTTCCACGCACTTGTGGAACTCGTGGGATGGAAGGTGATCCATCAATTGGGACGGTACGACCGACATGCATAACTAGCCGATTGTCGGGCAAACCAGCATGAGTGCCAAGCCATTAGCATTAAAGCTGAAATCGAAAACAGACACACCACCCTTCATCCGATTGAATATAGGTCGCTTAACCAGAGCCCAAAAAACAATAGCCGGCTGCTTGTTGATTCGCAGGTAAGGGTGGAATGTGTAATTAAAGCGGCCTTCATTCGAATTTTCCTATTGAAGCCTGGAATTACGGCGAATAGATTTATTGGGGAACAACGAAAATTGATCCTACAGCCATTGCTCTGATGAGTAATTCCTAAAGACAAGAGGGCCCGGTTCGATTATGCCGCTTCATAGATATTGGTCAAATGCAATTTGGTTGAAGGCAATACTTAACTTGAGTTATGTCCCGTTGATTGAGGGAAGCTTGCACGCCAAGACCCCCGCGCCAAGCTTACCTATTTATTTTTATGAACAAGGAGGACAGCAACCGGCGCGCTTCATCGGGCGGGCGACGGATCTCTCTATTGCATTCGGAACGCAGGAAGTAACTTATGGGAAACGCGGCAAGACTTTGACGATGCGATTTTCAAAGCCATCGGAGAAGCTAAAACTCCAAGGGGAAGGGGAGTTGCCAGGAAAGTTGAATTTCATGATGGGCCGGGATCCCAGCCAATGGCGTCAGAGTCAATCCATATATTCGACCATCCGGTACGGCAGCTTGTTTGAGAATGTGGATCTGATTTATGAGGGCCAAGCAGGCGCGTTCAAATCTGAATTCCACGTAAGAGAAGGAACCGATCATGAGGGAATTGAGTGGTATTACAAGGACGCTACTAATTTGCGGATTAGTCCCGGCGGACGGTTGCAGATAGAATCTAGCGGAGAGTGGTTTGAGGAACATATTCCGGCCGCGTATGAAGTGGATTCTGCCGGTGGCCGGATCCCTCGAAAAACTTTTTACGAACTACGTGCGAATGGCAAAGTAGGGTTTCGGGTGGAAGGGCGGAATCTGAATCACCGGCTGGTCATCGATCCGGTGCTGATGTTTAGCAGTTACATAGGGGGCCGCCAGGGAGATGCGGTGACCGGAATCGCCATCGATAGCGCCGGTAGCCCGGTTTTGGTGGGTTGGACGGAATCGACGGATTTTCCTGTCGTGCAAGCGGCGCGCGGGTCCTCCGGCGGGGGTGTGGATGCATTCGTTGTTAAGCTGTCGGCGAATGGGCAGCAGTTGCTTTGGGCCACTTATTTCGGAGGATCGGGGGATGACCGCGCCACTTCTGTCGCCGTTAACTCAAATGGCGAAATCATAGTAGGAGGGTGGACCCAATCGTCTAACTTTCCCGCCAACATCTCGCAGACTTCATTCGGAGGAGTCAGGGACGGCTTCCTGCTTAAGCTTAGCGCTTCGGGAAGTTTGCAATTCTCCACCTTTCTTGGAGGCTCTGATTCCGATGCGGTCAACGCGGTTACCGTCGATTCAAGAGGCGTGATTTATGTGGCGGGGGAATCAAGATCCATCGATTTTCCCGTTTCAAACGCATATCAATTTGTGAACGCAGGCGGAAATGACGCGTTTCTTTCCAGCTATCAAAGCACCGGGATTGTGATCTACAGCACCTTATTCGGGGGCAACAATGAAGACCGGGCTTTGTCAATCACGGTGGATACCAGCTTCAGCGTTTCGATTGCCGGCTCTACCAATTCTTTCAATCTGCCTATGGCCGGCGCATTGAAAAGTGTGCGGCCCGGCGCGCAGGCGGGTTTTATTACTAAATTCGGACCGTCGGGACAGACCTTGACCTTCAGTACCTATATTGGAGGTTCGCATGGCGGAACGTTTAGTCCGGAACAGGTAAATGCATTGACCGTGGATAGCTCCAACAATATCTATGCCGGAGGAGTAACCAGCTCTTCCGACTTCGCGACAACCATCGGTTCTGTGCAACCGCTCTTTGGCGGAGGCTCGCAGGATGGCTTTTTGATGAAATTAAACGCCGACGGTTCCTCGGTTATTTTTTCCAGTTTCTTGGGAGGTAAGGCTCTCGATTCAATTCAATCCATCGCGGTGGATGGCAGCAATGCTGTCCATTTTGCAGGTACAACCACTTCACGCAATTTGCCGGTAACAGATGTGATTCCAAACTCCACTTATCGGGGAAGTTACGATGTGTTCTACGGCAGGCTGAGACCCAACGGCGCAGGTCTGGACGTAATGACCTATATTGGGGGGTCTGCGGCGGACCAATTAATGGGATTGGCCTTAGATCGCTTTCAGTTCGCTTACTTGGTTGGCCAGACTTTCTCCACCGACTTTCCAGTAGCCTCCGCCTTGATTCCCTCTAACGCGGGAACCAACGGCGGGTTTTTTCTCAAGTTGGATGAAGTCCCCAAAATGTCCGTAACTCCCAGCAACGGCAGCGGATCTTCAGGGACATACCAATTCGCCGCCACTGACGGCAACGGAGCGGTAGATGTCGCCTCGGCGAGTGTCATTATAAACACAACAGCAATAAGGACAGGGAGTTGCAACTTTACCTATGCAGCGGCAACAAACCTGGTTTGGATGGACACTGTTGGAGTAGGACCATCAGGGCTGGCGGGTAGTTCCACCGTGTTGCAAAATGGACAATGCTCAATTCCGTTGTCTACGTTTCGGAGCACCATAATCACTCAGGGAATTTCACTTTCGGTGGATATCAATTTCTCTTCGTCCTTCACCGGGGCCAAGGTCATTTTCGGAAATGTCACCGACCAAGCGGCTGTTAGCAGCGGCTGGCAAAATATAGGTACTTTTACTTTGGGTTCCGTCAATCTTCCGCCCACAATTTCAGCCACTCCTGTAATTGCCGCTACAACAACACCGACTGCCTTTAGCATCGCGATGTCCGATCCCAATGGATACGCCGACATCTCTTTAGCATGGATAGTCGTAAACACTACGCTGAATGGAGTGAATGCATGTTATCTATCCGTCGACATGATTGGGAGGACTGTCTCGCTTGGTTCTGACAGCACAGCTAGCTGGACTACGGTCCCATTGGGATCTTCCGCGGCCGCCTCAAACAGTACTTGCAGCATTACCGGATCCGATTTCATCACTTCCGGATCGGGAACTACGCTAACACTGCAGCTAAAAATCACCTTGCAGCCGGCTGCCAACGGTTTCAGATACATCTGGGCGCTGGCGTTCGACCAAGCCAAAACAAACTCGGGGTTCATCTACTTAGGAACCATGTCGAAGTCCGCCAATCAACCTCCCACACTTACAAGTTTTACGCCCAACGCTGGAAGCGGCTCAAGCGCAACTTTCAATTTCAATGTAGCCGATCCCAACGGTTTCGGGGACCTCGGCACGTCGCAGGCGTTGATCAACTCGGCGCTAGACGGCAATGGAGCATGCTTCCTCTTGATGGACCGCCCAAACCGCGTCATTTACTTAAATCAAGCGAGCGGCAGCTTTTCCAGCGCGGCAATCGGAAGCGGAACCATAAGCAACAACCAATGCACAATCAATTTGGCCGGGGTCACTATTACGGGCGCGGGCAACAACTTGACGTGGTCCGTTCCCATCTCTTTTTCCGCATCATTCCGCGGCACAAAAATAGTGTTCCTGGCGACGAACGACCAAGCCGGAGCTTCAGTTGGGCTTACGAACATGGGTTCATTCACAGTGCAGTAATCGACTTAATATCTATCCGCACGTTTTCAAGAGTTCTTCAGCATATTGCGCACCGGCGGGAGATTCTTCGTGTTTGAAGAAAACATAGACATCCTTGCCGTCAGCCAGCAACCCTTTTACCCTCCCGGCAATCTCAGCCAACTCAGACGCCGAATATTCTTCTTTGCGCAACCGGAAATACACAAATTGAGCGGTCACTCGTTGTGGCACAACTAGCTTTTCCGACTCCGCTAAACATAATGCGGCTCGCTTGCGCTCCAGGGCCTCATACACCGCGTCCGCCAGCCAGGATTTGTTCCGGAACTCAAAAGCACAAGGAATGTCGTTGGGGATCGATTCAAGAAATGCCTCAAGCCGCGGCAGGTCCACGGCCAGATTCGGCGGCAATTGAAACAACACCGGGCCCAGCTTTTTCCGGATACGCAACACATCAATAGCCTTGAAGAAAATTTGCGAAAATTCAGTGACCTCCAGCCGGTCAAAGTGCGTGATCCGTTGATGCGCCTTGGTCACGAACACAAATCCGGGAGGTGTATCCGAAATCCATCCCTCAAGTGTCGAGGCCGATGGCAGACGCCGGAACGTGTAGTTGATCTCCACAGCGTTAAGGCGGGTTGCGTAATAGTTCAGGAATTTTTTCTGCGCAAGTTTTTCCGGATAGAAGTCCGGTTTCCAAGTTGGATAAGCGAAGCCGGAAGTGCCGGCAAAAAGTTGAGCCACGATTTAATTATTGTAGAGCCTTAGGAGAATAGTTTTCGGAAGTGGTGGCCAAGAGGCGCCGCGCGATACATCAAATTGCTGAACGATTGACCACGCATTTTCGATCCATGGATGAGCGCTTCTTGTATACTCCTTCTGTGAAGCCGTTTTTCGGTTCGTATTTCGCAATGGTTTTTGGACTGGCCGGAATAAATTCCGGGTTGCAAGGCTACCCATACGCTAACGACAGCCTGGTGGGTGGAGTGACAACAATTCTAGGCGCATTGGCTTTTCAATCGTGCAAGCGTCGCCTGCTCCACTACCTTATGCAAGCTGTTCCCATGCGCATCCATCGTCATGATCGCCACAAAGTCCGTGGCATGCAAATGCCACATCGCCTCGGGAACGCCGAACTCCATCCAATGCACGCCATACACCTTATCCAACGTCCGCGCATAAAATTGCGCCGCGCCGCCAATGCCATTCAAATACACCGCCCCGCATACCTGCAACGCTGCCCCCCATGCCACCCTTGCTCTGGAGAGAATATCACTTTGATGGCGACCCGCTCACCACCAAGGATATTGA
>JAYVXT010000397.1:0-5897 GCA_043785065.1 Bryobacterales bacterium | reverse complement strand
TTTGACCAGTGGATACGTCATCCAGCCGCACTCGCACCCCTGGCATCAGCTGCTTTACGCAACAACCGGCGCGATGACGGTCCACGCGGGCCGGGCCTCTTGGATCATTCCTTCCGAACGCTGCGTTTGTATCCCTGCCGGATGCCTTCATGCCATTCGAATGTGGGGCGGCGTTGCAATGCGCACGCTGTATTTTGAACCCACCCGGCTTGCCGCCCCATTAACAGAGGAATGCCAGGTGCTATCCGTAACCCCACTTCTACGGGAATTAATTCTAAGGATCGTGGAAATAGGAGCGCTCGATTCGCGCCAAACGCCGCATCAACTTTTGTTGGGTGTTCTCCTTGAAGAAATCCGAATTGCCCCATTACTGCCCCTATCGTTGCCTATGCCGCTCAACGAACAAGCGGCGGCCGTTGCAACCTACATACTGGAAGATCCAACGTCTGACGCGGCAATCGAACAATTGGGGAAACAATTTGGCCTCTCGCCTCGTACGCTCGAAAGACGCTTTCAATCCGAAACTGGATTGAGCTTCGGCCTCTGGCGCCAGAAAGCGAAAATGCTTATTTCACTGCGCTCCCTCACATCGGAAGGCTCCGTTACAACTGCTGCGCTCGATTGCGGATACGCAAGCGTTAGCGCCTATATCGCGGCATTCAAAAAGACCTTCGGGTGCACCCCCAGCCGCTTCCGGTAAAATTCAACAGATGTCATTTTCCGTCAAACTCTCCCGGCGCTCGTTGATGACCGCCATGCCGTTGCTTGCCGCGGCGCAACGGCTGAACATTAAAAGGCTCACCACCAGAAAGCACAGCATCGGCAACCGCGACTACCTGTTCCTGGAAATTGAAACGGACGCAGGCATCACAGGCGTTGGGGAGGGCTCCGTTTCCGGCCGCGTGGAAATTGTGGAACAAGCCATTCAATGGTTCGCACCCTATCTTGTTGGAAAGCCCGCCGGCGGCATTGAGGATCATTGGAACAAAGCATATTACGAATTCTCGCGCTATCGTAATGGCCCAATCCTGATGACCGCGCTTGCCGCCGTCGATATTGCGCTTTGGGACATTGAAGCGCAACGGCTGGGCGAACCTATTTGGCGATTGCTGGGGGCCGAAGAGGCCCGGCCCATGCGCGTCTATTACAGTCACTGGAGTCACGGCATGGAGCCGCGAACGCCAGACAAATTGGCGGAATTGGCGGCGAAGACCAAGGCTGAAGGCTGGACTTGCATTAAATGGGTGTTACCCAAAGGCGGCGGCGAGGCGGAAAGATTGCAGCGCCTTGTGGCTGAAGTGGAAGCAGTGCGCCGGGGAGGTGGCCCTGATCTTGAAATCGGTCTGGAGATGTGGGAAACCTTCAGCGTGCGCTCCGCGATTGATTTCGCCAAAGCCGTGGCCCCATTCCGTCCGATGTTCATCGAAGAGCCCACCTGGCGCGAGATGCCGCAGGCGCTGGGCGAAATTGCCGCGCATAGCCCTGTGGCCTTAGCCGGTGGCGAGGGGCTAATTTCGCGCTACGAATTCAAACAGTTACTTGACGCCAAGGGCGCGCGAATCCTACAACCCGACGTGATCCATTGCGGCGGTATTACCGAAATTCGTAAGATCGCCGCATTAGGAGAAATTTATGGCGCGGAGATGTCTCCCCATATGTATTACGGGCCGGTAGCCCACTTGGCCTCGCTTCATTCCATGGCTGGCGTGCGCAATTTTCTAATGCAGGAATGGGATCAGGGAATGGCTTTAACATTCGCCGGCTTGACCAAAGGAACATTCCCCCAGATGAAGAGCGGGCATGTGGTCTTGAGCGAGAAACCAGGACTGGGGTTAACGATGGATTGGCAAGAGTGGGGCCGCCGCCATCCATACAAATCGCAAAGTCAAAGGCCGCCTGGAGGGCAGTAGCCATGGGATTGCTATTATCAACATTAGCCATGAACATTCGATTAATTGCCTTGCTAGCCTTAACGCATTCCCTGGGTTGGTCGCAGAAACCCGTCACTCTCGATGCTGTCTCGGGGGCGCGAGGCCGCGGCGACGGTGGAGGCGGCTCAATCGTCTGGACTCCGGATGGAAAGAGCTTCGCCTATACCGAAGGAAAAGGCTTGATGCTTTACGATGCCGCCACCGGAAAGCGTACAGAGCTGGCAAATCTGGAAGCCCTTGAGGAATTGGTGGTTGAAGCCCCGGAAAAGAAGCAATTCGATTGGGAAAACCGGCGGGTGCGGGAAGCGGAAATGCAGTGGACGCTGGATGGGAAACGGTTCCTTTATCCTTCGGAAAGGGATTTGTTCTTCTGGGATCAAGGATGGGTTCAACTGACGGCAACCCCAGCGGAGGAGCGCGACGCCCGTCTTTCCCCGGATGGAAAACTAGTGGCGTTTCGCCGTGAAAACGATTTATATGCAATCGAAATCGCCACCAAGAAGGAGACCCGCTTAACCACCGGCGGATCGGACTTGCTGCGCAACGGGCGGCTGGATTGGGTTTATCCGGAAGAGCTGAATTTAGGCCGGGCATTTTGGTGGTCGCCGGATTCCGGATCTATCGCCTACATGCAATTCGACGTCAGCAAACAGATGCTGCACCCGCACGTGGATTTTGTATCCTCCAATCGCGCGGTTTACGAACCGGAACGATACCCCAAAGCCGGATCCGCGAACGCCGATGTAAAACTGGGAGTGGTAAGTGCAACCGGCGGCGAAACTAAATGGATGAATTTGGGCGAGATGAAAAACATGCTTCTGGCCCGCGTGGATTGGACGCCGGATAGCAAGGAAATCTTCGCCCAAAAGCTGACCCGCAATCAGAACGTGCTTCAGTTGCTGGCGATGGACGCGAAATCAGGGGGCTCCCGCAAGGTGCTTGAAGAAAAAGATTGGGCTTGGATAAACGTTCACTCCCACCTGCGCTTTCTTCCTAAGTCGGGACAATTCATTTGGAGCAGTGAACGCAGCGGCTTCACTCATCTGTACCTCTATTCCCTGAATGGCGAGTTGCGCAAGCAGTTGACGGCGGGTTATTGGGAAGTAACGGACATAGCGGCGGTGGATGAAGCAGGGCGGAATTTATATTTCGTTTCCTCTGAAGTCAGCCCATTGGAACGTCATCTGTATCGCGTGAGTTTCGATGGTGGCTCGCCTTTGAAGTTGACCAAAGTGGCGGGCACCCACGCAATTTCCATGAGTCCCAACGGCGCGTTTTACATGGATACGCATTCCAACTTGACGCAGCCATCGCGCCGCACCGTGCATGACGGCGCCGGTAAAGAGCTTGCGGTTTGGCGTGAGGCCGATCGCAAAGTGTTGACCGAATATCAAATTCTGAAGACGGAAATTGTGGAAGTAAAAAGCAATCTGGGTGACATAATGTACGCTCGCTTGATTAAGCCGGCCAAATTTGATCCAGCGAAAACATATCCGGCAATCGTAGTGGTGTATGGTGGCCCAGGAGTGCAGAGCATTCGCAATTCATTTACCGGATTGAGTTGGGAACAAGCGCTGGCGCACAAAGGTTATGTCATTTGGCAATTGGATAATCATGGGTCGTCGGGCCGCGGCCACAAATGGGAATCGCGAGTTTTCCGCAGGCTCGGCGAACAGGAATTATCGGATCAGCGCACCGGCGTGGATCAATTGGTATCAATGGGCTTCGTCGATAAAGATCGTATGGGAATGTACGGTTGGAGCTACGGCGGATTCATGACGCTCTATTCGTTGTTCAATGTGCCGAAACTTTTTAAGGCGGGAGTGGCCGGGGCCCCCGTCACCGATTGGCGGCACTACGACACGATTTACACCGAGCGTTACATGGATACGCCGCAGGAGAATACGGCCGGGTATAAGTACAGTTCCCCTCTCAACCAAGCGGAGAACCTGGAAGCGAAGCTTATGATCGTGCACAATATTGAAGATGACAACGTGCTGTTTCAGAATTCGATGCAAATGTTAGACGCGCTTCAGCAGGCCAATAAGCCTTTTGAGACGATGATCTATCCGCAAAAAGCCCACGGCGTTTCCGGGCCCGCGCGCAAGCACATGCTTGAGGCGATGACGGCCTTTTTTGATCGCAACTTAAAATAAGTCGGCGTTTGTAGGGCGGACCCCTGGTCCACGGAGGGCCCCCTGGCCCGACTGCCCAGTTACTGGAAACAGCATCAAAGCAACAAAACTCCCGGTGGGCTGAATCGGATTTCCAAAACTTCTGTGTTCTTTCTTCCTCCGAAATCGGGCTGAGGGACGGAACCGTAATACACGTCAGGCTTTGTTTCCGGTCACCAGGAAAATTCTCGCACAGCCGCCGCGTCTGGTGCTTCACATGCTCCAAGCGATCACAATCCTCGTGGTTCTCAAAAATCGCCGCATTGCAATTCAAGTTAGGGAGCAGCGTGGCGATGTCGCCATAAACTCCAGGAGCGACTTTTTGAATATCGAGTTAAGGCAAAACAGTGTGCGTGCTTGAGCCCTGGCGGCAGTTGCACGCAGCAGGCTTGGTTAAGTAAACGGCTCCTGTCCATAGTGGATCCATCGTACGTTTTAGAAACCCACGCCTTGAATCTCGCATCATAGTGTTGTGGACCTGCTCGATCAGGGAAACCACAACTAAATGAGATTGATTGACTGAGGTGGTAGACTAGAGTTGTCCGGTGGAACAAGATAGCATTTCCCAAGAGGGGGCGAACAGGTTTCGACGGGATGGAATTGGTTTGTTGAGGCGTGCCGGGTTCCGAGCTCCCGTAAAACGATCGGAAAAACACAACTGCCAACACGCAGTTTGCATACGCTGCTTAAGTAATTAAGTAGCCGCTGCCGGTTTGGGGCCCGCCCCGAATCCAACCAGCGTCATCAATGCGGGATAGGTCAATAGTCTCCGTCTGGGGCTTGAGATCGAGATCAATCAGACTGGACTGCCGCTGTTTTGCCAGATTTTTAGGCGGTGGTTGAGAAACAAGATTTGGCTACGCACGTAGTCTTGGCAGGTCAAGTCATTTCGGACGCGGGTTCGATTCCCGCCGCCTCCACCACTTTTATCGTCCGCAACTCACTCAAAACAAAGAAACAGAAGGCCCTTCGGGGCCTTTCTTGTTTTTGGCGTGACTCTGGCGTGACCCGCTCCATGCTAAATTGGGACATGCTTAGACTGGTGCGGAGACACCAAAAGCCCATTTACGACCAAGCTGGCAAGCTCATTCGGGGGTGTCCGCTCAAGTCCGAAGCTGATCGCAACTGCCCCGGCAAGGTAAAGTGTCCGATCCATCTGAAGGGTGTCGGCCCAGACGGTGTTCCCCTACGAGAAACCTTGCGAACCCGGAACTGGAGCGTTGCGTCCGAGATGCTACTGGAGCGAGAGGCCGGGGTAAAAAAAGAAGCCCCACATGTCAGCGTTGCAGAAGCCATCCGATCCTACCGACAACTGAAAGAGAAAAGAGCGGATGACACCAAACGCAAGATTGGGTTGCTCACCGACCGCCTGAAGGTCTTTCTGGAACGCCGAAGCTTTCAACGTCGCCGACGTGAAACTGCCCGATCTCGTCGCCTTTCGAGACGGCTGGACTGGTGCCGATACAACCCGCCGCCGAGACCAAGAAATCCTCAAGTCGTTCTTCTGGTACTGCTTCCACTCCGACTTTATAGTAAAGAATCCGGTCATCCATCTTGACCCAGTAACCGTAGAGCGACCAAAGACTGACCCATTCACTCAGGAGGAGCAGATTGCAATTTTTAATGCACTGTGTCCTTCCGGCAAGCGTGCGTGACTACAGTTCCCAATAGCTGATAAGTTGTGTCGAAGGCAGGAGGCCTTAGCAACTTATGGCAGACTCATCAGAGGTATACCGGGAGGATATAGAGCAAGTTCGGCGTCGATTCGCGGAGTATCGAGCGGTCCACGCAG
>JAYVXT010000396.1:0-5923 GCA_043785065.1 Bryobacterales bacterium | reverse complement strand
GACTGTCGTTTGAAAAACTCCTGCTGTACTGTTTCCACTATGACGCCAATGCAAGATCGTATGTCTTTTTCGCCACCAATCTGATGCGCGGCGGCGGCGCGCTGGGTGTTGTAATTTTAGGTGTGATTCTCTGGCGCTTATTTAAGGCCGAGAATGACAAATTGAGGATGGCACAATGAACGAATGGCTTCGGTCCACTTTACCTATTGCGGGCAGTGAACACGCGAAGGATATTGATACTTTCTATTTTTTCGTTTTTTATCTTTGCCTGGTTTTCTTCATCATCGTTGGTGGTTTAGCTGTCTATTTCCCGATCAAGTACCGGTTGAAGCCGGGTGAAACCCGCCGTTCTGCGCATATTACTGACAATTTTTTCCTTGAAATGCTCTGGACGATCGTTCCTTCGTTGCTCTGTTTCGTCCTGTTCTTCTGGGGCTTCAACACTTATTTAGGAGCTTTTACCGTTCCGAACGATTCGATGGAAATTCACGTACGCGGTCGAAAGTGGAATTGGACCTTTGAGTATCCCGACGGCATGGCCGGCGGCGGCACCCTTTACGTTCCACTCAACAAACCGATTAAGCTGGTAATGGATAGTGAAGATGTGCTCCACGCCTTCTACATTCCGGCAATGAGAATTAAACAAGACGTCATCCCAGGCCGATATGTGTACATGACTTTTACCCCCTCGGTGAAAGGCGTATTTCAAATATTCTGCGCCGAATACTGTGGCAAGGATCACTCTGGGATGCTGGCCATGCTAAAGGTCATGGATGATGCCGAATACGAAGAATTTAAACTCGAAGGCCCGCCTGAGTATAAAACGATGGATCCAAGGTTGATCGGGGAAACTATTTACAAAACTCGTGGCTGTCAAAGTTGCCACTCCCTGGACGGAACCAGAGGCGACGGTCCTTCGTTCAAGGGCATTTGGGGCAAAACCGAACAGTTCGCCGACGGCACCAGCGGCGTTGTGGACGAAAATTATGTCCGGCAGTCCGTATTGGAGCCGCAAGCAAAAGTGGTCAAAGGCTTCGAACCAGTCATGCCAACCTTCCAAGGATCGCTTCGGCCGGTCGAAATCAACGGAATCATCGCATTTATAAAGAGCTTGAAGTAAAGGAGCGCTATGGCAGACGTACTACATCAACCAATTCATACCGCATCGGAACACCGCGAAATCGACTATTTAAGCGACGGACGAGGGATCCGCGATTGGATCTACACCGTCGATCACAAGCGCATCGGTGTGATGTACCTATTTTTCATCATCCTTTCATTCTTCGTCGGCGGCATGCTGGCACTGGCTATCCGCTTGGAACTGCTTTATCCGGGACGGACGATCATGGACGCGGAAATGTATAACCGTGTCTTTACCCTGCATGGAGCAGTGATGGTTTTTCTCTTCATCATCCCGTCGATACCCGCGGCTCTGGGGAATTTCGTTCTGCCACTGATGCTCGGGGCAAAAGATGTCGCTTTCCCCAGATTGAACCTGGCTAGTTTTTATATCTATTGTCTTGGCGCCACGATGATGCTCGGAGCCATAATCAGCGGCGGAGTGGATACGGGTTGGACTTTCTATACTCCCTACTCCACTACCACTAATGGCGCGGTCACCCTCACTGCAATGGGAGTGTTCACCCTTGGTTTCTCCTCCATTTTCACTGGTATTAACTTCATCGCCACGATTCATAAACTCCGCGCTCCCGGCATGGGTTGGTTTGAAATGCCATTGTTCGTGTGGGGCATTTATTCTACTTCGGTCATTCAAGTTTTGGCTACCCCTGTTATCGGAATCACGATGGTTCTGTTGGGACTCGAGCGCGCCTTTGGCATCGGGATATTTGATCCGCGCATTGGCGGCGATCCTGTTCTGTTCCAGCATTTCTTCTGGTTCTATTCCCACCCGGCCGTCTACATCATGATTCTGCCTGGCATGGCAATCATCTCTGAAGTAATCCCGACTTTCTCACATCGCACTATCTTCGGTTATCGCGGAATCGCATTCAGTTCGGTGGCAATCGCCTTGGTTAGCTTTATCGTTTGGGGACACCATATGTTTACCAGCGGCCAATCGCAATTGATCAACGCCGTATTTTCCTTCCTTACGTTCCTCGTGGGCATTCCCTCAGGCATCAAGGTGTTCAACTGGGTTTCCACGATGTACAAGGGCCGTATCACGCTGAAGGCGCCGATGCTGTTCGCCATCAGCTTCCTGTTGTTGTTTACAATCGGCGGGCTTACTGGTCTGTTTCTGGGGTCGCTCTCAATCGACATCCACCTCCACGATACTTACTTTGTCGTCGCTCACTTCCATTACGTCATGATGGGCGGGACTGTCATCGCATTCCTCGCCGGCCTGCATTACTGGTGGCCTAAAATGTTCGGACGCATGTACAACGAAAAGTTGGCCGCCATTAGTTGCGGATTGATCTTCGTCGGCTTTAATGTCACGTTTCTCACCCAATTCGTATTAGGCAGCCGGGGCATGCCTCGACGCTACTACAATTACTTGGACCAATTCCAACAGCTCCATATGTATTCCACTTTTGGGTCCTGGATATTGGGAGCCGGTTTCTTCCTCATGGCCGGATACCTGCTCGCCTCCTTGCGTGGACCGAAAAATGCCCCCATGGATCCTTGGGGAGGAACGACACTCGAATGGCAAACGCAGTCACCGCCAATCACCCACAATTTCCATGATGTTCCCGTTTTAAGACATGCGCCGTATGACTATAGAAATATTCCCCAGGGAGAGGCGTAAATGAGCGTCGCCGAAAACATTGAACAGGGTCATGGAGAAGCAGCCGGGCACAGCCCTTTCCAGCAGCACCATTTCGCAACCGCCCAACAACAGAACGAGGCATCCAAAATTGGGATGTGGCTCTTTCTGGTTACCGAAGTGTTGCTCTTCGGTGGCCTGTTTGTAGGGTATGCAATGATGCAATCCAAATTTCCCGAAGCCTGGAAATCGGCGCATCATCATTTGCAGCGCGAATTAGGGGCTCTCAATACGGTAGTGCTCCTGGTCTCATCGTTCACTATGGTAATGGCCGTGCAAGCCGCGAAACTAAACCGCCGCGCGCAATTGATCGGCAATCTATGGGTCACCATCATTTGCGCCTGCATCTTCCTGATTGTTAAGTATTTTGAGTACAGCCACAAATATCATGAAGGGCTGCTGCCTTTCAAAGCTTTCTACAGCTATCAGGGTCCTCAGGTTCCGGGCGAATTTCATTTCTTCAGTTTCTACTTCATGATGACCGGCCTCCATGGCTTTCACATCCTCGGTGGAATTGCGGTCTTGCTATGGGTCCTGAAACGCTCCTACGCGGGCGATTTCAGCAACGCCTACTACACTCCTGTTGATCTCATCGGCCTCTATTGGCATTTGGTCGATTTGATCTGGATCTATTTGTTCCCTCTGCTTTATCTGATCAGCTAGGAAAATCGAAAAATGAGCTCACACGCCAGTCATCACGATCACACAAAACTCTACGCGGGCACCCTGGCAATTCTCCTGGTTCTCACCTGCATAACGGTTGTCGCTTCTTACTTCAATTTCGGTTCGGCCAACGTTGTTGTCGCCATGTTCATTGCAACCATCAAGGCCTCTCTTGTCGCCCTCATTTTTATGCATCTCAAGGACGACAAGCCGGTAAACGCCGTTATCTTTTGCGGCTCGCTGGTTTTTCTTAGTATTTTTCTTGGATTTTGCCTGCTCGATGTGGATTCACGCGACAAAGTTTCCACCGGCAAGTTAACCTGGGTAGAAGAACAGGATCGTGACGAAGCAAAGAAGAAAGCTAAAGCCGCGCCGCCCGCCGAACATAACGCACCAGCGGCGGAACATCATTAAAGATTCTATTTGGCTCTTCGTTCGTCTGCTGTTTCAGCTGCTGCTTAGTTGTCAACCCAGTTCCGCGGAATGGCTCCGCCTCAAATCCGATAACTTTGAATTAATCACCACGGCCGGCGAGGTTCAGGGCCGTGAGGCCTTGCAGCATTTTGAGCAAGTCGCCAATTTCTTCCAACAACTCAACCAGGCAGCTTCCACCAGCATCATCCCGATCCGGATCATTCTATTCGCCGACGAAAAGCAATATGCCCAATATCGCTTTAATAACGGGGCTGCGGCATTCTTCATCACCGCGCCCGATGCCGATTACATCGTTATGGCCGCCGCCTCCAAGGGTTTATACACAATCGCGCTCCACGAATATGTCCACCTGCTGATCCGGCGGTCACGCGTCACTTTACCGCTGTGGCTCGAAGAGGGTTTCGCCGACCTGTTCTCCACCTTGAAAGCGGCAGGCAACCAAACTCAAATCGGCGCCCCACCTCCCGGTAGAACGCAGCGTCTTTTGGCCGCAGAAATCCTGCCGTTGGGAACAATTCTTTCTGCCACTCGAAACTCGCCTTGGTACATCGAAGGCAGCCGTATGGGCATGTTTTATAGCGAGTCCTGGGCGCTAACTCACATGCTGCGCCTCAGTGACGATTTCCGGCCTGGTTTTGAATCTTTTTTCAATTTGATCGTTTCCGGCTATTCCGCCGAAGAAGCTTTGGCAAAGGCTTACTCCAAATCGCCAAGCGATGTCGAAGCTTACTTGATGTCCTATCTTGGCCGGGGCCGCCTTCGTCTGGCGCTGGTCCCGATAAAGCTTAAGAAAGAAATGGCGGCTCCGGCCCACTTGCCGGACGCTGAGTTCACCACCAAATTATCGCTAGCTACCCTTCTGCAAGCCAAGGGCCCGGCCAAAGGTATCGAAGAGCTGGAAGCGCTTATGAAGGAATATCCTTCGCGGCCGGAACCGATCGCAGCCTTGGCCTCTATTTGGGCTTCCACCGGTCAAACAGAGAAAGGCATGGATGGCATGTCGCGAGCCATCAATATGGGCTACCGCAACCCAAGAATCCTTAAGGACTATTCCTCGCTGCTGCTGAACACAGGCAACTTTTCGTTATTCCTTTCCATGGCGAAGCGCCAATTGGAGATAGAGCCGGATGACCATGAACAGCGCCTTCGCGTGGCCTCCGTGCTTTATCAAATGGGCAATTTCGTCGAGTCGCTCAGCGAACTGCGAAAGATCGAAAAGCCCCCATCTTATATGTTGGTGCGCTACCAGCAGGGCATAGCTATTTGTGCTCTGAAGCTTGGAAATTTGGAGCAGGCAAGAACTGCCATAGCGGAAATCAAGAAGGCTTCGCATACTCCCCAAGAGTTCGCGGATTTAAGAAAATTGGAGCAAGCTCTGGCCGCGGCGGGCGGCTGAGAAACAACCAATTCACGGCGATGCCGGGCTCGCGGGCCCAAACTTCCATCATCCCTTCGTTAGTTCCGCCAACTGCTGGAGCGTCAAGGGCGGGAACGTGCCAAAGTGCATCGGAATTACCTTCTTCGGTTTCACCAACTCATAGGCCAGCCGCGCTTCCTTCGGGCTCATGGTGAAAAGATCGCCGCTAGGCAAGAACGCCCACTCCGGTTCGTATAACGTTCGAATTAAGGCCATATCGGAAAACACCGTCGTATCTCGCGCAAAGTAGGCGCACCTTCTATCCGGGAAGTGCAGCATGTATCCGGCGGCTTCACCGGCGTAGATCATCTTTCCATTACTATCAACCTGAAAACGGCGGTTGAGTCGCCAATCAACGCAGACTGCTTGAGGCAAAGGCAGTTCCGCGTTCGGCGTATTTCACCACTTGGATGACACAACAACGCACCAGCCCCCGATGGCAATCGGGGGATTCCGCGATACTCCTCATTCGCTAAATTTGTTGTTTAACTTAACTTAACTTAACTTAACTTAACCAATGCTAGTGCTTCGGCGCTCGCGAGAAGTTACCCGGGTATGCTCACGAGAAGTTGACCACTTAGCCTGGAGACGGGTGGGTAGTTTGGCCACGCTTTCTGGAATTC
>JAYVXT010000395.1:0-5930 GCA_043785065.1 Bryobacterales bacterium | reverse complement strand
GCTATGGGCGACTTTCGCCGGACGGCCGGTTGCTGGCGGCTGTGCCTTTTGACATCGAGCGCGGTGTGCCCGAAATCTGGCTGTATGACGCAAAGACGGGAGCCGGCCGGAAGGTAATTTACGGGCCGGAAATCCGGCACATACCGGTCTGGTCACCCGACTCCAGCCGTTTGGTCCACATCATCGACGACCATTCCTTCCCGAGGTTAGCTCTCAGCTCGTTGGACGGCGTACCCGATAAGGAACCGATGCCCGATACCGGAATGGCGAATCCAACCGACTGGTCGCAGGACGGTCGCTTCGTTCTCTACAATAACTCCACCCTACCGGCTGTCACCCAGGGTTTTCCGTCCGACGTTTTCGCGATCGACATGGCTCGTAACCGCAAGGTAATCCCACTCCTCTCCACGCCGTTTTACGAATATAACGCTGTGTTCTCCCCGGACGGCCAATGGCTGGCTTTCCTTTCTAATGAATCGGGAAAAGCCGAAATCTACATGCAGGCGCTGGACCGCGGCAATGACTCGCTCCGTGTCACCGGGGAACGTTTTTTAATATCCCGCCAGGGGGCACAATGCTTGCGCTGGCGCAAGGACGGCAGGGAACTGTATTATCTGGGCCCGGACGGACAAGTCTATGCCGTGACGCTCACTTTCACGCCGGCCGGTGTCCGCGCAGGCCGGCCAGAGCCGCTTTTCACGATTGACGCGGAAGCTCGCGCAACGACGCACTCGGTTGTCTCATTCGACGTTTCCGCCGATGGCCAGCGCTTCGTGATTCCTTCAACGACCCCGGGCGAAAGTTCGGCGTTGGTGGTCCTGCAGGATTGGGAATCGCTTGTACTGAAATGAGCGGGCCTCCAGACTCCCTGCCTATCTGCCCTGTGGGTCTCCTGCATCTTCACGGCGATAATTCCCGTAAAACAGCGATGAGGTTTCGAAATGCACTCATCCGAAGGTAAAACATAGGGAGGCGTCTATCGCGGACAACGACTCCTTGTACCTATTCAACTTGAAGGTCCAAGTGTAGCCCGTCCGCACGGACCGGCTTGCGCAGCCTTGTTGCGACCCCTCCTGTAATGAAGTTAACTCCAGCCACACTTCCACTCCATGGGATAATGAAGTTTATGCGCAACGAATGGAAGGCTGCCCGCCAAAACGACAAGATCAAGACTCAAATCCACTATGCCCGGCAGGGACTCATTACCGGAGAAATGGAGTTCGTCGCCAAGCGCGAGCAGGTACCTGCGGAAACGATCCGGTCTGAAGTGGCCCGTGGGCGGATGATCATTCCGGCCAACATAAACCACACGAATCTGGAGCCGATGGCGATCGGCATCGCGTCCCGGTGCAAGATCAATTCCAACATTGGGAACTCGTCCACCACCTCCGATATTGAGGGAGAGCTCGAAAAGCTGCGTTATTCGGTGAAGTACGGGGCCGATACGGTGATGGACCTTTCCACGGGTGGCGACATTGCGAAGATCCGCAAAGCGATCATCGCCAATTCGCCAGTACCGATTGGCACCGTGCCCATTTACGAAGCTCTTTCGCGCGTGCGCCGCGTTGAGGATCTGAACAAGAACGTGATGTTGGACGTAATCGAGGAGCAGGCTGAGCAGGGTGTGGATTACATGACCATCCATGCCGGAGTGCTGATTCAATACATTCCTCTGACGACCAAGCGCATCACTGGAATCGTGAGCCGTGGCGGGTCGATACTGGCGGAGTGGATGGTGAAGAACCACAAGCAGAACTTCCTGTACGAATGCTACGACGAAATCTGCAAGATCTTCCAGAAGTACGACGTTAGCTTTTCGTTGGGCGATGGGTTGCGGCCGGGTAGCTTGGCCGATGCCAGCGATGAGGCGCAGTTTGCTGAGTTGAAAACGCTAGGCGAATTGACGAAACAAGCCTGGAAATACGACGTTCAGGTGATGATTGAAGGCCCGGGTCACATCCCGATGGATCAGATTCAAATGCAGGTGGAGAAGGAAAAGGAGCTTTGCTACGAAGCTCCTTTCTACACGCTGGGGCCGTTGGTCACGGACTTTGCACCGGGCTATGACCACATCACCAGCGCGATTGGCGCGGCAATGATTGGCTGGTATGGGGCCTCCATGCTTTGCTATGTTACGCCGAAGGAACATTTGGGTCTTCCGAATAAGGAAGACGTGAAGCAGGGGTTGATTGCTTACCGCATAGCGGCGCATGCGGCCGATATTGCACGGCATCGTCCTGGGGCGCGGGATCGTGATGATGAGTTGAGCCGGGCGCGGTTTAGCTTCGATTGGCGCAAACAGTTTGATTTGTCGCTTGATCCGGAGACGGCTGAGGCTATGCATGATGAGACCTTGCCCGAAGATGGATTCAAGGATGCGCACTTCTGCAGCATGTGCGGACCAAAATTCTGTTCAATGAATATTTCTTCGAAGGTGGGAGAGTTCACGGCGGCTGATGCGGAGGCGGTGCTGACGGGCAAGGCGCCGGAGAAGGAATTGGTTCAGCTGGCGAGCGAGTAGTTGAGCTTTGGCCCAGAGGCCTGCCTTCCCCCGAAAATGAAGTTTGAACCTACAGATCGTGTCTTGCTATTGGAAATTCCCAGCGCTGAGCGCCTTCGGTCCCTCTCCGATCTGGTGCCGCACGGGGCGATCGTGGCGATGGGGGACGAAGAAGCGGTGATGGCCGCCAGACATGATTGCCGCGATCTTCCTAATGTTATGATTCATCCCGGGGGCTTGGAAGAGATTCCTTGGGGACCCACGCAGTTCCATCATGTGCTATTAGAAACAAGCCAATGTTCGCCAAAAGCGTTGCGCGAAATCTGGCGAGTTCTGTTGCCCGATGGCTCGCTGTGGATTATCGCCGGATCAGAAACACTGCGGTTTCAGCGAAAAAGTTAGGAAACATTTTCAAAGGTTCTGAACTGGCCAGATAAATACTGCGCTCCATTGTCCAGCCTTCCTTGGCGGCCATCATTTCAAAATCGTGCACCGTCAAAAAGTGAATGTTGGGTGAGTCGTACCAATCGTGCGGAAACAGTTTGTTCTTTGGGGCGCGGCCGGTGAAAAGATGAGCTAGCCGGACGCTCCAATGCCCAAAGTTGGGAAACGCCACGATGATGCGTTTGCCCACGCGCAGCATTTCTTTCAACACTTTTAGAGGCTGGCGGACTTCAAGCAAGGTCTGGCTAAGGATGACGTAATCGAAGGCGGCGTCGGGATAATCGTGCAAGCATTCTTCCAGATCGCCCTGATAGGCCGACACACCGCGGGAGATGGCGCGTTGCACTTTTTGCGCATCGAGCTCCACACCGCGGGCATCAACGTTTTTATTATCGGCAAGCCAAGCCAGAAGGTCAGCATCGCCGCAACCGAGGTCCAACACCCGCGAGCCAGGTTCTATGATCTTGCTGATGATTTCGTTGTGAACCGCAAGCTGGGCCATTTAGCGATTCATCTCCTTAAACGTTTTAGCCAAGAATCCGCGCACCAGTTCAGATTGCTCCTTGACCTCAACCAGGAAGGCGTCGTGGCCGTAATTCGATTCCAGTTCGCAGTAGGCCACATCGTGGTTGCGGCGGCGCAGAGCATTGACGATCTCCTGCGATTGGTAGCTTGGGTAGAGCCAATCGGAAGTGAAGCTGATCACCAGGAAGCGCGTGGTGGCCGATTCAAGCGCGGCGGTGAGGGTGATGTCACCATTGTGCGTCAGGTCGAACAGATCCATCGCTTTGGTGATGTATAGGTACGAATTGGCATCGAAGCGATCGACGAATTGGCTGCCCCGGTAACGAAGGTAACTCTCCACCTCGAAGATGTCGTCGTTTTCGCGCGTGCGGCGACCGAATTTTTGACGCATGGATTCGTCGCTCATATAAGTGATGTGGCCAACCATGCGGGCTACGGCAAGGCCTCGGGCCGGGGGCCTGCCGATGTAGTATTCGCCGCCGTTCCAGTCGGGGTCGGCCATTACGGCCTGGCGTCCCACCTCGTTGAAAGCGATTTGCTGGGCGCTATGGCGCGCGGTGGTGGCAATGGGAATTGCGGCGGCAACGGAGTCGGGATATTGAACCGCCCATTGCAGCGCCTGCATGCCGCCCATGGAACCGCCCGCCACGGCAAGCAGTTTTTTTATCCCCAGCGATTCGATCAACTTCTTTTGCAGCCGCACCATGTCGGCCATCGTGATGACCGGGAAGCCCATTCCGTAAGGCCGGTGGGTTGCCGGGTCAAGCGAGGCCGGGCCAGTGGATCCTTTACAACCGCCAAGAACATTGGCGCAGATGACGAAATACTTTTCCGTGTCGAAAGCGCGGCCCGGGCCAATCATGTTGTCCCACCACCCTTTTTGGCCGGTGTCCTTGTCAATGCCGGCGGCATGCGCGTCGCCAGAAAAGGCGTGGGTAACCAAAATGGCGTTCGTCTTGTTGGCGTTCAGCTGGCCATAGGTTTGATAGGCGCAATCGACGGGGTTGAGGGTCACTCCGCAGTCGAGATTTAGAGAATCAAATTGCGTGTATTGGGTTTCTACTTCCACGGTTGAACTATCAGGATAGCGCGACTGCTTTACACGCTCTGAATATATTTATTTCCCAAGGATCTATTTACACCATGGTATTCGTATAATGCATCTGAGCCCATAATCGTTTATGAAACTTACATCCTTGGTATTGGCTGTGGCCGTGCTTGCGCCCGCTGGATTTAGCCGTGGTGTGCGGGTTGAGTTTGACCCTACGCGTCCCGAGGTTGGGCCTTTTCCTTCGGACTTTCTGACGACGGCGGATGCGCGGCAAAGGACGGGTCGACGAATGAATCTGCCCTTGCCGGATTGCAAGGCGTTGCCCAGCGATTGCGCGGAGATTACAGCGATCAACCAACTGGATGGTTTCAACCCTTTTACCAGGCTCAGCGTGAAGTTTAGCGCGGCGATCAATCCCGAAACACTCCGCGATGGCGTGTTTTTCGTTTGGCTGGATCCCGTGCTGCCAGGTCGATTCAATCTTGGCCCAGTGGGTTTGGCCACGGCGATCAATCAAGTGGTGTACGATCCGGCCACCAACACGGCCTACGCCAAACCCGACGATATGCTGGAACATTCGCGCCGGTATCTGGTGGTAATTACCGACGCTGTGCGAGACCGCGCCGGTGACGCGGTGGAAGCCGATGAAGGGTTTACGTTGTGTCTGGCGAAGCAATTGGGTGGCGAATACTGCCAGCAATTGTCCGATGCGTTGAGCCGGGTGGCGTCAGTATTGGGTTCAAGGCGGGTGGTGGGAGCCAGCATCTACACAGCCCTTTCGGCTTCCGCCTGGTATGAGCAGGTATTGCCGGTAGTGAATCAGACTCCGGTTGAATTCACGCGGACGGGCGCGGTTAATACGCTTTCCATGGCGAACGTCCAGAGCATTACGGTTCATCAGCAAACAAGTGCATCAGGGACTCAATTCACCGATACGGCGCTTCCGGTAACTCCGGCTTTAATTGCGCAATTCGGCGTGGGAAGCGTGGCGTTCGCATCCTTCAAATCGCCGCGATTTATTGGGCAGACTTTTTCGATTCCAAACATACCCACGTTGACCGCGCCTTCCCCAACGGGTTCGGAAGAGGTGTTTTTCCATGTGTGGCTGCCGAAATCGCCGATGCCTCCGCGTGGGTATCCGGTCCTGATTGCGGGTCACGGCTTTACCGACAGCCGGTTCGGAATGCCGACGATCATGGCTTCCGCCAACGCGGCGGGCTATGCGGTGGTGGCGATGAACACGGTGGGGCATGGGTTTGGCCCGAAGACTTCTGTGCTGTTTACGCTATCCGACGGGAGGGTAATCGAGTTTCCCGCTCCCGGGCGTGGTTTTGATTTAGATGGGAACGGGACAATTGACGGGGGCGAGGGTTGCTTTGTCACTTCCCCCGGAGCCCCGTATGGCGTGCG
>JAYVXT010000394.1:0-5943 GCA_043785065.1 Bryobacterales bacterium | reverse complement strand
ATTTTTTGATGCGGCTGAATTAAAGATAGACGATATTCTCACTGATGGTGCATTAGACCGCCTTGTACTAGCATCAGGAGGAGTCGCCCGAGATTTTTTGGGGATTTTCCGACGCTCAATTGGCGTTGCACGAAACCGCGAGTCAGGCGCGAGAGGACCCAAAATCGGTGTCGAAGACGTGAACGCAGCGGCCGGAGAATACGATCAATACAAAAGAGAAGAGCTGAGTCGGGACACTTTTAAAGATGAGGAACTTCCTATCGAGAATGAATTCGGCAAGATTCGTGAATTCTGCCTGAGTTCGGCCAATGCCAACTGCTTCTTGATTGAGAAAGACGCTAAGCAGAATTTGTCTAATCGCATTGAAGAACTAACTGATTTGCGCCTAGTTCACAAGGTACGTTCGCGAGTCACAATTTCAAGCAGACCAGGGAAGCTTTATGAAGCCTACATGTTAGACGTTAGCCAATACACCGCTTCACGTAAGAGACGGGGGCTAGAGATCATAGAGTTTTGGCGCGCGGATTCTACGGAACGACTGCGCCGTGTTAGCCTTATTTACGCGGGTGGTGACGATTAAGGATGTGACAGGCGACATCTTGGTCCGTATTGGCGACCTTGTATGCACGCTCGCCTAGGCGTCGCCGCAAGATAATTTTATCACCTACATCAATAGTAGATAACACGCCATTACAACGCCCAGTAACTGCCCTAGAAATTCACGGCTTTGTTAAACTCGGAATTATGAGCGAGCAGGCAAAACAACAGGAAGACTACGTAACGCTTTACCTCAGAGCCTTTGAGGAATTTGGGCCGATGGCGTTATGGAGTAGCTGCCCTGTTCCTAACCCGACGCCGCAGGATGCGCTGGCAATTACAAGAAGTCTTCGCGTGGAAGGCAATTTGGAAGCGCGGCGTTTGGCGGAAAAAATCGAGCAAGCCTGTCATGCCCTTATCTAGAATTCAATCTGAAATTCTGCAAATTCTGTTGTCTCATCGCGACCCGGAAAGTTATGTGGCGGGAAGCACTCCCCACAATCAAAATGCCCACGGTATTCTGCCGGCATTGATGTTTTTCAAGTTTGACCCGCGGATTTCACTCGGTGGACTAGCTCGGCAAAGCCTCGCGCTCGCGACTTGAGAGTCGCACGCCGACGGAGCGGCGGCCCAACTACGGAAGCATGGAAGATAGCAAGACATTATTTTGCCGACTTCGCGGACACTTCCCCTATTTGGTAAACTCGGAATTATGGTGCAGACAGCACAACAGGAAGACTACGTAACGCTTTACAACGAGGCCTTCGAAAAATTCGGCCCACTTGCCCTGTGGAATCGAAAGGCCATCCAGAATCCGTCCGTTGCCGATGCACTAGCCATCACCCGCGCCCTCCGCGTTGAAGGCAACCTGGATTCGCGGCGATTGGCAGAGCGAATTGAACAGGCCTGCCGTGCCGTTGTCTAAAATCCAGGCTGACATTCTAAGCCTTCTTGCTTCTCACCGGGACCCTGAAAGTTACGTCGCCGGAAGCACGCCCCTAAATCACAATGCAGCGCGCTTTTCAGGCGACATTGATGTATTTCATGACCAGGAAGTTCATGTCAAGCGTGCTGCGCAGGAGGACAGCGAACTGTTAGGCAGTAACGGCTACACCATTCAATGGATTCGCCGCGACCCGATGTTTCAGGCAGCATTTGCAAAACGAGACGGCGAGACTACAAAACTTGAATGGGTAATGGACAGCGATTTTCGTTTTTTTCCAACAATTAAAGACGCGACCTTCGGCTATATGCTGCATCCGGTCGACCTGGCCACAAACAAAGTGGCTGCCGCCTATGGAAGGCGCGAGCCGAGGGATATCGTTGACCTGCTGACCGCTCATGACCGGATCATTCCGTTAGGCGCGGCTGTATGGGCTTCCGCCGGCAAGGCGCTTGGATTCACGCCTGAAGGGATTATAAATGAAATCCGCCGGCTTGCACGCTATAGAGCAGAAGACTTTGAGAGCCTTCCAAGTGACCCGCCAGTCGACCCAGCGGCAACCATGATCCGCCTCCGCTCGCTGCTGGAACAAGCCGAAGAGTTTGTTCTGCGCATGCCAACAGACCTAGTGGGGCTGCTCTTCCTCGAAGGAACCAACGTTGTGCAGCCCGACCCCGACCACTTGGATAAATACCAAACCCACGCCGGACAGCGCCGAGGCCATTGGCCATCCAGCCCGGAGATCTCCGCCGCAATGTTTGAAAAAGCTCTAAGCCGCCTTTAGCGCTTGGGCTGGTCATGGCCGGCATAGTCCAAGTACTGAGGCCTTCCACGTGTGGTACTAAGAAAGGCTCCCAATACTTGTACCTACTCCCTCTGCCGATAAAAACTGTATACCTTGATGCGTCTCCTTTCATTCTTCTTCCTAACCAAGCTTTTGTTTGCTTCCGAACTTGTGATCCTTCGTAACGGCCTTAGATTGGAGGTTGAGTCCCGTTCCGTTGAAGGGGGCAATGTCTTCCTGATTCAGAAAAACGGCATGACCACGATTGTCGACAAGTCGGATTTGTACTTACCGCAAGCCGCTCCCGTAGCTGCGGTATTGGCGCTTCAGCCGCAAGCGTTGGAGGATGACTTGTCACTTTCCGCCGTCCACAACATGATCAATGAAGCGGCCGAACGCCACGGTCTTCCCGCGAGTCTGATTCATGCCGTTGCCTCCGCCGAATCCGGCTATCAGCAAAAAGCGCGCTCAGGCATGGGCGCAATCGGCGTCATGCAGTTGATGCCGGCCACGGCTCGCTATATGGGCGCTGACCCGTCCGACACGGCGCAGAACATTGATGCAGGCACTCGCTTGTTGCGTACTCTGTTGCTGAAATACGAAGGCAGTCCGAACCAATTGGCGCTTGCGCTGGCGGCTTACAACGCAGGCCCCGGTGCGGTTGACCGTTTCGGCGGAGTTCCACCATACGTGGAAACGCAGCGCTACGTTCACCAGGTAATTCAACGCTTTCGAAAGTCGCAATAAGAGGCTGTATACTCTGTTCATATGAATAGTGATGTGACGGCGCTTTTTCTGGACTACTCCGCAAAGAAGTTGGACCAGATGACCCAGCGCATCCTTGTGTGCCTGGGCAAGCTGACCGAAGAACAAATCTGGGCGCGCGGAGCGGAGCATGAAAACTCCATCGGCAACCTGGTTCTGCACCTTTGCGGCAATGTCCGCCAATGGATTGTTTCGGGAGTTGGCAAGCAGTCCTTTGATCGTGATCGTGACGCGGAGTTCAACGCGCGCGGGTCTGCCTCAATCGAAGAGTTGCGCTTGTTGCTGGGATCCACCATTGAAGAGGCTCAAAAGGTGCTTGCCGTTCAGACAGCGGACAATCTGGTCCTGCGCACCACGGTGCAAGGCTACGAAGGCTCGCACCTGGAATGCATCTACCACGTGCTGTGCCACTTCAGCGAACACACCGGCCAAATTCAATTCATAACCAAAGCGCTGTGTGGCCATGAACTGGGCTTCTACACGCACTTACAGAAAGGCAAACACGATGAAAAAACTCCTTAGCCTGATCACTCTCGTAGCGCCGCTAGCCATGTCGCAGCAGTATGACATCGTGCTACGCAATGGCCGCGTCATCGACCCTGAATCGAAACTGGATGGCATTCGCAATGTCGGCATCCAGCAAGGGAAGATAGCCGCGATCTCCACCTCGCCGCTGAACGGCAAAGGAACTTATGACGCCACTGGACTCATCGTCGCGCCAGGCTTTATCGATCTCCACTCGCACGGCCAGGACGACGAAAACTATCGACTCAAAGCACAGGACGGCGTTACCACTGCCTTGGAATTGGAAATTGGCGTGGCCGATATTGACCGGTATTACAGCGAGCGCGAGCCAGGCCAAGTGGTCAATTACGGCGCCACCATCGGCCACGTGCCGAGCAGAAAGCAAGTCATGCACGACCCCAGTCCGTCCCTGGTCCCAAGCGCCGATGGAGCCTACAAGTCAGCCACCGAAGAAGAAATTACGGCCATGCGCCGCCGCATAGAAACGGGGTTGGCTCGTGGCGCTCTCGGCTTGGGCTTCGGCATTCAATACACGCCAGGGGCCTCAGTTTGGGAGATTCTAGAGATGTTCCGGGCGGCCGGCAAAGTGAAGTCCCCGGCGTTCATCCACGTGCGGGGCATGGGAAGCCAGGAACCTAAGACGGCGCTGAATGCTCTTGAGGAAATCATCGCCGCCGGCGTCATCACCAACACTCCGGTGCACATGGTTCATGTAACTTCCAGCAGCCTGCGTCAAACGCCACAAGTACTGGCGGTGATCGCTGAAGCCCGCGCCAATGGCGTCGATATCTCCACCGAGTGCTATTCCTACAACGCCGCGCTTACCGACATCGCTTCAGCCATCTTTTCACCTGGTTGGCAGAATACTTTGGGGGTCGATTACAGCGCCCTTGAATGGGTTGCCACCGGCGAACGCCTGACGGAAACTACCTTCAACGAATACCGTAAGAAAGGCGGACATGTAATCATGCATATGATCCCGGACATCGCCCTTGAGTCAGCCATCAAACATCCGCTTGTGATGATCGCAAGCGATGGGGGCCTTGATGACGGGAAAGGCCATCCACGGAGCGCTGGAACCTATGCTCGAGTGCTCGGGCGTTATGTGCGCGAAAAACATTGGATTGATTGGCCCGAGGCGATCCGTAAGATGACCATCATGCCTGCCCAGCGCCTGGAACAGCGCACGCCCGCGATGCGCAACAAAGGCCGCATCAAAGTTGGCGCCGATGCTGACATCACGGTCTTCGACCCACTCACCGTTATCGACCAAGCCACTTTCGGCAAGCCCGCGATCCCCAGCATTGGAATGCGATTTGTGTTGGTTAACGGCCAGGCAGTGGTGGCCAACGGAAAGCTGCAAGAAGGCGTGAAACCCGGCCGAGGCGTGCGCGCCCCTATCACTGCCCGCTAAACTGGCAAGCATGCGTATTTGTTTGTTACTCGCTTTAACGCTGCCTGCCTTCGCCCAATCCACGCGCGAAATGAATGACATCAACTGGATGGAGTTCCGCGAATTTGTGCCCTCGAAAATCAAGACTGTTCTGTTGCCAACGGGCACGCTTGAGGCGCACGGCGTGGCGAACAATGGAGCCGACAACACTGCGCCGCTGGCCATCGCACGCAAGCTGGCCCCGCAGCTGAACGCTCTAATTGCCCCACCCGTGAACTATGGCATTACCGGATCACTGGGCGCCTATGCCGGCTCAATGACCATCAGCGAAAAAGCGTACCGCGCCTATATGAGTGACATCCTGGATGGCCTGGCCCAACAGGGTTTCAAGAACATTATTGTGATCAACGGCCACGGAGGCCCGCAGACGGCGGTGCTGAATGACCTTACCGAACAGATCGGGCGCGAACGGCAAGTGCGCTCTCTGGTGGTGAATTGGTGGGCTTACTGTTCCGACATCACGTTGAAAGTTTTCGGCGAAGATGGCGGCCATGCGGGCTGGAACGAAAATGCTTTCATCCAGGCAATCGACCGAAAGTTGGTGCACCCTGAGCGCTATTCTGATTCCCTGGCAACCGCGCGCCCACCGGCCGGATCGTGGTCCGCCTATCCGTTTCCCTCGTCCATTATTCTGTACCAACCGGGACAAGGCTATGTGAAATTTGATCAGGCCAAGGCCGATCAATACTTCGCCGCCGTGGTGGAAAAAACTGGCAAATTAATCAAGGAAACGATTGAGAAGTGGGATAGGGCAGGTATCTTCGTGAAGTGAGTATTAAACTTCGTCGGGGCTCAATGAGCGGCGAAAATGCTCCGCTAAATCGGCGCGCCCCATCGTGTGCGCCGCGATATTCATCATCACTTCATACGTCTGATCTTCAGGCAGGGAACGGGCGTCAACGGCGCACCCTTCCAAGAAGACCAACGCCGCTTGCA
>JAYVXT010000393.1:0-5946 GCA_043785065.1 Bryobacterales bacterium | reverse complement strand
GACCGCTTATGAATTCTCTGACGCCGACTCAACAGGAATTGGTCACCGCCTTGGTAAATAGCGCACCGAGCGATGAACCATTGGATTTGGCGATCACGCTTATCATGAATACCCAGCCTTGTACGCAAATAGAAGCCGTCGCTATCTTGCGTGATCTGCGGCCCGCCATTGCGGCCACATCAGCAGTGCCGTTTACGAGAACTGAGCTGAGAGGGCGCGTACCACAAGAATCCTGGAAGTTTATGGCCACAGGATCGTGAGCATCGCCTTCGACTATTTGATCACTTTATAGTGCTCCGGTTAGCTATATCTCTGTCTCTCGACTTCCAAGACCGTGTTCGGACAAAGGGAGTGAACGGTCCAGCGGCACTGCCAACAGCCTCGCCCGATTGGCCGTCAGCGCCCCTTCCACGCCACCCGCGCTAACGGGGCGCAAAATCACGGCTGCGCTGTGACCTCGACCGTTCGTTGCGGTCTTCTGGAGCCTCCCGGAATACCAACTGTACTAAAACCACTTAGACTCAACTGGACTGGGGTGAACCGACAGGTTCGATTCCCGTTAGAGCTACCATGTTTCAATTATTTAGAGCGTTTCTGCTCACACTTGCTAACACATTTGAAGTTTTTTCAAGCCATCGACTGTGATATCCCCCTGCGCAGACCTTGTGAAGGTCAGTAGATTGATGCCGAGTTCATCCTTGATTACCCTGCACAAGTGCTCCGGAGGAAGTTCTGGCAGGACGATTACCTTGACCAGTGGACGGCCGGACGCAATCTCGGCAACCCGAGGCGTGTGGATGGCAAGCTGTCCGATAGCGGTGTAGATGCTCTGAGTATCAGCTGATGTCTTCGCCTCGAAAAGAAAAGCGTGACGGGAGGTCAGAACCGTCAGGTCGATTGCCACGCTCTTGAGTGCTTTGGCAGAGCCGTCAAACCCATCACGAATAGCCCGGACTACCTTACCGTGGTAGCAGTCGGCGATTGATTTTCTTCCGCCGCCACTGCGCCTTTGTCCGCTGAACTCATCGAAGTATTCGCGAAGTCTGGCAGCTAATTTCGCCGATTGTCTCGAAAGCCCCTGCTGGTCAGATTGCTGCACGCCATTGCTGTTGCTCTTGAGCGTTCTGGCCGCGCGTCTCAGCTCCGAGGAGAACTCGTCGATATCATCGATGAGCGTTGCGGATTCCAGTTCTCCGATTACGAGAAAGTCAGCCATGCCGCCGGACGTCTTAGCCTCAAGAGTCGCATCCATTTCGGTAAACAGGATCGATTTCCGAACGCGGCCATGGCCGAGCGTCGCAATGCCCCGGTGTGCCAGAATGACTGAATTTGTCGGAAGGTACCGAAGAAACGCCCCACCGGATTTGCGAGAAAAATCGACGACTTGAAGATTGAATTGGACATCAATATTGAGTGGAGCTTTGGAGCCCGGCACGCCGTGACCAAAAAAGTTATAGGCTACCGACTCGTCATCAAACGAACCCTTGCTCCAGTAGAAGACGTCACTCCCGCGGGACGACCTGAAATAAACCTTGGCACCGAAGCTTCCCTGCGGATATCCAATAGTCCGATTCTCCGTATGAGTGAGGGCCTTTCTCAACCGCTTTGAGAGGCCCGCGTTTAGCTGCCGAATTTCCTTCGGGCCTTCGATTTCTGCGTAGTCGATCATGGTCTCCCCTTCCAGTCGGTTTCCATGTTAACGGCCTTCGGCGAAGCAGCAAGGCCGGGGCTAGGCAGATTTGCGGACGCGTTTATGCCGAGCGCTGCCCTTGGCCGCCTGCTGAAACCTCTTCCACGCATCGGCGACGAGATCGTCATGACTAGCCATCGCGTGAGAGTAGACGGTCGCCGTCAAATGCGGGTTGGTGTGGCCGCAGAGCTTTTCCGGTCGGTTCCATCACTAGACTCTCCTCCAATCTCATGCTGCGTCCGCGGCAGCATCGGTCGGCGGCAAGCCACCCCAGATCAAGACATCGGGGCACAAGTCGGCGCCGTTGGGCCAAACCAGCGTGCCGCCTTCCACACGAAACTCCATAAATCGCGTCTCGTCGTTCCGAATCTCAGAGAAAACCGGACCCTCCAACATTGGTCCAAGATCTCTCTCGATTATGCGACCGCCGGTCAATGTGAGTTGTACTCGGTAGTTCCCAAGCGGCTTCGCTTCCCGTATGCGAACCAATTTCATATCTCCTCCTTAGTCCAGTGGGGCGATGGATTCCAAAGGGGTTCCACCGCGCGCCCGCTCCCAGTCGGCTCTCAGTTCCTGGCGATGCAGGGCTGCCCATTCCAGTACCAACGCCATGGCTCTCCTCGGCAGTTCTCCTCTGAGAATGGCGAGCGTCTCTATCTCAACGAGAGCCTCGAATTCGCCATATTCAGCGTGGAAATGCGCCGGGCTATGGTCTTTAAAGTACATTCGCACCACAATTCCAAAGAATCGAGCTACCTCAGGCAATTCTGCTTTTGATTTTACCAGCTCCGCAGCAGTTCGGAAGCCGCATCGGCCACATTTTGCCAGACCGCGCTGTGACTGCGCTACGAGGTCGTCCATTCGTGGCGATCTTCCCGAGCCATCCCGGAATACCAACTGGACTGAAAACACAACTATTTAGGCCCAACTGGAATCACCGGAACCGGCATCCGTGTAGAGTTCGATCCCCTTTGCGCCGCCATCTAATTCCGCGTACCGTTTTCTTGGACCAGCATCACCCATCTACAATCGCGCGGTATTTCGGATCCGTAAACAGGATTCAATGGATTTCATTGGCCTCAAGCAACTTAAGTTTTGTTTGAGCTGTTAGATTGTGTGGGAGCCGGAGAAGCTGGGAAGAAAGACCTTGACAAATTTGACACTATCCTATGGGACATCTCTAAAGGTGGTCTGGCAAAGGACCCTGCAATGAAAGGCGCCGTGGCATTCCTGGTTACCGTCGACATCGAAGAGAAATCCGAGAGGTTCAATATTACGGCTCGCAAAAGCCAGATGGATGAGATTGACCGGCGGGCCAAGCGGAGTGGCATGACGCGGCCGTCGTATATAGTTGCGGCTGAGCTGGCGAACACGAATCAAACCGCGTCTTGAAATCTCACTTCTTGAGCGTGGGTGGATCACAGTTTGCCTTCGCTTTGTTTTCTCATTTTTCGGCGAGCGGCAGTTCTAACTCCGAAAGCATCGGCCAATTTTTCACGATCTCGAATGGGAGACTGAAAGTGCTCATTGCCGTATCTCCGCCATGGACGTAATTCGGATGCACTGGGAGGGTGCGCCGTTTGTTCCAAACTTACTTTAAGACCAGGCTTACTGAAGACGGAAAACGCGAAAACCGGTCTTTGCCTTGATCATGGCTCAGTTTTAACCGCTATTGAACAGCGATGGTAACACCCTGCGGAGATGCGGCGGTTCCGGCGGTAAGCACCACGGAATTTTCCTCCGAGGCCGCATCGGCGGGAACGCGAACATTTACCTGCATCACACCCGCCACCAAGCCAGGCGCGGCGCCATAATACAGCACTTCAGCATTCTTGCCTCCAATAGTTACCGTTACGGGAAGCTGCGGTGTAGGCAATATGGACGCGGCAAGTTGACCGTCAACACCGTCGGGGGTTGTCTGCCCTTCCCCTGTGGCAAACAGAATCACGATGCCTCCCTTCTTGGCAGGCTTAACCAGCGCGTTCACGGAACCGTCTTCGTTCAAAGCAGCCGCCAATCCCGAACCGGAGGAATTAATCGTGAATAGCGCGGGGGAGCTTGTGCTTGTAGGAAGCGCCACTGCTTTTGAGCGAATTCCATTGTATTCCACTTCAACATTGGTTGACGCCCGGTTGGAAAGAAAATAGGGGGCAATGGCGGCGGACTGATTCGCCGAAACATAGATCAGAGGCGCGGCGATTCCGTCAAATAGGATCCGCGTGTTTCCAATGAACTTTGAAACAGCCCCGGACGAGGTTAATTGAGCTCCGGTTAAATCTCCTGGACCGATTCCCGCTCCGAATATTGTGATGATTTCTCCCGGGGAAATAGAGCCTGATTTGAAGCTGGCCCCATTCACAATTCCCCCAGGAAAAACCACCGGGCCGACAGACGGATTTGACCCGTTCACAACCAGCGGGATCACAAGAACAATAGAATTCGTAAGCGCCCCTTGGGTGGCAATGGTGACGCGCCCGGTAAAGTTACCAATGGCCAGTGAAGTGGGATCCGCCGTCAAACGAATAGTAGCGGGCGTTATCCCGAGCACGGGCGTTGCGGAGAGCCAATTTCCAGGCGACGTGAAGTTAATTCGAAACTCAAGAGGGGCTCCCGAACTCGTGAGCGTGAATTCGGTTAAAACCGGCGGGCCACCAAGCATAGCTTGGATAGGGCTGATGGCGGAACTCAGCAGGGTGGGTAGCTCAGATCCAATCTTTAACACAAACCCATCGGTTCCGCCTTGGGAGATGGGTTGAAACGCCGCTTTCGTGGTTGGAAAAAATTGGGAATCCGTGGTTCCGGCTAAATAGAAAGCGCCGGTGGAATCGACAATGAAAGCATTCAGAAAATCGTTGTTGGCTCCTCCAAAATAGGTGGAAAATTTCAGCTGGGTAAGGTCGGCTGAAAGCTTCACAAGAAGAATATCGCGAGCTCCCGAACTAACCGCGAAAGCATCCCTGGTCACTGGAAACTTGGTGGAATCGGTGGTGGCAATCAGCAGAACGGAACCATCGGGATGAAAGGCGATTTTTACATTCTCTTCCTGTCTTTCACCGCCAAAAAAAGAAGCTGTTTTTACCTTGGCGCCAGCTGCATCGAGTGAAAAGAAACAGCCATCGGTGTTGCCCCCGCTATAGGTATCCTGCACCGATGAGGCGGAAATCACCGGGAAAGAATTGTTTGTTGTGGTGCCGCCAACCCAGGCTCCTCCAGTCGAATCGACGGCGATTGCCGTGGCGATCTCGGTCCCCGAACCACCGTAATAGGTGGAATAGATTAACGACCAGGAATTGGAAAACTTCGCGGAAAACAGATCGCTATTGCCGGCGAGAGTCTTCTGCGGAGCGTTGGAAGAAACAGGAAAGTTATTCGATGAGGTATCGCCGCCTAGATAAAAATTGCCATCCTTATCGGTAGCCATGGCTGCAATTCGATCCGCTCCATTGCCACCAAACAATGTGGAATACACTTGCGCCGTGGCCGTTGCATTGAACTTTGCGATAAATCCATCGCTATTCCCCAAATTCGCTTTTTGATACGCATCATTGGTCACTGGGAAGTTACCGCTGAACGTATAGCCAAAAAGAATAGGGTTTTGATCCTTATCGAGGATCATGCCTTTCAGCACTTCCCCCTGGGTTCCTCCTAAATAAGTTGAAGCCAAAAGATTTGATCCGGTAGGATCCAATTTCAGTAGGAAAGCATCGCCTCGAAATTCCGTATCACTGGTAAACGCGCCGCCCGCATTGGTCTTTTGAAAAGCATCGGCGGTGATCGGAAGGTCTAAAGAAGTGGTTGTGCCGGCCACGTAGATATTGCCCGTCGAATCCACGGCGACGGCCTGAGCAACATCGTCGCGATTGCCGCCAATCACGGTGCTGAACAAGATGCCGGTGCCGGCGGAATTCAGTTTCACCACAAATATATCGAACGAGCCGGAGGAATCATTGCTATTGTAAAGGCCATCGCGGCGGGGGAAATTGGTGGATTTCATGGCTCCAGTTACAATTACAGATCCGTCCGTATTCAATGCCATGCCATTAATCTGATCGTCTTTATTGCCTCCAATGTAAGTGGAATACACAATCACAGGATCAATGACCAGCTGTTTAGACCGGTCATAGGCGTCTACTGCAAAGCCAATGCGATACGCTGATTTTTTCACGAAGCGGCCCTCCACCAACTTTTCCCCTTGGTAGAGCTTGGGTCTTTGTTGCCGGAGAATGCCCGATTTTGTGTGAATCAACAAGTCCCCG
>JAYVXT010000392.1:0-5965 GCA_043785065.1 Bryobacterales bacterium | reverse complement strand
ATCTCTCCTGGCTCGCCAGCGGGAAGGGCCTTTGAAGCGTCGGTCAAATCGACGATGCGTGCCTCGCAACCTGGGATGGGTAAGCCGATGGCCAGTGCGCCTGAAGCCGGATCGACCGGCCCCCGCGCGCCAAGCGGAGTGAGATGGCTGGGCGAATTGCTTTCCGTTAGTCCGTAGGTATTGTGAATGCGGACGCCAAAGCGGCTTTGGAATTCCTCCACAACGGAAGGGGCGACAGGCGCGCCTCCGGTGCAGCATTTGGTGAAAGAAGAGCAATCGTGCCGGCCACCGTGCTTCAACAATGCGATATAGGCGGTGATAGCGGCCACGGCCATCGTGGCGCGATGCCTTTCGATTAATCGGAATGTTTCGCCAGGATCGAAACGGTGGTAAAGAATGAGCGGGACTCCAGCCAAAGCAGATAGAGCCATCTGCGCCACAATGCCTGTGATATGGAACAACGGCGCGATGCCCAGGATCACATCGCCTGGCCCTATTTGAAACCAAGTCCGGAAAGTATTGGCATTGTATGCAATGTGCCGATGGAGGCAAATCGCGCCTTTCGGTGAACCAGTCGTGCCTGATGTATAGACCAGATAGGCTACATCATCGGGTGTAACCGGCATTCGCATGGAATGGCCATATTGGACGCGGTTTATTGTCTGATAGAAATTGCTCAGGGGCAGAACATTCTTGACAGCCGTTTCCTCCAGCACCTTACTTGCTTGGCTGTCAAGGATCGCATCTTCGGCGACATAAGCTTTTGCGCCGCAATCGGCCAGTTGGTAGCCGATTTCTTTCTCCTTAAACATGGGGCTTAAGGGAACAACGATCACCCCGCGCTTCCAGGCGCCGTACTGGACTATTAGAAACTCGGGATCGTTTTGTATGGACACTGCGATGCAATCGCCATGCCCTATGCCCCACTCGGCCAACAGCGCCGCGAAGCGTTCCGCGCTTTGGTTCAATTCGCCAAACGTGATGGTTTTGTCAAAGTGGAAAATGGCTGGGGAGTCGGGAGCAGCGGCAACCGTCTGCTCAAATATGTCGATCATGCTCGACCGCGGCGGAGGGAGTTCAGCCGGAACGAAATCAGAGTATTGGCGGAGCCAAGGCTTGGTGGAGGGCATCGAGCCCTACGAGTTTATCGCAACCCTGGGCGGCCCCCGCAACCTTCGATCTCCGCTGCAAGAATCCGCCAAGCATGCCGCCGAACAAAACGAAGCCAATTCCGGCGCGAATCGATCCGCCCCAGTCCACTTCATAGCGCAATTTCACCAGGTTGGCCGAAGCCGGTAGGGTAAGAAGGACCCGGGAAGACTTGTCTGGCCGCGTCTCCACCCGTTGGTCTTGGACGTAGGCGAACATGCCGGGGCGCCAAAGGTAGTTCACCATAATTTCTTCTCCAGCCAAGCCACCGCCGTTCACTACTACTTCGCCACTATCAATCTTTACCGGCAGGCTGGCGCCGTCGCTTTTGCGTTTCGCCATAGGGTCGCTACCTTCCAGGGCGTAGACCGCAGCCTTTCCGCCAACGAACAGTGGCGTTCTTTCCAGGGCAAACTGGCTAAGCTTGGCAGTCCATTCGGCGGGCATGACCTCATAGGGAATGCGGCTCTTGTCTTTGGGAATTATGGGATGGATCACCGAATCATGAATCAGAATGCGGGTCACGCCATAGGTGCGAAGAGTTCCGAGATAGTCATCAACGAAGGAGTTTTGAAAATCCTTGTACGGGCTTTTCGATCGCCAAAGAGGTTCATAGCCGTCGATGGATTGGACCTGAACCAAGGTGCCGACATTGAAAAGAAGATTAGAAAGAAATTCCGGTTGCGGACCGCGTTGCGGCGCCACGGGAAACAAGCGTTCCTGTCCGATGCTGTTTAACAGGCCGCTAGATAGCTTAAAGTCGGGCCGGTCGCCGTAGAGGTAAAACGCTTCGGTGGCGATGGAAGCATGATGAAACATTAAAGCGGCCAAGAGCCCGAATACTCCGACTGCGGCGAGTCTCCGCTGTTCAACGCGACTGCACAGCGATTGCACGAACAAGGCTCCAATCAACAAAGTGAATAGATGAGCGTAAGGCAGAAACTTCGCGGGCTGAGAAAACCCGCTTAAAACAGGCAGTTTGGTTTGAAGCACCCACAGCCCGCCGTTCTTTCCCAGAGCGGAAAGGAAGGCAATGACCGATACGGAAAGTAGAGGGTTGGCGCGAAACGCCTTAAGACCTCCGTTACCAACGCAAATAGCGACGATTCCTAAAAGCCAGGCAAAAGTGAACAGGCCACCGGCATAGTAGAATTGACCGCTTGGGCCATCAAAGCCGGATCCCATTTTGTTGAAGATCAAGGAATTGACCAGTGGATTTGGCAGCAGCAAGGAAAATAATCCCCGTTCAATCCCCTCCCCAAATGATTGCCGAACAAGCCCGGTAGTGGCTTTCCATTGCGGGATCAGTAGCGGCAGGCTGAACCCCACGCCAATAAGCAAGCCGGGTACAGCTACCACTAATGCGTACCAATCCCAATGCTCTTTCCACATGCGGAGCAGGATTACGATGACCATGAAACTCAAACCGTAGAAACACATTTGCACGTTGCCGGAATGGTAGTACATTCCAGTGCAAGCGCCCACGGCAAGTGTCCAGCCCCAACGAAATCGAGCTGGCTCAAAACGAATGCCAAGTAAGATCAGAAGCGGAAGCCACAGTGCGGTGGGGGTCATGTAATACCAACTCCGCCCGGCAATTAAGGAATACCCGCTCAAGGAAAAACAGATAGCAGCCCCAGCCGCAATAGGCCCCCACAGCCGCATTTGGCGGCCCAACAGGTAGACTGCCCCGGATCCTAAAATAAGATGCAGCCAGCAGAAGACGTCCAGCACACGCATCTCGTCGCCTAAAAGAAATTTCGCGATTCCAAAGCTGAAGTAAGTGAACGGATAGGTTAGTGCATACGTACCCAAATCAGCCAAAGGCATTCCCATCATCTGATAGGGATCCCAATTGGCGAAGCGTCCAGCAAATGCTTCCCGGCAACCATAGACGATACCTGGCAGAAACTGTGAAAAATTATCGTCTTGAACAAAGTAGTATCGCCGTGCGGATTCCGCAATTCCCAGACCAATCGCAGTTGCCGCCATTGCCAGAATGAGCCAAACCCAGCCCACCGATGTTGGCGTGGCAAACCGGCTCTCCAATCCGTCAACGCCGAACAACGAGGCCGCATCTTGTCCCGTCGCTTTTAGGTAGCGAGCCGTAGCAAACATCAATAGTCCAAACAAGACGACGAAGGGGGTTAGCGGCGTTTCGCGCATCGCCACCGCGAGCTTACCGAAGTCCTTCCAGATAGAGAGATCAGTTTGGAAAACGCAGACGAGACTCCACAATAGGACCTGGATCCAAAGGATGACGATTTTGCGGGCAGGACGCATGTCTACCCGATTCTAAACGTAATAGCGAACGAAAGGAATAAGGCATATCCCCCAGCTCTACCTACGTGAAAAGCCTTGTTATTCGCTGAACCAATAAGCCGGCAGACTCTTTTTTGTCTCCCGCAGAATCTCAAGAATTGCGCGGCGGTCCGAGGCCGTCAATGTCTTGAAATCGGGACCATTTTCCTTACCTGAAAGTACTTCCCACAAGCGTCGCAGAATGTAATTGCGAGCATCGGCAGGGATCGAATCAAAGGCCTCGGAGTAGATCAGATAAGTGCACGGATAGACGAAAGTCTTGCGCTGCAAATCAAGATCCCGCAACGAACGCCCTTTCGAATCCCGCGGACCGGCATCGGCGAACATTTCTTCTAATCCCGACGTCCCCTTCACGGGCGCCTTCAACTCCGGCTCCTCCACAAAAAGCATGTAACGCAACAGCACTTCCGACGGCGAATGGATCCTTCGCTTGGTGGAATCGCTCCACTCCCCTTTGGGCTGGCCCAGCGCTTTGTTCATCTCATCTTGGGTGCGCAGCGCCACCTTCGTTTCAAAGCTGACCCGAGTAATAAGGTTATGCATGCGGCTTTGATGTTCCAGCAGCATTAGGGCCACGATATCGCTGTGCGGAGTCAGGTAAGGCGAGACATCAACAAGCTGGTCAAGCGACTCCAAATTGGCCCCGGCCTCCGGATCCAACTTGTCCGGATGGTTCTTATCTTCCACCACCACATTGCCCATGTGCCGGGCCGCGCCGTGAGTGCCGGTTACATACCAGCCGCCCCAACGCTCTTCAAAGGGACTGCGATGATCGGTAACAAAGCCACCCGCTTGCGTTTGCGGAAATCCTTCATTGTCGGAATAGACGGAACGCACTAAGTGGCCGGGCACTCCAAGGGTGCGAGGAGATGCGTGGCATTGCAAGCACTCATCGCGGCGGTCGAACTTCGGCTTGTCCACCGGCCGTTGGTCTAGCGTATAGAAAATCGCGCCTCGATCCGGATCGACGGAGGAGACCTCCACGACTTCGCCGTTTTGAACCCATCCTATATATACGTCGTCGTTGAAATAAAGAGATCGCGGCGTTGCCGGAGAAATTCTACCGAACTGAAAACTAGTTTTGGAAAACACGAGCATTTGCGTTTCCAAGGGAACATGCAATGCGTCAAGGACAGCTTGCAGATAACCGTGCTTCTCATCAAACGCGAGCTTCACTTCGCCGTTGTCGATCTTGCGTTGCAGCGCGGCTATGGGATCGCGCTTGGCCGGCGCCGCGTAGCCGATGGCGTTTCCTTCCAATGGAAAAGTGAATGAGCCGCTTAAGTCTGGCATTTGCGGCGAAGCCAGCCCAATTGATACTACAGCAACCGCCGACACGATCCCCGGCCTCATAAGGGTACCCCCGCGATGGAATGAAACGTCTCGCACAATGGCCGCTGTTCACTACCGGGCCGCAAGACGTCCGCAAGCGTTGTGGTTCGAAAGGAGTCTTCCACCATGGCCAATGCCTGGTCCATTTTCTTGTGCAACGGGCAAAGCTGCTTGCTGTGCGATTGCAGATGGAGCGGGCAGGATTTGATACGCCGGATAGGATCCACCACATTCACAATGTCGAGGATGGAAACCATTTCAGGAGGATCTACGAGCTCAAATCCGCCATGCAGTCCGCGCACAGCCCGCACAATGCCGGCGCGCCCCAGCGATTGCAGGACTTTCGAGAGGTAGCTGATCGGCACCTTGGTTGCCTCTCCAACTTGAGCAGTGGTTTGGGGGGAACCGGTATTTTGCGCAAGCCAGACTGCCGCCCGCAACGCATATTCCGTGGTTTGAGAAAACATCCGGCCTCCTTACTGGATATCAGGACATGGATATCTAGTATTATACGCGATATCTTGGCGTAGTGGGACTTGTCACTTTGCAAATTATCTGGCGTAAATCTTTGCGCGCTATTTGGCGTAGCCTTTCAGGATGGATGAGTCGGAGCATTTTCGGAAGGGCGTGAGCTACAAAAGGGTCCGCCAGTGGAGGTTTCGATGCGCGGATGTGCCTGTTTTCTTCTCGCAGTTTTATTAAGAGCAAATCTGTTGGCCCAAATGACTGCCAACACCGATGCGCTGCAAAGAGAGGTGCTTCAAGCAGAGAACCAACGGCGCGATGCCGTGATCAAAGGCGACAGGGCAATGCTTGATCGCCTTATGTCTGACGATTATAAGGTTTTAGTGATGACCGGAGCAGTTATGACAAGGCAGGCTAACTGGCACTGTATAGCGGTGACCGAAAGACGGAGGCGTGGGCCTCCGATGAGATGGAAATCCGCGTATATGGCAGTATCGCTGTTGTCATTGGTCGCGCCACAGTCAAAGACGTTCAGCGGGGAAACAGCAGAGACTTCCGGTTTCGGTTCACGCACATCTGGGTCAACCGCAACGGCCGCTGGCAAATAGCGAGTCGACAAGCAACAGAACTGAAGTAGTACCTCTTTTCGAGATTCCGCAGCGGTAACAACCAAACCACCATGATGATGGCCCGGCAG
>JAYVXT010000391.1:0-5971 GCA_043785065.1 Bryobacterales bacterium | reverse complement strand
TAGACACTGGGGCAAAAGTAGCATTCGGCACCGGGACGCCCTATCTGAATCCGGCGGCGTTTGCCCAGGTGCCCGCAACGGCGCAAGGCGTACCGCTGCGACTTGGAACGGCTCCGCGATTCTTGCCGAACGTGCGTGGTCCCTCTTTCCATGGCGAAGATTTCGGCGTCGCTAAGAAATTCGTTTTCCTGGAAAAGCGCAGCATCGAATTCCGGGCAGACGCGTTTAATGCATTCAATCGGGCAGGGCGCGGGGATCCTGATACGGATATCACAAGCACCACATTCGGCCGCATTACGGGGGCGCAGCAAGGGCCTCGCAGCTTGCAATTACAGTTGCGTCTCGCCTGGTAGTCGCAGTGCGCTTGTTAGCTATTTTGGGTATGGTTGTTGCGCCGTGTTTGTGGGCAGGTCCATGCGAGGACCTGCTCGCCGACACGGCGGAGTTGTCTTTGCGGCGCGAGTTTGCAGCGGCGGCATTGCGTCTTGAATTAGCCTCATCGGAGTGCCGTAACGATGAGCGCGTGATGTTGGAACTGGCCCGTGAGCACATGCTCGCCGGGCAGTTCGACAAGAGTTTAGCGGCATCCGCACGATTAGTGGCGCTCCATCCCCGATCTGTTGCCGCATGGCGCACGAAGGGGGATGCGCACTACCTGATGGGCGAAGATGAGGAAGCCGAGGCTGCACTGTCGCGCGCCTTGGCCATTGAACCGGAAAATGAAGAAGCCTCCTATTCACTGGGTCGAATTTACTACTACCGGTCACGCTACCCACAAGCTTGTGCGTTGTTTGAAAAGGTGACGACTCGCAATCCAAGTGCTTATAAAGCGTGGGATAACCTTGGGCTTTGCCAGGAGGGAATGGGTCAGACCGAATCGGCGCGAAAAAGCTTTCTACGGGCCATCGCGCTGGTACATAAAACACATCCTTCGTATGATTGGCCATATGCCAATCTCGCTGGTTTGTTGTTGAAAAATGGCGAGAACCGGCAAGCCTTTGATTTGGCCGTGGAAGCGTCAACGCGAAATCCCAATGGGGCGCAAAACTTCTATTTGGCGGCAAAGGCGCTCACAAAGTTGGATCAGTGGGACAAAAGCGTACGTTGGCTGCTGCGCTCTGTGGCTTTGGATGCGACTTATTCGGAGCCCCACTATTTATTAGGCCAAGTGTATCGTAAGCTAGGAAAACCGGATGAGAGCGAGCAGGAGTTTCTGCGGTTCAAGAAGTTGAAAGAGAAAACAGTGAACCGCCCACGCTAACGATTAATGATATTCTTCACATTGAGCGGAACTTCCTTGGCGAAGATATTACAAAAACTGATCTGCATTCTTTTGCCGGCTGCGAATTATGTTCTTGTGGCCCAGGCCTCACTGCCTCCGAAACTAAAGCCCATCATCGAGCAAACTTGCTTTGGATGCCATTCTTCCATGATCGCCAAGGGGGGCCTTGATCTCAGCAGTTTGCCATTTGACTTAAAAGACCGTTCCAACCGGGACCGCTGGATTCGCATCCACGACCGAGTGGACAAGGGCGAAATGCCTCCCGTGGCGACCGCTCTTCCCCAGCCTCGGCGCGCGGAATTTGTGAACTTACTCGCGAGCGCAATCCATGCCGTTGAGCGCACTGAAATTGCCGTCCACGGGCGCGGTCCAATGCGGCGGCTGAATCGCGAGGAATATGAACAGAACCTTCGCGACGTGTTACACCTGCCGCATCTGGACATTCGCGACATGCTGCCCGAAGATCGGGAAAGCCGCCACTTCAACAAAACTTCCGAAGCGCTGGACATCTCGCGCGTGCAGCTCACCGCGTATCTCGACGCTGCCGAGTCCGCATTGCGTCAGGCCATGGTGACTACCTCCGAACCACCGTCGATGACGCGCTATCGCGCAGTGGGCACAAAGCTGTTTTGGGCGACATCCATGACCGGTGGCCGCGAATCGATGTTCTTTGCCAAAGACTCAAAATTTATCAAAATCAGCAACGAACAATTCAGAACTTGGAGCAAGAGCGGGGAACATGATCCCACGCTTGAGCTGGGTCTGTTTCGCTCTTCGGGCTGGCCCTACAGCGCTTATCCACAGTCCTTCGCCGTTAAGGCTCCCGGTCAATATAATGTGCGGTTTTCGGCCCATGCCGTCTTGCAGCAACCTGGATTCGTGTATAAGCCGGCGATTCTGCCTGTTCCGATGACTTTTCGTTCCCGCAAGCCCACCAGCCACGACATCGCCGAGGATGTGCGTTATACCGGCGGGATCATCGACATTCAACCCGAGCTCCGAGTCTATGAGACCACTGTTATGTTGGGAGCCGGTCAAACCATTGAATATGGCTTGCTCGGTCTGCCAACGCCACAACCCGATGCTCAAAATATTTCAGGAAGTTATCGCTTCCCTCCCCTTCCCCCAAATGGGGCTCCTGGCGTGGCGTTCCGGTGGCTTGAAATGGAAGGTCCTATTGCACCCCCAATGTGGCCGCCCGCTTCTCATCGCGTGCTGTTTGATGAACTCGGCGTCAATGCGGAAATCCAACATCCAAAACAAGAAGCCCGAAGGCTTCTGCGGCGCTTCGTAAATGCAGCCGCGCGGAATCCAGTACCGGAAGACTCCATACAAAAGTTCGAACAACTTATTTTGACACGGCTGGAAAAGAACGAACCATTCGCTGATGCAATGCTCGCCGGCTATAAAGCCTTTCTTTGTTCGGGTGACTTTCTATTTCTGCCGGAGCCGGTTCGTGGAGAGGATCAATTCGCCATTGCCTCCCGGCTTTCTCATTTCCTCACCAACACGCGGCCTGATGCCTCGTTACTGGATCTTGCTCGCACCAGGAAGCTGTGGGACCCGCAAATAATTAGAGAGCAAACCGACCGCCTCATCGGCGGGCAAGGGTTCGAGCGGTTTGTAAATGCCTTCACCAACTATTGGCTAAATTTGCGCTATATCAAGCGGGATGACCCTGACATCCGGCTCTATCCGGAATATCGCTTGGATGAGTATCTGGTCGAATCGATGGAGACCGAGACGCGTACCTTCTTTACTTCCATGGTTCGAGACAACCTACCGGTCACATCCGTGATCCAATCCGATTTTGTCTTTGCCAACGACAGGCTTGCCAGGCACTATCGACTTCCACCGATGACAGGCTCCGCGCTTCGCAAGGTCACTCTACCGAACGACAGTCCGCTGGGGGGAATTCTGACGCAAGGCGCAATCCTAAAAATCTCCGCGAATGGTTCCACCACATCGCCGGTTTTACGGGGAGCTTGGATTATGGACCGGCTTATCGGTCAACCGCCACCCCCGCCGCCGCCAGGAGTTCCGGCGGTTGAACCGGATATTCGTGGCGCCAAAACCATTCGCGATTTGCTCGCCCTGCACACGAAATCGGAAACCTGCGCCGCTTGTCATGCCGCGTTCGACCCCGCCGGTCTCGCCTTGGAAAACTTCGACGTCCTTGGTGGATGGCGCACCCGCTATCGCGGCACAACGGAGGGAGAGCGCGTTACGGGTATTGATCCTGCCGGCCACGACTTTAGTTACACTCTGGCCGCGGCGGTTGATGCTAGCGGCAAATTACCGGATGGCCGGACATTCAAAGACGTTCGGGAATTGAAGTCCCTGCTAGCCGCAAATCCACGCCAGCTTGCTCGTAACCTCCTTCATCAGTTCACTGTTTACGCCACCGGAACGCCTGTGCGATTTTCCGATCGCCAGGAAATCGAATCGATGCTCGACTCTTGCGCCGCGCGCGGGTATCGTGTTCGCGATTTGGTACATGCCCTTATTCAAAGCCACATCTTTCAAGGTTAACTATGAACATGCAATCCATATCGAACAATCCACGCCTTGCGAAAACGTTACCGCGCCGGCGTTTTCTGCGTGGGGCCAGCGTCGTACTTGGACTGCCAGTGCTGGAATGTATGACGCCCATGTTCGCAGCGGCCACCCCGCCGCAAACGCCGGCGCGGATGTTGGTTGTCGTCAATAATATCGGCGTGCTAGGGAAGCACTTTTTCCCAAAGAATATTGGCCGACATTATGAAATGTCTCCTTATCTTTCGGCGCTGGCCGGATTTCGGAAGGATTTTACGGTCTTCAGTGGGCTTTCGCATCCTGGCGTGACGGGCGGGCACAGCACCGACAATTGTTTTCTTACCTCGGCTCGCGGGGCTTTTAAGAGCGGCTTCCGGAACAGCATTTCTCTGGATCAATACGCCGCGGAAAAGCTTGGTCCGGTTACTCGCTTTCCGACGCTCAATCTTGGTGTCAATCTTGACAAGGCCAATCGCAGCCTGTCGTGGACTCGCGATGGCGTTCTGCTTCCTACCGAAGACAGCGCAACCGCACTGTTTCAAAAAATGTTCGTGCAGGGTGACCCGGAGTCCGTGGAAAAGCAGCTTCATCGATTGGAAGAGCGAGGTAGTATTCTTGACACCTTGCTGGATGAAACCCGCCGCTTTAGCCGGGGGTTGGGTGGCGAGGACAAGGCGCGACTTGATCAATACTTTACATCCGTGCGGGAAGTTGAAGAGCGGTTGCAGTCCGCTCGTGAATGGGAACAGCGGCCCAAGCCCATAACCACGCAATCCGCGCCAGCGGATATTCAGGATAAGAAACTCTTTTTTGAGAAGTTTGATTTGATGCTGTCGATGGCGCAACTGGCTTTTGAATCCGATTCCACACGCATCGTGACGCTCATGGTGGATGCCTTTTTAACGCCCGTATTTAAGTTGTCCGATCAACAGAACACGACAGATAGTTACCACGGGCTAAGCCATCACGGCCAAGCGGCGGACAAAGTTAAGCAACTGGAAGAGGCTGACCGGCAGCAAATGATGCTCTTACGCAAGTTGATGGAAAGTCTTTCCAGCAAGAAAGAAGGTGGCCAGCGGTTGCTGGATAATACGATGATGCTTTACGGCAGCAATATGGGCGACGCCAATATTCACGACAACAGCAACCTTCCTATTCTGCTTGCCGGCGGCCGGTTCAAACACGGACAGCACATTGCATTCAAGTACGATAATAATGCTCCTTTGTGTAATTTATTCGTTTCCATGCTGCAATCCATGGGGATTGAAGAGAGTGGATTTGGTTCAAGCACCGGTGCGGTTGCGGGGTTAGATCTAAAGTGATCTGCGGATTGCCAAAAGTTTGGAAAGCATTTTTTCGAAACTGGTAAGCGTGACCATGGCCGATAACTATATTGTCCACGATTCCGAATGGACTGGACGAGGACAAGGCAATAAACGGCTTACAGGCAATTTAGGCTTTGTTGCAGGATGTCAAGACTCTATACCGACGAAGCCTTCGATAAATTGTTCCATTCTGGTGTTGACATGACCGCTTCTCATTTCGAGCACCCAAACAATGCCCTGACCCGATATAGTGAAATGACTATATTAGACTGGCGATGAGGGATGAACCTGTCTTCACGCGGCTGATAGGGTGCGGCTTCTGTGTAACTTGCACCAAAGCCAAGCAGGCAATGATATCCGAGTGATTCAAGTCTTCCCAGGACACAGCAGGATCGACACGACAGCGCACTACCCCCGAGTCTCCAGCGTGATCATGCGCAACACCAAAGGCCCTCTCGATCTGCTGGAAATGGACACCAACGGACCCAAACCATTGAGCAAACCACCCAAACCACTGAAAGCCAAAAGGTAGAAGCCGTGACAGGGCCACCGGTCCGGTTGGCTGATATTTGCAGGCGTCACGGCAAGTCGTACCGCAAAAAGTATGCCTTGCCTCTCCATCAGATCAAGCTGATGCGGGCCATCGAGAACTGCCGCACAGCGGCTCTCGGTGGACATGCCTCAAAGTGCAGCCAGTGTGGAGAAACCCGCGTGTGGTACAACTCCTGCCGGTCAACTATTTTCACGTGGTGTTCACCGTGCCCGAACAGATTGCCGCCATTGCTTTGCAAAACAAGAAAGTGGTCTACGGAATTCTGTTCCGAGCCAC
>JAYVXT010000390.1:0-18036 GCA_043785065.1 Bryobacterales bacterium | reverse complement strand
GTATGTTCCCCAAATGGGCGGCGTGCCCGGAGTCTTCCGGCTCGGAGGCGGCTACAAAATCTTCGGCAACCAGCTCGGGCGTGATTTCCGGTTCCTTGGGGCTCGCGGGTTGAAGCAGGCTTACTTCAGGCTGAGTTGTGGCAACAGATGGCTCACTTGCCGCTTCTTGTTCTCCAGCGATTTCTTGATCCAATGCGTGCGTGAGCGTTGGCTCTATGACGGCCGCCGAGGCGGGCAACGAAGGAGCTTCCATCACACCCGGCTTCACACTCAGCACCAATTCTCTGCCTTCTTCCCAATTCGTTAAAGGCGCAAGCGAGGCTAGCACGGTCTTGTCGAACAATCTGGAAGTGAAATCGAGCACAGGTTGCCGGCTTTCAAGCGCGCGAGCCAACTGTCCTTCAATAGCGCTGCCGGGGGCGATTCTTGATGGAGCATCCTCGCCCGTCAGACTGAAATAATTCCGGAAGGCGCGATTGGTGGAAATCAGCCGTAATTCGGCATCAATCACGGCTATGGGCGTAGGAAGAATCGCCAAAATTTCCTGATAATAGCGGCGCTCACTTTCAACAAGTGTCAACAGCCGGGCGACTTCCTTCGCACCCCATTGTCTTTGATCTACTCTATCCATGGTTTGTTGGTTACCAGCTTTTACAGTTTGCCTTCCGATACCGTCTTCAGCAATGTTCAAATTACTGGAACTATGGTCAAACGGGTTCCAGTACCAAAGCGTCCAGCGATACCCTGGGAAAGCACCTAGCCGACGATTCCATGGGAGGGTACAGGCTAGAATGAAATGGAATGGCTACTAAAGTAAGAAAAGCGGTTTTTCCCGCAGCCGGTCTTGGCACCCGATTTCTTCCCGCCACCAAGGCGATGCCGAAAGAAATGCTGCCCTTGGTGGACAAGCCCCTTATTCAATACGGAGTGGAAGAGGCAATCCATTCCGGGGTCCAAAACATAATCATAGTTACGGGACGGGGAAAGTCCGCTATTGAAGATCACTTTGATGTTAGTTTTGAGCTGGAAAACATGCTCACTTCGCGCAATAAAAAAGAGCTGTTGCAGCAGATCCGCGACATCTCCGGAATGATCGATGTCTCCTATATCCGCCAAAAAGAAGCACTTGGACTGGGGCATGCCGTGCTCCGCGCCAAAGAGCTTGTTTCCAATGAACCCTTCGCGGTGGTTCTCTCCGATGACGTGATCGATTCCGAAGTGCCGTGCCTGCGCCAATTAATCGATGTTTATGAATTTTATGGATCCTCGGTGGTGGCGCTGATGGAAGTCCCCAAGGAAAACATTTCGGCTTATGGCGTGGTGGACGCTGAGCCGGTGGAGCATAAAGGGGCGAACAATCGCTTGTACCGGATCCGCAATATGGTGGAGAAGCCAAGGGCGGAGGACGCCCCTAGCAACCTTGCCATCATTGGACGGTACATTCTCACTCCGGAAGTTTTTGCGTCCATCGAAGCAGTTGAGCCTGGCAAGGGTGGTGAGATTCAACTTACCGACGGGTTAAAGCATCTGCTCAGGAGCCGTCCGGTGTACGGTTATAAGTTTGAGGGGACGCGCTTTGACGCTGGAGACAAGTTGGGCTTCCTTGAAGCCACGGTTGAATTCGCGTTAAAGCGGCACGATCTTGGAGAAGCCTTTCGCGAATACTTGCGCCATCTAAAACTATGATGACTGTACCGCTGGAACTACCTCTGCGCGCCAACGAAGCCGCGGCCCTGTCCGACCTGATTCTGCAGATGGGCGAACGTCAGCCGCTGTCGCCGGAATTGCGGAACCGCTTGCTATCTCGCATCCCAAGCCTCGGCCTGGAAAGTGTTCGCCCCTTCATGGGTTCGCTTGTCAGGGATCCTACTCACGCCTCCACTTACTATTTGGCGGTGGATGCAGTCAGTCCAACAGGGGCGGTCAAGCCTTATTTGCTGCATATGGCTCTCTCGTCGGCCCCGGCTAGCGCCCACTTCGTGAAATCTATTTTGATTGGCCGCATGCGCCCCGGCGGCGGCAGGGAGATTGTGGTGAATGCCATCCCCTTTGGCCCTGGGGATACGGCGGCGGTGCGCACGTTTGGGGAACAGGTTGATCGCGGCTTTCTTCCGCGCCCGCAAGGCAATCTGTCTTCGATCTCCACAGCCATCGAAGAACCGATGCGGGACTTGCCGCAAGCGTTTGAGGCGTATGCGGCCGCGCTCGAAGAGTTCCGCGCTAACCTCGCCGCTCCGATTCACGTCGAGGATTCACCGGAAACGCTCGAGGCATCGTATGCCTGGGCTTTGTGGGCCGCCATTCGCGCTGGTTGGCGCGAAGGCTACACCATAGAGGCAGCCTTCAGCATTGCGGATGGCGAGGAAGCGTCGCTTGAAAAATTGCGGAATTCCATCCGCCGGGCATCGGTTTATACGAAGTTTACTCTCGATCTGACGGCGCTTGTCGGTGATGGGGACGTTACCCAGTTCGGGAACCTGTTCGATGCCGTGGAGCGATCCTGGATCATGGAGGAGTTCTCGCGCGAATTTCCTCTAAGCGGCGGTTTGATTGTTCGTTTTGGGGCTGAAGAAATTGAGCAATTGGCCGTGAAGTTCGCCCAGTTGTTGGGTTCGGCCGAAAAATTGTACGACGAAATCCGGCGCGAAAAGGCCCGCTCGATTACTGGCCGCACGTTTGATTTGGAACTGCGCCTGGGTTCGGAGGAAGTTAAGATAGAGCCTCGAGAATTGGTCTTTGTAATGCATTGGCTTAAGAGCCAACGGCGAGCCGTGCAATTGATCGCGCCTTATATTGGAGGCGCGGAGGTAGTGGAACAAGCCACTCAATTCGCCAGCGTCGCGCGTTACTTCCAGGCCACGCTGACCTTTACCCCCCCGGGAGATCTTGAGCCGGAAGTGATGGACCAAATCGCCAGGTCCTGTGGAGGGAAATTGAATTGGCGCTTAACCAAGCCGCGGCGCGCGGCGTGGCTGACGGCTTTGGCGGCAAGGCTGCGTGGCTAGCCAGAGGCGGGCCAAACTCGGCGTCTTTTAATTGAAATAAATGCATTGCCGCGTTCAGCACTTTCCACCATTTGGGTGATTCGGCAACGGTCCGGGACCCGAATGAGTACAGGGGATCTGCCACTAGCCTTGGTTAAACAACAAATTAGCGAATGACTAATATCGCGGAATCCCCCGATTGCCATCGGGGGCTGGTGCGTGGTTGTGTCACCCAAATGGGGAAATACGCGGCACGCGGAACTGCCTTTGCCTCAAGCAGTCTGCCTCTTTCATGTCAACTCAACCGCCGTTTTCAGGTTTATAAAAGCGCAAAGGGCCCGGTGGCAGGGCCGCCAAATATGAAAGGAACATAAAAGCTCCTCGCCTTCGAGGTTCCGTTTGCGCGGGTTCACCTAGAAGTAGCCCGTCGCCAATTCCGGCTTGGCTTCCAGCGCCAGTTTCCAGCAACTCTTGGCTTCCGCTTCATTCCCTTGACTCATCATCGCGTGCCCCAGGTTCAAGAAGGCTTCGGCGAACTCCGCCCTTTCGTTGATCGCTTCCTGATACAGCCGCGCGGCGTCTTCATAGTGGCCCTGTTTATGCAACAGCAAGCCGGTGTTGTAGAAGAGTTCGGCGCCCCGTTCTCCCATATCGATCAACCGCGCCTGATATTCAAGAGCCTGTTCGTTGTCCTTCAATTCGATTGCGGTGGCCGCCAGTCCGCGGTAGGCATCGAGGGAATCCGGAGCGAGCGAGAGCAGTTTCTGATAGATCTGTTTGGCCGCGTCGAAGTTGCGCGACTTCCAGTGGGCCAGACCAAGGTTGGATAGCGCATCCTGCCAATCCCGGCGCTTTTTAAGGCAGGTCTCGAACGCTTCCACCGCTCCCTTCCAGTCTTCCTTTTCAAGCAGCAAGTATCCTAGACGGAACCAGGCTTGCTCCCAATCTCCATCTTTTGAAATGACCCGCTGATACAGCTTCTCGGCTTCCTGCTTGTTGCCCAACTCCTCCACCACGGTGGCCAGATTGAACAGCAGATCCGCCACATCGGGCGTAATTTGCAAGGCGCGCTCATAAGCTTCTTTCGCGCCGCGGAAATCCTTAGACTCTTGCCGCACGACACCCAAATTAAGGAATGCCTGCTTGGCATCGGGACGAATGCGGATGGCGTTGCCGAAGGCGATAGCGGCCTCGGCATACTTCTTTTGTTTTTGCAGGGCAACGCCGAGATTGAAGTTCCGCTCATAGTGATCCGGCGTAACTTTCACAAGAATATCGCAGTGGGCGGCCGCCGCTTGATAGTCCCCTTGAAGGAAGGCGCAAGTGGCCATGCCTTCCAAGGCGGCTTCCGACTTCGCGTTGAGGCTTAAAAGCCGTTCGGAATATTTCTTTAACGCGGAATCATCCTTACGCGCAACGGCAATGCCGACGAGGTTCGTAAGCGTTTCCTCCGATTGGGGATGCTTGGTTAAGTGGCTCTCGAATACGGGCGTGGCCTCATCAAACCGCCACAACATTTGCAGCGCCACGGCCTTTGAAAACTGGGCGCTTTCGTCGTCGGGGTTGGCCGCCAAATACTTTTCGAGAACGGGCAGGGCATCCTCGGCCTTCCCCAGATGAAGCAGGCAGATGCCTTGTCCCAGCAGGGCTTCCACCCGCTTTGGTTCTCCGGCGAAAACGGCTTCGAACCTTGCCCGGCTTTGTTCCCATTGGCCCGTCTTTTCCAGGCACACCGCCAGATTATACAAAGCCGCGCCGTTGCGGGGCGAAATCTCCATCAACTTTGTATAGTTATCGGCGGCCTCCTTCCACTGCTCCAATTGGCAGAGCACATGACCGCGGGCGGCAAGGATCTCCGGATTCTTCGGTGAGATCTCCACGGCCCCATCTAATTCCTTCAATGCCTCAGCCGGTTTTCCGTCCAGATGCAAGGCTACCGCCCGCGCCAGCACGGATTGCGATTCTTGTTCCGTATCTTTTCCAGTTTTCATTAACTTGTCTTTTAGGCTCACTTCGCTCTACCTCCCGGGGAAATTGTTTCGCGCGACGCGATCATGGCGCATAGCCGCCCGAATAAATCGTTATTATGTGTGAGGGAAATCCGGAATATCCGGGATTCTTCGCCTTTCAAGGCGAACAATCCAACTCCCCCATTGGTCAACCTGTCATCGTTAAATGAATCCACAATCTGACCCTGAACCGATGTTGTGAATGAATTGCCCGCCACATCCACCACAACGGTGAAAATAGATTCACCGCGCATGGACAAGGGAACGGGAAAGAATTGCGATTTGATCTTCTTTCCGCCGGCGACGATGAAGCGCTCCAAGGTCACCGTCGGCATGGGTCCAGGACGGGTTTCCACCAAACGGCCGCCATAGTAGTTGTTCATATCCGCGGCGCGGAAGACCCAACCAAAAGAACGCCGGTCCAAGCTGCCGGTTACCTCCAAGTGGTAATCGGTCATGTCGAGTGAAGGGCTGAACAGCGCCAATTGGCCTGCTCGAAGCAACCCATTCCGGTCATAGTTCCAGGTGCTGGCCCACCCCCCACGCCCTTCCCACTGTGAAAGGCCGGAACGAAAATCTTCTTCGTGAGCGATCGCCGAACGATAGCTCACCCGCTGCATGAATTTACTCCAGCTTCCTTCCTCCACCTTATCAGGGGACGGCGCCAAAGGGGCCGGCGCGGCCGTGCCTTTGACGCGGGCTTCTTTCGTTTCTCCGGCTGCCTTTTGCCCCTTGCCGTCTTTTAACGGCAGGACAGCTGTTTCTGTTTCACCCGTACCCACACTGGCGGAAGTTTCCACCGGAGCCGGATTCGCCGGCTTTGGATGGCTGCGGCCCGACGTCATCATCCACACCACTAGAACAACCGGAAGGCTCAGAGTGATCCATTTCAGGTCGGCGGGGGCCTTGCGCCAAAACAGGAAGAATCCACTAGCCGGCTTGTTATCTTGAACCTGCTTCCGTAATGCATTCTCCCTGCGTGCCGCCGGTTCATGGAACGCGAGTTTCAGCCCGGATTGAATCTGCGCGGGTTGAATTAATAGCTGTAGCGGCCCAAGGGATTGATTCATTTTCACCTTGGTCTTCTTCAACTTGTTGGAGCTAAATGCCACTAGCCCAGCCATCGGAGGAACAACGTTTTCCACGTTTTTTTCCGCGGTGTTTTCCGCAGTGTTTTCCACTGGCGCTACAGTCTTTGCCGGTTCCACCGTTGGCGGCGCCGGAATTTGGCGTAGAAGGTCCTCGACCTCAGGAGCAGCAGCCGGCGGAGGAGGCGCCGGTATAGCTTCGGCGTTTCTAAGACGGCGGCCGTGCCCGGTGGGCCGGGAAGCCACCTCAAGCCGGGGGCTATCGAAAGTTTTCGTGGCCGGCATTGTTTCCAAGACGGTGATCGTATCGGTGACCGGCAGCGAATGGCAGGTTGAAACCGGGACCGAAGCGCGCCAGGAAACGGCGCCGCACGCAGCAGCGGCCGCAGCCAGCGTCGCCGGAATTTCGGTTGCTGCTAGGACGGAAGCGGCTTGGTCCGCCTGCGCCAAGGCGTCCTTCCAACCTCTAACCGGCGCCACAGGACGGCCTGCCGCCAACATCGCCGGAAGGAGGGAAGCTTGGCGCAGATTCTCGATGAGATTGGCCAATTCCTCAACGGAGACTGGCGGACCCGAAGCGGCGGCCGGCGAAAGTGCCCCTAGCTGCGTGGATTGCGGCGGAATCAAACCGGCATTGTAAAAGGCGGTGGAAATGCCTTCCGGAAGCAAAGCCACTTCAATTGCCCCCAATGCACAGCCGGGCTCGAAACCGGCAAGCGGGAACCCGGCATTATGGGCCTCGATCAGGAAACGAAGTGGTGAGGCTGGAGCCATCGGTGGGGCCGCCGATTCGGAATGGGCATCAGACGTAGCGGTCTGCCCTTCCACATACAAAATAGCCTCGGAATCGGAAAGTCTGGCTGAAACCGCTATTGCTGGAACATGGGGGAAAGGAACATATTCGAGAGAAGCATGGTTCAATGTGGCCGTCCCAGGATTGATCGCAGCGGGAGGGGACAATTCACGGCCAGTTTCAACCGCGGGAAGCACAGCAGTTGGAGATTCCGGATTGAGCCGCTGCGCTCCCACCAGGGCGCCCAACCGAGGCCATGCGTAAGACTCAGCTTCCAGACCGGCGATGGGACTCTTAGCCCGCGGCGAAGAGCGGAAGGCTACATCCCAAACCGCGGGTGCGGCGAAGAAATCAGCCGTTACGCTGGATGCGCAAAACACCGGGTTGGGTTTCAAATCGAGAGGGGCAAGCGCGGTAAGTTCGACAACATTCACCGCCCGCGGTTTGATGGCGCCGCTAGAGGACGATGCCATCGGCGGCGGCGGGGCTTCAACATGCCCCTCAAATTTGAGCCGCGTCCGCGCCAATCGTGGCTCGAACTTGGTCCATGCGATTTCCGCCCCGACCGCAAATTGCATCGATTCAGGAGTTCTTTGAATGAGCAGCAACTCCATGGGCACTCTTTCGGACAGGGAAAGAGTCAGTGGATCGGAAAAGTGCCGAAGCGGGTAAATGGATTGAGCAGTGGAAAACGGTTCCCGTTCAAAAGTGGCGGCCTCGGAAACTGCTGGGCGCTTTGACCGGACAATCACTGCGGCTTCGCGCTCCTGTTGCAGTGCGAACCCAGGGCGGGGAACGGATGGTAACGTAAGCCGATTCAATGCGGCTTTCACAGCAGCGGCATGAGGTTGGATATCCGCCATCCATCCTAAAGAACCGGCCACGAATCGCGGATAAATTAGAGGATCCTTGAACGACTCGCCGATCGCTAACTCCCCAAGGAAATTCCCCTTCAATTTCAGGCGCGGAACATTTTGCCTGATTTCCGCCTTTAGAATAGGCGGGAGCCAATCGCTAGGATTCAATGAGGCCTGAACAGCAGCGGCATGAGGTTGGGTATCCCCAATCCATCTTAAAGAACCAGCCACGAATCGCGGCTGAATTAGAGGATCCTTGAACGACTCGCCGATCGCTAACTCCCCAAGGAAATTCCCCTTCAATGTCAGGCGCGGAACATTTTGCCTGATTTCCGCCTTTAGAATAGGCGGGAGCCAATCGCTGGGAGCCGTATCGGCTTTTCCGGAAAGAGATCGAAGTTCAATCACTCCGCCTTCAAATGCTCCGGCCAAAGCCAGGCCCGAATGCCGCGCCAACATGAGGGCGGGATGAGCGGGCGCGAAAGGAGCACTTAAAGACTCGCAGTCGGTTTGTCCCACGGGTTCCAAGGAACAAGCATGGAAGATCGGCTCAAAGGAAATAGCAAGTTCCTCGGCCATTGGCGGGATGTCTAGCCGGGCGGCAGTCAATTTGCCTTCAATAGCCAATGCCAAACGTCGCATCGCCGGGCCGGAAGAACGGGGCCAATTTAATGGAACCGCAGCCCGTTTGCCACGCGTTTGATCCTTCTCTCCGGCTCGCCCGGACACAAGGAGCTTCACTAACTCCGCTCGCTTGCGGCGAAGCATTAAAGCAGCGCGCCGGGGCGGGATGGAAGCAGGGAAACTCCAATGGTTGGATTGCGGCGCGGCAACTGGAGAAAGTTCGCCACGATGGCCCGCGCCGGAAGCCTGTTCCACAGCTTCGTGCATCTGTGTGGAATGCGCACTCCGCCCTAGGTCCCCCGGTGGTAACAAGGGTTCATAGTCGGTGGTGATGTTGCTTAGCGCATCGAAGAGTAAATCGTCGGTTGGGCATTCTTCGATTTCCTGGAACTGGCCTTTTTTTTCGTCATTTCCGGTAGCCATATTATGCGCCGCTTCAAGGGCCGCCGAATAGGCCGAGTCTTGTTGCGCTTCGTATTCCAGCCGGTCCTGATCGCCGGCGCTGTTTCTCCGGTTCAATAATGTTCCCGTCCGCGCGTTTCCCGATCCAACGGATAGCGCGCCGGAACTAACTTCCGCGAGCGTTTTGCCCCGTGCGCGCGTGGCGCTCCGCACGCCGCCGGAGACTAGGCTTTCCAGCGCTAATAAGGACTGTTCCTTGACATACTGCTTCCTATGGTCTTCCGAGCAAAACTCGGAGTCCTTTAGGCGGCGCAGTAGCGGAATAGTCTTCTTGCAGAATAGACACTGCATAGCAAATAGTCAGCGGTCCAATATCAACACGCGCAAACGGAGTAGCCTTTGCGCTGCTATTTACCATACTAGGGAAGAAAGGTATTTTTTAGAACGAGGCGAAGTACTTAAAAAGGGAGTTATATATACAGTTACCCTAGCCCAATCCTAGAGAAAACACCTTAGCTGATCGATTGGATGGTCAAATCCGGCCGCTGAAACACGGCATTATCCAGTTCCACACCCAACCCAGGACCGGGAGGGAGCGGAAATTCTCCGTTAACCGGGCAAAGAGTAGGACTGATGAGGTGAAGGTACTCGTCGTTGTAGTGGCGCCGCACCGTCTCCAAGATTTTGAGATTGGGGACGTTGGCGGCCAAGTGAAGGGAGGCCGCGTGCAACACGGGTCCTCCGCAGTTGTGAGGGGCAACGGGAAGGTAATAGGTTTCGGCCATAGTGGAGATCTTCTTCGCCTCGGAAATGCCGCCGGTCCAACAAATGTCCGGCATTAGGAACCGCGCGGCGCCGTTTTCCATCACTTCGCGAAATCCCCAACGAGTCATGAGCCGCTCGGAAAGGCATAAAGGCAATTTTGTGGAGTGCGCCAGCCGGGCATAGGCCTGAAGATTGTCTTGCGGCAGCATCTCTTCCAGCCACATAGGTTTAAAGGGTTCCAGTTCGTGAGCAATTTGAATAGCGCACGGGAGCGACCACAAGCCGTGGAACTCCATGGCCACATCCATCAGATCCCCGAAGCGTTCGCGAATTAGCCGTATAGGCTCGAGCCCTTCCCGCATCTGGGCGGAGTTGATGAAATTGCCCCCTGTTTGGCGGGCTATCGCGTCGAATGGCCAAATCTTCATGGCCCTTATGCCGCTATCCCACAGGGATTCAGCCAGTCTAACCGGCTCTTTCATGAAATCCAGATGATCGTAACAAGTATTGTAAGTGGGGATTGTCTGGCGCGATGCGCCGCCCAGCAGCTTGTATATGGGTTGGCCCGCAGCTTTGCCCGCCAAGTCCCAAAGAGCGATGTCGATAGCTGATATGGCTCTCAATTCCGCGCCTGCCCAACCGGCGTAGGAAACAGTCAGAAACATCTCTGCCCAAAGTTTGTCGATTTCTGAAGGATCGCGTCCTATAAGGATCGGGGCGAGCGAATCCAAGACCACTGCCCCTTCGGCCCCCGGTGAAGGATACGTTTCCCCTAATCCAACGAATCCTTCATCGGTGTGAATGCGGACCCAAAGCCATTTTATGGGGCCGGCGTGAACCGTGATGCCCCTTGAAAGCTTCAGTGTTTCGACTTTTGTGATCCGCAAATGTGATCCGCAAAGCGTTTAGCTACATGGCCTCAGGCATGGGAAGCCGGGACTTAAGAAGAGCCTTCGAAAGAGTTTCGATGCTGGCGCATTCCTTGATTCCTTTGGCTATGGAGACTTCCGAAATCAGCAGGGTCCGGGCCTTGTCGAGCATTTTCTTTTCGCGGAAGGAAAGCGGCTTTTCCCTTTGAATGATGATAAGGGTCTTGAAAACCTCAGCCACGGCCAAGAGGCCGCCAACTCTCATCTTGTCGGAATTCTCCTTGAAACGGTCTTTCCAATCCGCGGTAAGTCGAATCCTGCCGTCTGATAGGAAAGCCAAAACTCGACAGGCATCCGTAGGCTTGGTGACTTTTCGCAATCCCACATTACTTGCATGGGAAAAGGGAACCATCACAGTTAGGTGGTTGGTCGCAAGCCGAAGCAGATAAAAATGCTCCATCTGTGCACCGAAATTCCGGCTGCTAATATTCTCTATCACCCCAACGCCATGGTTGGGATAAACTACTCTTTCGCCTATTTGAAAGGTCATTGCGGGGACCTCGTACACTTCATAAAGGTTATTTAACAACTGGGGGTCGCTTGGATGAATTGTAAGGGGAATGTAAAATTTCGTCAACAAGAAAATTAAGCGAAACTCCAACATTTACAAGGCCTTCTTCAAACACCCACCGCATTGGGGGGGAATCCTTGTGATGTTTCAGTCACTTGGAGGTAGCGGCGACACTATGCCGTAGTGTGCAAATAATTGGGAGTCAACTGAAATTTCAGTCCTAAGGTTTCGGATTCCGTACACCTCTTCAAGGTGCTGGGATTGATTTCATTTTTTGGAGTTTGCGCCCACGTCACAGTGGTGGCTAGTGATCGCGTTCCGTGACTAATTCCGAAATTGCCGCCAGCGCCCGTTGCACCTTCGAATCCGGAAATGAAGAGATGATGTTGCGGGCGGCGTCGGCAAAAAGCTCAGCGCGTTCGCGTGCTCTCTCGATCCCTTTACGAGTGGAGGTAATGTCAAAAATCCGCTCAAAGGAAACTTCCGCGTAATCGCCGGAACCGAGGACCTCCTCCACCGCTTGCCTTTCGGCCGGCGTGGCTCGTTCCAAGGAATAGATCAAAGGCAGAGTGATCTTTCCTTCTCGCAAGTCGCTGCAAACAGGCTTTCCAAGGACAGACTCAGAAGCAGTAAAGTCGAGAATATCGTCAATCAATTGAAACGCCATTCCCAAATTCCAGGCGAAATCACCGAGGCGGGATTCTTCTTCTTCGCTGGCTCCTCCTACGATGGCGCCTAAGCGGGCGCAGACGGAGAACAGGCTGGCCGTCTTGCGGTCCACCAGGTCCATATAGTCGGCTTCGGTAACCGAAATCCTGCCGATCCGTTCCAGTTGCAGAACTTCGCCTTCCACCATCAGTTGGGTGAGGGAAATCAGCAGATCAAGGACGCGAAAATTCCGTTCCTTAAGCGCCATTTGAAAGGCCTGCATGTAGAGCCAGTCGCCCGCCAACACACTGGTGTGGTTGCCCCACAGCATGTTGGTGGAAGCGCGCCCGCGGCGTGTTTCCGCCACGTCGATGACGTCGTCGTGTACAAGCGTGGCCGTGTGGACCATCTCAACGACAGCGCCCAGCCGGAAGGCGGTTTCATCGGGTTTACGGAACAGGCGGCAGGCGAGCAACAGCAGAGTGGGACGAAGTCGCTTGCCGCCACCGGCGTGAAGATGCTTGGTAATTGCGGAAATGGTATCGACACTGGCGATCGATTCCAGACGAATCTCTTCTTCAACACACTTCAGATCGTCTTTAACGATCTGGTGGATTTCAAGGGCGGAAAATGTCTGGCCGAGCTTGCCAAAAGCCATGCAATCCTCAAGTTTAACCGTTTGGTGAAGGGTCTGGCAAACTGGAGGGGAACATGCTTTCGTTTCCGGTCCTGCTTTTTCAACTCGCGGCGGCGGCAAACCCCTATGAACAAGGGGTTCGATTGATTGAAATGGGGAAATTGGCTGAGGCGCGGGCGCAGCTGGAAATCGCCGTGAAGCAGACACCGGCCAACGCGCAAGCCTGGAAAGCGTTGGGCGTGGCTTCCGCTATGACAGGCGATTATGTGGCCGCCGAAGGGCCTTTCGGGAAGGCTTGCGCACTGAATGCCAAGTTAGCGGACGCCTGTTATTTTCACGCCAGGGCGCTGTATGCCTTGAATCAATTCGCTCCGGCATTGGCGGTACTTGAACGACTGAAAGAACCTACCGAAGGCCGGACATTCACGGCTATGGGGCAGGCTTATGAGGCGTTGGGGCGCACCGTGGAAGCCGAGCAAGCGTTTCAGAAATCGCTTCGAACAAAGAATGGGCAAGGGGAAGCGAATCTGCGCTACGGTGTTTTTCTTTTCCGATCAGGTAAGTTGGAGGAGGCGTCGAACGCGTTGCAACAAGCGGTGAAACTGCTGCCGAAATCATCGGAGACGTTTGCGGAATTGGGCAGGGTTCGTTACCAGCAGGGGCGACTTGAGGAAGCGGAGAAGTGGCTGGTGGGCGCGCTTCAGCTGGAACCTTCGCGCGAACCGGCGAAGCTGTTGCTGGACAAGGTTCGCAGGGTTCAAGGTTTGAAGTAGCGGTCTATAGGCGGCGCGGTCAACAGCTTTCGCTTGCCGTCAAGATACACAATTTCGGTTGAAAGGATTTTCGTTTCGGCGCCAATTCCAAAGTGAACGACGGGATCGGAAGAACTGGCATAACCAATGGCCGCCGTGGCGTGGCTCCATTGCTCGCCTGCGGTCGTGCGGATTTTCACGGACGTTCCCATAGGAACGCGGAAACCAATCCAGTGGCGGCCCATTGCTGAGCGATTGCGCAGGATCGCGGGGGCGCCATTCAATTGGGTCACTACAATGTCGATTGCGCCATCGCCATCCAGATCGGCGAACGCGGCGCCGCGATACAAACCGGTTATGGGGAGCAGTTCGGGACGGAACGATTTGCCGGCGCTGTTCCACAACACCAGGTTCGCTTGCTTTGACGACCGGCTGGAAAAAACTTCCGTGTTGTCGTTCACGTCGCCGTTGGCGGTGAACAAGTCTTTCCAGCCGTCGTTGTCAAAGTCGATGGCAGCCGTGCTCCAGCCGCTGAGCGGAAGCGTGGCTTGACCAATCTTCGATGGGTAGGTCATATCTTGAAACAAGCCTCTGCCCAAGTTTCGGTACAAGGGAAATGTTTCGTTGGCAAGGGCGGTGATGAACAGGTCGGGCCGTCCGTCGTTATCCACATCCTTGAAATCGACGCCCATCGAAGAGAGAGCGCGTCCATCGTCATTCATGCCGATGCCTGCGGCCATGCCCACCTCTTTGAACGTGCCGTCGCGCTGATTGTGGAACAGGAAGTTTGGGGTGGTGTCGTTGGTCACGACCACGTCGAGCGCGCCATCGCCGTCATAGTCCGCAAAAGCTAAACCCATGCCTTTACCGATGTGGGCTGCAATGCCCGATTCCTTTGAGACGTCGGTGAACTTGCCGCCCCCATCATTGCGGAACAGCGAGTTGGCGAGCCCTTGGTAATACTTGGGATGGCAGTAGGTGCGGAAGCCTTTTTGAATGTCGCCGCAAAACGGTTCCTTGGCCGGATCCCATTGAACGTAGTTGACGATGAAGAGATCGAGGTCTCCATCGCCATCGTAATCGAAAAAGCCGGCGGAGATGGACCAACCGGTGGAGGGGAAGGGGCGTTTCTCAAATGTGCCGTCGCCGCGATTGCGGTATAGGATGTTCTGGCCGACGCCGGTAACGAATAGGTCGATGAAGCCGTCATTGTCAAAGTCGCCGGCGGTGACTCCCATGCTATAGCCCTCCCCTTGCAGCCCGGCTTTGACGGTGGCGTCTTCGAACTTGAAGTTGCCCAGGTTTCGGTAAAGGCGGTTCCAATATTTAGGCGAGGTCTTTTCGAGGCTTGGCTGCGCGGCGCCGTTGGTGAAGAAGATATCGGGTTTGCCGTCGTTGTCGAAGTCGAAGATGGCGACTCCGCCGGGCATGGTTTCGATCTGGTGGCGTTCGGATGTGGCGGCGTTTTCGAGGAGGATGGGGAACGGGGTTAGGCGTTCGAAGCTTGGCTTGGGCTCGGCTTCAAAGAGTGGCAATGTTAGCCAGAGGAGAAAAGCCAGCGGTTGCAATTTTCGCATCAACCTTCCGATTGTGATACAAAACGGCGGGGGGCGCTTGGACGCGTGGGAATTTTCTTTCGCGTTTTGGGATGTCTCCAAGCGATGTCTCCCTTCCCAAGAAATCCTCAATTCTGAGTTTGATCGAAATTCAATTTGCGGCACGATTCCCGCATCAACCGAGCTGAGGATACTTGAAGCCATTTCACAGAACGTCGAATCCTTCTAATCGTGTTTGCTTGTTTTCTATCCGCCCGCTGCGATGAAATACGAAGCGTGACACGACGTTCGAAATACTACGTTGCCGACAAATCTTGGACGAAGCGGTCGGCTTGGGCTTTCGAGGTTCCCCTCGACACCGTTCGTGGTGGCGCTGAAGTCATCGTGCTGCGTTACGAGACTGGGCCAGCGACAGGTCAGTATGGGGAATTGAATGTGACCTGCACTTTTTTGCTGGATATTTTGAGCGGCCTCCGGGTAAGGGAAGACCGGCAGACCCTTAGCCTCTTTCTGTCGCCGGACCCCCAGGATCTTTTCATAGACAAGAGGGGATCTGGCGGGGTGTGCTTTAAGCAATTCGCCGGAGTCAAAGATCGGAACGCTTCCGCTCGTACTCGTGTAGATATACATGTCGGCTTGTCCAATAACGAAGGTTACGTTGACGCTTTGTCCGAGTAGACTCAAAGTCTTGTCGCAATTCGCCAAGCCGGCGCTGTCGCGCATTGCAAAACGGGTTAGAAAGCCGGGCTTAGAAGTCGTTATGTTTTGGTATCAGACCGCAAGTTGCGGCTCGTATCGCTTTACTTTTATGCTTGCCTCATGTTGGCGGGCTTGCGCCAGATCGTAGGCGGCTTGCATCCTGATCCAAATGTCGGGCGTAGCGCCGAACGCCTTCGAAAGACGGATAGCCATGTCCGGGGACACTCCTGCCTGACCGTTAATTAGGCGGGAAAGCGTGGTGCGGCTAACGCCCAGAACTTTCGCTCCCTCCGTAACAGTGAGGCTAAAGGGTTCAAGACAATTAAGCCGAACAGAGAGGCCGGGGTGCGGCGGATTTTTTATGGGCATCGTTTCTATTCCTTTCTAGTGGTAGTCCGTCAATTCAACGTCATCGGCATCGCCGTCGCGAAAGCGGAAGATAATCCGCCAGTTAGCTTTCACCGTGACCGCCCAGAATCCTTTCAGATCGCCTTTGAGCGGATGAAGCGGAAAGCTTGTCAAATTCATATCCTCGATAGTCCTGGCTTCATCGAGTTGCATAAGGATTGTACGAATCTTGTCCAGCATATCGGGACGAACGCCACTTGCGTCGTCCTGCTCGAATAGCCGTTTAAGGCCCTTATGCCTGAAGCCAACTATCATTGTTTTAGTGTATCGTGAGGCGCGTCACGCGTCAATAGGAATTAAGATGTTGACGGATTGCAGATTGCTGGGCGCGGTTTTGGTCCCAGGATACTGTGGGCAGTGGGTTGTTTCTACGATAATGATTAACAGTGACTCTGGCGCCCAACAATAAGATTTTCTTGCGAAGCCTTGCGGTGGCGATGGTTCTGGTATGCGCGCATTGGCTTGTCGCGCAGCAGCCGGTCGAACATGGCAAGCACACGCTTGCGCCTGAGGTTCGGGAACCCGACGGGCCGCTGCTGCCAGCACTGAAATTGCTTCGGGAATCGAAAACCGCCGAGGCGCGGTTACTTTTGGTGTCGCTGCAAAAATCGAAGCCTGAGCATGCAGAAGTTTACTTTCAAATAGGCCGGTCCTACCTGCTCGATTTCTATCGCGCAACCGATGTTACCGCGCGCCGCACAGCGCTTGCGCTGGCTATGGAGGCGCTGGGGGTGGCGATCAAGAAAAATCCGGATCACGTGCCGGCCCTGCGGGCGAAGGCGATCATCCATGCTCGAGCCGAGCTGCTTTATTACGACCCCAACTTGGCCTACCAATACGCCGCACGCGCCGCCAAACTGGAGCCGAACGCCAATGGCTACATCCTGAGCCTCACCGATTGGATGTCGGGCGAGGTGCGCTTCAATCAGGAGAGCGAGCATCGCGTGCCGCACGATCCCCTGTTGGGATTAGACCGTTCCATCGAGCTGTTGGCGCATCTGGTGGACTCTGCTATGCCTTATAGCAACGAGGAAACCGCGGGATATTTTTCGATGGGGAAAGCGCTTTCGCGCCGGGGAAATTTCGCGGAGGCCGTCAAGTATTTTAAGCAGACGCTGTCACGGACGCAGGAACCGATGCAGCGGAACGAGGCGCTGCGTGAGATCGCAACTTGCTACTACCGTCTTAGTGACTATGGTGAGGCGGCGCGCAATTTTTATGAGGCGTTGCAATGGCGGGCGAATGACATTGACCGGTTTTTGTTGAAGGCCGCGATGGACATGATGACGGGGGAGAAACCGGCGCTTCCGAAGGACGCAATCTTTCCGGCAGCCGCGCCGAATATTGATCCGTCTCTAAATTTGGAATTCAAGGATATCGCCGCGGAATTGGGCATCAACCGCTTGGACGGCAATGGGACTTGCGCCTGGGGCGATTACGATAACGACGGAGACTTGGATCTATTTCTTTCGGGTAGCGGAACGTTCATGGCTGTGTATCGCAACGATGGCGGTAAATTCACGGAGGTGACGGCGGAAGTGGGCTTGGCGAACGTTCCTTCGGGCTATAGTCTGAATTTGATCGACTACGATAACGACGGCAAGTTGGACCTGTACATTTCTTTGAACGGCTGGAGCGGTCCGATGAAGAACCGTCTATTCCATAACGTGGGCGGCAAGTTCGAGGATGTATCGGCTAAGAGCGGCGCGGATGACGGCGGGAATGGCTTCGTTTCGTTGTGGGGCGATTTGGATAATGATGGCTGGCTGGATCTGGTGATCGCCAATGGCGTGTTGAAGGATGGCAGCGTGCCCCAGATATACCGGAACAACCGTAACGGAACTTTCACTAACGTGACTAAGGCGGCCGGTTTGAACGAGACGCCGCAGTATGGAGCGATTGGGATCGCGCTGGGCGATTATAACAAGGATGGGCGCGTGGACATTCTGATCAACGGTTTGGGTAACGCGCCGAACCGGCTGTATCGGAATGATGGCAATTGGCATTTTACGGAAGTTTCCAAGCAAGCGGGCGTGGTGCAGCCTCCGCACAATGGTTTCGTTTGTTTTTTCTTTGATTACAACAACGATGGATGGCCGGATATTCTGACCACAAGCCTGGCTCCGTGGCCTGCGGTGGTGGAGGGTTTGAAGGCGGGTTTCCGTCCAGCTTCAGCGGCTGCCTTGCATCCGGATACCAATCGGCTGTTCCGCAATAATAGGGATGGCACGTTCACCGACGTGACTTACGAAGCCAAACTCTACTACCCGATGGGCACGATGGGCGCGGGGGTGGCGGACTTGGATAACGATGGATTCCTGGACATCTATTTCGGCACAGGCGACCCGCAGTTGACGCGGCTTGAGCCTAACCG
>JAYVXT010000389.1:0-6000 GCA_043785065.1 Bryobacterales bacterium | reverse complement strand
TAACAGCGCGGTTGCTTCCTCGGAAGAAAGCACTTTAGTTAAACCCTTGGCCACCGAGTGGCGCGGCCCCTGACGGAGTGCGCCGGGTTCGTCGGCGCCACTTGTCCGATCACCAGCCAGTCAAAGAGCATCCGAATACAGGCCCGATGTTGCTTGACGGTCGGAGCCGACATGGTTTCGCCAAGTTTCTCCACATAGGCAGAAAAAACCGGCTGGATGCCGGCAAGAAATGTAACGCCCTGCCTTTCACACTAGCGGAGGAACGCGCCTGCAGCGCGGCCATAAGCGGCGCGTGTGTTTGGGCTGCGGATGTTGACGATGAAGAATTCGACAAAACGGAGCACCCCCGGTTTTCCCGCCTCGGCGATCAACGCGGGCAGAACCGAGGACTGCTTAACCAGAGCCTTGGTCATGGCTCATAAACCTCGCTGCGGTGGCGGATGCGGGTTACTTCCACAAGCAGCCTCCTATCGTCGATAGTGTACACGGCGCGATAATCGCCTACTCGGATGCGCCATGTATTGTCCCCACCCTTGAGCTTCTTGCAGTCACGCGGCCTTGGATCGAACGCCAGGTCCTCCAACCGTTCGATAACGCGGGCGATCACTTTACCTGGCAGCCGCTCCAGTTCCTTTCTGGCGCTGGACTTGATCTCGACGCGGTAACTACCCAATCAGTTTTCCGCGCTTAATGAGGTCGGCCTTTACCTTGCTAAGCGGGACGCTTGTTTCCTGCGCACGCGATTGGGAAGTGAGAACATCCTGAATGTCTTCCCACAAGGCCTTGTGCTTTTTAAGATCGATCACCGCCGCCGTCCTGCGGCCCTTGTCATCGGTGATGAAATGAATTCCGGTCATGGGCGTTCCTTCTTTTGAAAAGTTCTGTATTTCCACCCTACCGGGTTGGCTCTCACACGTCAAGCAAAATACATAACGGTATTTATGTTTGTGAAGGTACAATGCGCACTGTCAACTGTTGACATCTATTGTTATCGCCGCTACTCTATCCATATGAACGTCCATCTGGGCCCGGTCTTCGACGAGTTCGTTGCTGGCCTTCTCAAGACAGGCCACTACCAAACCCAAAGCGAAGTCCTGCGCGAAGGGCTTCGGCTGTTAAAAGAACGGGAAGAAGTCAAACAGATTCGGCTGGCCGAACTACGAAAAGATATTGCCGTGGGCGTTGGCCAAGCCGATCAAGGCCTATTCGTCGATGGCCCCGAGGCATTCGCCAAAATCCGAAAGCGCAGCATGCAACGGAAGCGCCCCAACGGATGAAACCGTACGTTCTGACACCCCGTGCGGAACAAGACATCGGTGACATATGGGATTACATCGCCAGCGACAATATCGAAGCGGCTGACCGCGTCTTGGACGCATTGGAAAAGGTGGTCTTGAAACTGGCGAACACTCCCGGCATTGGCCACATGCGGGAGGAATTGGCCGACCGCAGACACGGGTTCTTCTTGGTCTACTCCTACTTGATCGTCTACCGCTTTGATACAAATCCCTTGCAGATAGTTAGAATTCTCCGCGCCGCTCGTGATGTACAATTTCGGTTCAGAAGAACGGTTGTCGTAATCCCCCTCGAACTTCAACGCGCCGAAAATGGCAGGTTATGTCAGACTGGCCGAACCCAAGAACGCGGAACGAACCCAACTTGCCCCACAGCCTTAACCAAAATCAACGAACCTACGCCCCGCCGCCCGTCGTTCACATACGATTCAAAAATCCCCAACGTCCCACCCCTCAACGCCTTACCCCCTAATCCCCAAGAACCGCCGATCCGATTTCCGGCCCCTCCATGCTATGTTCTAATCAGAGAGAAAAACTCCTGGCCAGGATGCTCTGGTTACAAGCGCTCCTAATAAAAGAATCAGGCCCCGGATCGATTCCAATAGCTTTCAAACAAACAACCAGAGCCAAGGCGATTGCGTCTAGCGTGAGTCGGCAATCAGCCGGTTGTTTATGCGAAATACTTGTGTATTTCTTCTTTGATGACCATAGAGGCAAACCTGTAAATCAAGGTACTAGAAGTACCCGCACCCTGCGGAAAATGTTACATTCGTAAGTGCATGCAAAAGACAAGCAACGTGCGGGAACTTGAGGAAATATGCCGAAAAGTTCGCCGCCTCATAGTAACGATGATTACGGAGGCCAAGAGTGGCCACCCCGGCGGATCGCTCTCCGCTGTGGAAATTGTGACGACTCTTTTTTTTGATGTGTTGCGCCACGACCCTGCCAATCCCACTTGGGCCGAACGCGACCGCTTCATTCTTAGCAAGGGTCACGCCGCCCCCGTACTTTATTCCGTGATGGCCGAATGCGGATACACACCAGTTGAAACATTGAACTCGCTCCGCAGCATTGATTCCATCTATCAGGGGCATCCGGACCGCCGGTTTATTCCTTCCCTGGAAGCTTCCACCGGGTCGCTCGGCGTGGGCTTAAGTCTTGGTCTGGGCATGGCTGAAGCAGCGCGGCTCGATAAAAGTCCCACCCGCGTTTACGTTGTCTTGGGCGATGGTGAAATTCAGGAAGGCCAAATTTGGGAAGCGGCCATGTATGGCGCATTCCACAAGGTTGACAACATACTTGCCATAGTTGACGACAACCTCATCCAGTTGGATGGCTGGGTGAAGGATATTATGGCATTGGATCCGCTGGCCGATAAATGGCGGGCCTTCGGCTGGCATGTTATCGAAGCGAATGGCAACGACGTCACCTCCGTTCAGAAAGCCTATGCGGAGGCCGCGGCCACCAAAGGCAAGCCCAGCGTTTTTATTGCCCATACGATTAAAGGCAAGGGTGTTTCCTTCATGGAGAATAATCCCAAGTTCCACGGCATGGCGCCCACCAAAGAAGAGTGCGCGCTGGCATTGAAGGAGATCGGCTAAATGGCTGCCAACGGTAAGTATGAATTGAAATTAGGGGCAGCCACGCGCGAAGCATTCGGCAATGCGCTGCTTGAATTGGGTAAGGAGAATCCCAACGTCGTTGTTTGCGATGCTGATCTGGCCAAATCCACATTTACACACTTGTTCCAGAAATCGTTTCCCGAACGGTTCTTTTCTTGCGGCATCGCCGAAGCGAACATGGTGTCCATTGGCGCGGGTCTTGCGGCAAGCGGCAAAATCGCTTTCGTCGCTAGTTTTTCCGCCTTCGTGATAAACAAAGGTTTTGAACAGCTGCGCGTAACGGTGGCCTATCCGAAAGTGAATTTGAAAGTGGTTGGCACTCACAGCGGCATTTCCATCGGGGAAGACGGCCCCTCGCAGATGAGCGTGGAAGACATTGGTCTTGCCTGCTCCCTTGCGGGCTTTACCGTAATCAGTCCCGCCGACGAAATTTCCACTCTGGCGTTGGTCAAGGCTGCGGCATATCTAGACAGCCCCGTTTTTATACGGGCGGGCCGCTTGAAGGTCGCGACAATCTATAAGCCGGATCAGAAGTTTGAAATCGGCAAGTCGATTCAATTGACGGACGGCAAGGATCTAACCATAATCGCCCACGGCATGATGGTGGCTGAGGCGCTGAAGGCTGTCGACGTATTGGCCGCCGAAGGTATCGCGGTGCGGGTGATCGACATGCATACCATTAAGCCAATTGACCGGGACGCAATCGCCAAGGCGGCGGCCGAAACTGGGGCCATTGTGGTGACCGAAGAACACTTTACCGCAAGCGGTTTGGGAGTTCGCGTCGCACAGGTAGTTGCGGAGACCAACCCGTGTGTGATGGAATTCCATGGCATGGGTGATTTTTATGCCGAGTCCGGTACGCCTGATCAGGTATTGACAAAGTTCCATATGAACGCTGAAGCGGTTGCGGCCACAGCACGGCGCGCCATGAAACGGAAAAAGTAGAGTAAATGTGCAAGCAGAAATAATCACTGAACAGCTTACGGCTACTCAAAATCTGATTGCCCACATCCACAATCGGGAAATGGAGGCTGCGCGGATTGCGCGCATTCTTCACGACCAGGTAGGGCAGGTGTTGAGCGCGGTTGGCCTTCAGTTAGCCGTGCTGAGGATGGACTTCGCGGAAAAAGCGCCGGAGCTGGGCCCCCGCACTTCAGAGATTCAAGACATGCTGGAACAGGCCATGTCGCAGGTTCGGGAAGTGAGTTACGAACTCAACCCGAACATAGTAGAGCGTACTGGCATTGCCTATGCGTTGGATAGGCTGGTTGGAAGATATAGACAATCAATGACGGCTAGTATGCGAATTAACGTGCCCACCGGAGTAACCGTGAAAGGACAATTGGCCAATGCTTTTTATCGTGTAGCAGATCTGGCGCTAGATAATGTGAGCCGCCATTCGGCTGCAAGCCAAGTTGAAGTATTTTTAAAGAATGGCTCACAAGGCCCGTCATTAGAGGTTCGCGATAACGGATCCGGGTTCGATCCGCAAGCTGCCTCTTCGGGGTTAGGAATTCAATTAATGAAGCATCATGCGTACCAAGCAGGGGGAACTTTTGTGATACAAAGTTCGCCCGGAAAGGGTACAATAATAAAGATTTGGGGATCAGAAAATTGTTGACTCCACTAGAAACCGGGAAAAATACTATGCACTATGATCTTCTCCTTGTAGATGATCACAAAATCATGAGGGATGGAATTAAAGCCATCCTAAAATTTACCGACGAGTTTCGAGTTGTTGGCGAAGCGGAGACAGGCACCGACGCGGTTCAAATGTGTAAAAAGCAAAACCCGCACATTGTCCTTATGGACATTGGATTGCCTGGCCTAAACGGAATAGAAGCTACGACGGAAATCTTGCGTCATTGCCCGGATGTCAAGATTATTGTCCTATCTATGTACGACGATGAACACTCCGTGGTTGGAGCCATTCGGGGAGGAGCGAGAGCTTTTGTCCTGAAACGCGCTTCTGACACGGACTTGCTCGACGCATTGAGAATCGTGGCCAAGGGTGGATCTTATATGAGTCCGCAGGTTTCTGATCGTCTTGTGAACCGCATCAAGCGCGGGGACATGGACGACAAACCGATTCCTGGAGTTCTTGAAGGCCTATCGCCACGCGAATTGCAGGTGCTTCGTTTGGTTGCTGGCGGAAAAACCAGTAAGGAAATTGCGGTTGATCTCGACCTGGGACTGCAAACCGTCCGCAGCTACCGCAAGACCATGATGAAAAAGCTGAACGTGAACAACGTTGCAGGCTTAACGCAACTGGCTCTCGCCGCGGGGGTCACCCGTTTCGGCCCAGAAACGCCGCCTTTTGCCTAACTTGATAAGTTGAGGAGCGTTTGAGTATCGTGCCTATCCAAACTCTTTGGGGTGAATTGGATTTGCATAATTCCCACGTGCCTTTTTTCCGAATCGATTTTTAAAGTTTTTAGCCAGCCGGGCCGCCAACGAAGTTGAAGCGGAGCTAGGTTGGCTTGTTTGCTCCTCCAGCCGAGGCAGCAGTGGTTGCCGCATTTGTTCAAGTATCCGCAACGAGGGAAGAGTCCGTTGCAAACGCTGTTCAATCCCTCGTCGCGGTTCGCGGATGCTTCCTGCTAAACCAAGTGGCTGCCCATGCCAGTGAAATCATCCAACATGCCTTTCAATCGGGACTGCGGACAATTTGTTTGTTTCCTGCAATGCCCCCGCTATACCCAGGAATTGAATTCCTCTTTCTCCCATCCTCTACTTCGACACCTCTTCTTCCAATAGTTGGTTGCGCATTGAAGCATTGGATTGAGCTACGGTGTTCCGCATGGCTCCCGACGTGTTGGGATCAAAAAGATTTGTTATTAGGGAGCGATTCGTCCTTCTTACCGCGCGGCTGGCAGAGGGCTGTTTTCGATCAACAATCTTCAGCGCTACTTGAAATTGGGATTAGCGCCGAAGTTGCACAAGCTATCTTTGGCGGCCATATAGCGTCATTTGGTCGTCCAAGCTCTTCGGCGCTCGCGAGAAGTTACCCGGGTATGCTCACGAGAAGTTGACCACTTAGCCTGGAGACGGGTGGGTAGTTTGGCCACGCTTTCTGGAATTCC
>JAYVXT010000388.1:0-18143 GCA_043785065.1 Bryobacterales bacterium | reverse complement strand
GTATTAACATAGTAGCGGGCGTTTTCCCGGGCCCGTTCATCCCAATCCCGCCGCATCTTTTCAAGAATCGAATCAGCCATCTCGTTCAATTGTAGCGCCTGTAATCAGCCTGGCGCCCCGGTTGAAGGTGAAGTATTGGATTGCCCATTGAATGGCAACCAGCAACCTGCTGCGAAAGCCCACCAGATACATTAAGTGCAGGAATAACCAGACAAGCCATGCCGGGTAACCGCCGAAGCGGGCGAAGCCTATATCGACCACGGCCGAATGCCGGCCGATGGTGGCCATGATTCCTTTGTCGGTATAGCGGAAAGGCGGCGGAATCCGGTTCTTCAGCCGGGCGGCCACCAGCTTGCCTGCGTACCAGCCCTGTTGCATCGCCACGGGGCAAAGCCCAGGCAGCGGCGCGCCATCTTGTTCAAAGTGCGCCAAGTCGCCCAGGACCATGATTTCCGGATGACTGGGAATACATAGATCGGGCCCCACGGCCACGCGCCCTGTGCGATCCACACCAATTCCCAGAGCAGTTGCCAGCTTTAATCCGAGACTTGAAGCACGCACACCGGCCGCCCAAATTACTGTTCGCGCTTCGATGCGCTCCGATCCTGCCGGCCCCTTTATGGTGACCCCAGCATCGTCAATTTCCGTGACACGAACACCAAGGCGGGTGCGCACACCCAGGTTGATCAAGTCTCGCTCAGCCATCATCGACAGGTCGTGCTTGAAGGCGGAAAGCACGTAGGGCGAGCCTTCAAGAAGCAGAATCTCAGATTCCTCCGGCTTAATGGAACGGAAGTCAGACCGCAGGGTATCGCGGGAAATTTCACCGATTGCTCCGGCAAGTTCCACTCCCGTAGGTCCCGCTCCCACCACGGCGAACCGCAACCAGGCGCGGCGTTTGATTGGGTCCGTTTCGCGCTCCGCGTTTTCGAAGGCGGAAAGAATGCGGCTGCGGATTCTCGTCGCATCTTCGATTGATTTAAGTCCTGGAGCATTCGTTTGCCAACTATCCTGGCCGTAGTAGGATGTCTCGGCTCCGGTGGCAAGGATCAACATGTCGTAATCCAATTTACCGTCGGCGAGAAGAATCCGGCGGAGGGCCGGATCGAAGCCTGTGACTTCGGCCATTAGCACCTGAATATTCTTGAAGCGGCTTAGAACGTCGCGCAGAGGGGCGGCGATGTCGCCGGGCGATAGGCCGCCGCTTGCCACTTGATAGAGTAATGGTTGAAAAAGGTGAAAGTTGCGGCGGTCGATGAGGGTGACATCGACCGGCAGCCGCCCTAAAACTTTGGCGGCATTCAACCCGGCGAAACCACCGCCTACGATAATGATTTTTGGACGGTTCATCGTGAAATCCTTATTTTTTGGATGAAACATGCCGTGGCGGCGATGCGTTATAATCAAGTTGGAAGTGGGCGGCTAGCTCAGTTGGGAGAGCGCCACGTTCGCAACGTGGAGGTCGTGGGTTCGATCCCCACGCCGTCCACCAACTTCCATCTTCGCCAAGCCATCAGCAATTCAAGTGTAAAGGGACGAGATTCAATTTATTGCCGACGGCTGCTTGGCCCAAATTCGCCGCCATTGGAAGTGTGGCGGCAATCAATCCTAAGGGCATGAACATTTGACTAACTCCTTTCGCCTTCCTGCAGTGGTGGTTTGCGCACCAGCGGTCCGGCTTGCTATTCGGCTTTAAGGGTATTACTATTGCCGCGCTGGAAAATGGCGGCGAAATCATGAAATCACACGAAACCCACCAGCTTTTCCCCGCCGCCAATACGCATGGAACGGCAGCCCCAACACCATCACGCAAATCCCCGCTAGCGTCTGCATTGGCGCCGTGTACAAAGTGTTCCCCAGAATCAGCGCCGTCACAATAATAAAAACCACCGGCGTCACCGGATACCCCGGCACACTAAACGGCCTCGCCCCACCCTGCCGCCGCAGCACAATCAAGGCGCCCGCCGTCAACCCATAAAACAACCACAGTGAAAAAATGGCCCAATCCGTCAACCGGTCATACGACCCGCTCAGCGCCAACACCGCCGACCACGCCGCGCAAAGCATCACCCCTCGCACCGGCACTTGCGACGCCGATAGCTTCCCAAACCATCGGAAGAACACTCCATCCACGGCCATTGCATATGGTACCCGCGCCGTCGCCGCCATCCCCGCATGCAACGCTCCGATGGACGAAATCATCATCACCACCGCCATCAACCGCGCCGTCACCGGACCGAAAATGTGAGTCAGAATAGTCGTCGCCACCGAACTGGTGGCTGGCGCCGAAGCAATCTCGGTGGGTCCCATCGCATAAAAGTAACTCGCGTTCGCCGTCAAATAAACAGTGGCCACAATCAGCAACGCCCCGGCAAACGCTCGCGGAATATTTCGCTGTGGATCGCGAATTTCGCCCGCCATCGTCGTCACGTTCGCCCAGCCTTGAAAGCCCCATAACGCGCCCAGCATCGCCGCGCCCAAGCCCGCCAAACCTCCGCGCGCTGAAACCGCCACGCCTTCGCACGCGCCGCCCGAATTCACCAGCAGGTAGTTCGACCAATCGCCCTTCGAGTAGAAGAAAATAACCAAGCCCAGCCCGCCCACCGCAGTGACTTTGATCGCCGTCATCACCCCCGCCAGCATCCCGGTTGCCTCCACTCGCGCGCAGTTCCACAACGCAGTCACGGCAATCGCCGCGATCGAAGCCATTGAGAGTTGCCATCTCGTGAAGTTGGCGCCCATTACTATGTTGAAGAAAATCGCCGTGCTCACCGCCTGCGCCGAAAGCGATCCTCCGCGCGAGACCCATAAGTACGACCAACCATATAGAAATCCCCACCGCCGCCCGAACGCCCGGCTCAGAAAAACATATTCGCCGCCTGCCTTGGGCATAGCCGCCGCAAGCTCCGCGTAAGTCAACGCGCCGGCCATAACCAACATCGCCGCCGCGCACCAAACCGCCAGCACAACAATCGGTGAACCCGTATTACACGTCATCACGCGGGCTTTCAAAAACACGCCCGTGCCGATCATATTGGCGATGTTGATCGACATCGCCGTCGTAAGACCAAGGCCGCGGACTAAGGCGCCGGATTGCAATTCATCCTACCCACGCCACTTCACGCCCAACTCCAACACCTTCCTGCAATACGCCAAACTCCGCTCCATATGCTCCATCTGCTGCAACTTCAACGCGCCTATGTACTTTTCCCGGGCGTCCGTAACATCCGCCGTGACATGCGGCTTGTCGTAAGCCTTCCCCTGTTTCGCCAGTGCTATAAACCGTCCCAAATCCCTCGAACGCCCTTTCGGAAACCACTTCGTCCAATATTCGTCGTTATAAACCGGCAACACCACCGGAGGCCTCGCCGTTATCGGCTTGCAATAAATGGACACGCCCGCCGGAATAATCTGCGCCGCCCTCTCCACCAACATTTTGAAATCCAGCGTACCCTCGCCCAGCGGAACCCACTGCACCGCAATTCCCCCAGGCTGCTCATACACCACTGAATCGCGCAAATGAAACGTAACCGCCAGCGGCCCTAGCTCTTCAATCGTAGTCAACGGATGCTCCGCCACGAACACCGGGTTCCCCGTATCCAAATACGAGCCCACAAATTCCTTGCCCGCCCCCTCAATCACCTGCCGCGTCTGATACGCCATCAGTTCTTTATGATTCTCAATGCCGACCTTCAACCCCAAATCCATCGTCTGTGATCGTACTTCACGTAAAAGTTTTATTGCCGTTTCCATGTGCTTTTCCACCGGACCATCGTCCGGCATGCTATAACGATCTCCTGCCAGCAACGCTCGCACAATCGGCGAACCCATTCCCGCGGCCCGATCCAAATTCTTGCGCAAAGTCGCCACGGATTGCCCAAAGCCTTCGGCCGTCTTCGGTAAAATAGCACCCCCGCCCGTTTCAATGCGCATGCCCGCATCCCTAACCCAGGCCTTCACTTCAGCCCAATGCTTCGGGTCCATCGCCGCCGGGTCCAACGAATCCTGCAGGAAGATGGAATCCAGCTTCTGGCCAGTGCAATAGTCAAACAATTGCCCGTCGTTCCAGCGTTGAAAGCGCAGGCAATATGTATTGATTCCAAGAGCCCATCTACGGGAAGCGGCGTTTGCGGCTCCGGCAGCCCCAAGGGCGAGTCCAAATAAGTCGCGGCGAGTCATTCCCTTCGAGTATATAAAGCGGCTATCCTTAATGCATGAGTTTCCTCGACAATCTGGAAAATAATCTTAAAGCGCTGGAGAACCGCGAGGAGCACGATCCAACCAGGGCCGGCCGTGAAGCGGCCGCTCGCGAACGGGATCGCCTGGAAGCGCAAGGCCGCGCCCCCCATGCCGAGGCGCTTAAGAAGAGTGAGTTTACGAATCAGCTACTGACCGCCTGCCGCACCATCGGCCACGGGATGCGTATTCTGGTCCAATTCACTTGGCTGGGCGAAGTGTTGCGCCTCGATGCGAAAGAAAAGCGCCTGGAGTTGCATCCCACGATTAAAGGGGTGGAAGCTATTTATTCCGTCGATGGGGAAGAGAAGCGTCGCGAACCGGTAAACTTGAAAGGCAATGCCGAAAAGCTAGCCAAGAATTGGCTCGAAGCGTAAGTAGGCACGCGTGTAATAGAAGATTGAAAGAAACTTAGCTCAAAGCCTTCTTACAAAACTCCACGCACTTACCGATCTCCCTCAGCACGTCCGAGCCCTGCGGCACAGCGTATTCAAACTCGATGGTGGCCTCGAACGGATACTTTTCCTTCTTCAACAACTGCAGCACTTCCACCACGGGCGTATCCCCTTGGCCGAACGGAACGTTCGGGCCATTGTTCAGCTTCCGGTCCTTAATATGGATATGCGTAATCCGGTCGTGATGCTTCTTAATGTACTCAATCGGCGAAATATTGTTGCCCGCCGTAAAGTGGCCAATATCTAAGTTGATCCCGTTGTACTTCGAAAACGCCATCGACCGTTCCCAGCTGCTAGGCCCGCCAAAAGCCTCGGGGCTCGTTATGTTGGTGTGCCCGTGATACCCCACCATGAATTTATGCTTTTCAGCGAATTTACCAATCCGCTCCGTGGTGCTCAACGGCGGTTCGCAAGAAATCGCCATGCCGCCAAGAGCCTTTGCCACGTTGAAGAAATAGTCCAGCACATCGTCAGGCATTGTTTCGATCGCGTCAACCTTGACGATCTCAATCTTCACTCCCGCATCTTCGTATTTCTTGCGGAAGCCCTTGACTTTATCCATGGAGAGGCTGCGCCGCCATGCCATCAATTCCTCGCTGGCCTTGTCAAACGCCGCCTTCTGTTCACTTGTAATGGATTCGGCCTTCTTACCGCGAGGAAGCACCGGCACAACGGGCGCGCCCAGAAATATTTCAACCGGTTGCGTGCGCAGTTCAACCGCGCTCACCCCCAGCTTGGTCAGATAACCCAGCACGTCGTCAGCGCTACCCGGCATATTGTGGAAACTGTAAGGCGCGTTGATGCCGATCTGCACACCGCTGAATTTTGAGTTTGGCTTTGCCGGCAAAGTGGAAGCCGGCAATGCCGCCAGGGCGAGCTTACCGAGGTCGCGTCGAGTAAAGTTCATAGCTTTATTGAGTACCACATACGAACTCAGGGCCGCTTTGTGCTTCGGGCGCCCAAAGTGGAAAAGCGATCAAATCCCACTATCCCGATACTTGCATGCCACCAACATTGTTCACTTAGCACCCGTCGACTGCCCCTGATGGGAATCGTGGGATTCTTCCGAACTTAGTCCGATGTTGAGGCTCCGACCAATCCCTCGATTGGAATAGGGTGGATCTCGCCTACTATTCAGTTCCAGATCCAGCAGCCACCGCTTGCGTTCAAGCCCGCCGGCATAGCCGCGAAGTTCACCCGCTTTGCCGATGACGCGATGGCAAGGAACGATGATCGCGATTGGGTTGCGCGCGTTGCTGGATCCGACAGCCCGCACGGCTTTGGGGTTACCCACGTGCGCGGCCAGTTGCGAGTAGTTCCAGGTTTCTCCACGATGAATTTCGCGCAAGGCGGACCATACGGAGCGTTGGAAATCCGTGCCGCCGGGGTCGAGCGCAAGGCCCTCGAACGTCTCCGCGGCGCCATCGAAGTATCGCTTCAATCGCGGTGTCAACCGGAACGGATCGCCCTGCTCGCGGCTCGTAATTTTGCCGAAGCGGACTTCCAACCGATGTTCCACAATCGGCCAACGGTCCGCAAAGTCCACGGCGCATATGCCAGCCTCGGTGGAGGCGGCGCGCACCTCGCCGATTGGGCTTTCCAGTTGGGCTACGATCAGATTCATTGTTGTCTTTCTCCCATCCATAAATGCATTGCGGCATACGCTCGCCACGGGCGCCAAGCCTCGGCGCGTTGTTCCAATTTCTTCGGGTCCATGATGGCGGATGCTTTCATCAGGCCCAGGTCGCTGGCCGGGAATGCGTCCGGTTCGGCCAGGGCGCGCATGGCCACATATTGCGCCGTCCAAGGGCCAATTCCATTCAGCACCACCATTTTTTGAATGGCGGATTCAAGGTCCGTAGCCTCGGCAAGAAAGTTTGGATTGATGGCGAATTGCCGGGCGACGCCGCGCAAAGTTTCGGCCCGCTTGGCGGGGAGTCCAATGGAACCGAGATTGGCTTCGGCCGTTATTCCGGGTTCTGGAAACAGCCCATCGCGACCCCATTTAGCGGCAAGTCTTCCGGCCAAAGTTGAGGCTCCAGCGACGGTGACTTGTTGGCCAAGCACGGCCCGCACCATCAATTCAAAAGCATCGAAAGCGCCTGGGACACGAAGGCCGGCACGCGCGGCGACAAGCGGCGCCAGCAGCTTGTCGGCGCCAAGGTGCGCCGCAATGCGCAACGGCTCGGCATCAAGATCAAACAGGCGCCGCACCTTTTTTACTAACGACTGCAAGGCCGCTGGGTCGACGCGGGTCAGCCTAAGTTCGATGCATCGTTTTAGCGGCAAGTGGCGGACTTCAAGTTGGCCCGTCCCCTCGGCTGCGGGGAAGTTCCGGCGGTAACAATCAGGCGCGATGGTCTCAACTCCGGCGATGGCGCGCGGAATTAAGAATGCGAGGATGCCATCCCAATCGAAGGGCTCGGCGTAGCATAAGCGCAGCGTGAGCCAATCGCCTTCAAATACCGTCTTGCGCGATTTGCGCAGCTCAGAGGGGGACTTGCCCAGCGCCGCTTTCAGCGCATCGTTGAACCGCCGGATGCTTTGGAAGCCGGCGTGGAAGGCAATGCCGGCAAGTGGTAGGTTTGTCTCTTCAATCAGCTTGCGGGCGAAGTGCAGTCGTTCCACATGGGCAATGGCAAGCGGCGCGGCTCCTAATTCGTCATGGAAAAGGCGGCGCAAGTGGCGTCCGCCGATGCCCAGCCGCGCCGCCAGTATTTCGATATCGCCATCGGCCAGCGCTCCATCGGAGATTAAGCGAAGGGCGCGCTGGACGGTAGTGGATGTGCCGGCCCAAGCAGGGGAGCCCGGCGCTGTATCGGGCCGGCAGCGTTTGCAAGGGCGAAATCCGCCGGCTTCAGCCGCCGCCGCGCATGCATAGAAACGGATGTTTTTCTTCAACGGAGGCCGGGCCGGGCAGACGGTGCGGCAGTAAATTCCGGTTGAGGTTACGGCGGTGAAGAACTTGCCGTCAAAGCGGCGGTCGCGAGCGGATAGAGCTTGGTAGCAGGCTTCGAAGTCTAGTTCCACCTTTTGAGGATACCCGGAAAGGGGCGGCTTGACTAGCCAGATTCGGACATCAATGCTTTCCGAATGGGTCGCGTCCTCTTCACACTTTTTCACTTTTTGGGTAAACTGTTTGTAAAGTGTGTTTGGGAGTAATTTATGCCAATAACCTTTTTGCGCAACATTCTTGTTCTCTGCGTTTCTATCGCACTCGCCTATCCGCAAGCCAGCACGTCCACCCTTAGTGGCGTCGTTCGCGACCAAACCAATGCGGTCCTCTCCGCCGCAAAGGTCGCGCTGACCAATACCGAAACCAACTTTCGATTTGAAACGGTTACCAATTCCTCGGGCTTCTATGTCTTCCCCAGTATTAACCCCGGCCCTTATAAGTTGGAAGCAACGCAACCCGGAATGGACAAATACGAGGCCTCTGTTTTGGTTCAAGTTGCGCAGAAGATTACCGTGGACCCGCTGCTGAAACCGGGCAACATCACGAATACGATCACCGTGACCGATGCTACCCCTATGGTCAATGTCACCGATTCGACAGTCAGCAAAGTGATCAATAAGGTCCAGGTGGAGCAGTTACCACGCGGCGACCGCACACTATTGAATTTGATGGTTACAGTGCCTGGCGTCGAAGGTGGTGGACGCCGCGCATCCGGACTGCGCTATGGTTCGGCGGAGTTCCAACTTGATGGCTCGCCGATGGTCTCCCGTTCACGCGGCGAGATTCAGTATCGCCAACCAGGCTTGGATTCCATAGAAGAGGTCAGCGTGGACAGCAACAACGTGTCGGCCAAATACAATTCACCGGTGGCGGTCATCGCCAGCACCAAAAGCGGAACAAACGAACTCCACGGGTCGCTGTTTGAAACGCACGTCAATAGCCGCGTCGGCGGAGCGCGGACGCGCGATGCCTCAAATGCTCTTGCGCCATTTTCCAATCGCGGGCAGTACGGCGGCAGCATCGGCGGGCCGGTGCTGCTACCAAAAACCTATAACGGCAAGAACAAGACCTTCTTCTTCTTTGCCTATGAAGGTACGCGCCGCCTTTCCAACGCCCTGGTTAATTTTTCCATTCCTACAGTGGCCATGCGCAATGGCGACTTCAGCGGGCTGAAGGATGCCGCCGGCCGTCTGCTGACACTTTACGATCCCAACTCTACCGATTCGAAAACCTTTGCCCGTCAGCCTTTCAACTTTGGCGGCAAGGCGAATGCGATCGACCCGGTGCGCATGTCCCCCCTGTGGAAATATGTCATGAATCTGACGCCGATGCCCACCCTGCCCGATGTGAATCCGCTAATTGCTTCCAATTGGTTCGGGAACGCACCAACGATTCAGAAGGATTGGACGGCATCCACCCGCGTCGATCACCGCTTCTCCGACAGGGACGTGATGTATGTGCGCTATTCGAAGAATTACATTTTGAGTGATTCGCCCTTTGCTGGGTCGATTCCGCTGAACACTAGTGCCGCCAATCGCAATGCCTTCACCGCTCCGGGCTATTCCACCGCGGCCTCCTGGGTCCACACGCTTTCGCCTACGATGTTTAACGAAGTGCTGCTGACGCAGCACAGGCAAGGCTTCTATCAAAATTCCGATCCACTTTCCAGCCAGGATTGGGATAGCCTATTGGGCTTGCCGAATCCGCTTGGCGCCAAGCAATGGCCAGATATTTTAAGCTTCGGCTTGAATGGGACTCTGTACCGGACGGTATATCCGAATGCCGATAAGTCGGTGTTTTATCAGGTGCAGGATAACGTCACCAAGATCGCTGGAAAGCACCAGCTAATGGCCGGATTCCATTTCCGCCGCGACTTGATCAACTACCTGCCGCAGCAGGAACAATCGGCCGGATTGACCAATCCTGTGGCCAACTGGACGGCGGCGTGGGATCCAACTGGATCCATCGCTTCGCCGCGTGTGTTGCCCCAAACCGGGAGTCCTGTGGGAAGTTCTTTTCTTGGCCAGATGATGTATGGCTACAAGACCACCCACGGCTATTTCTATGAACGCGAGAATCAGTATGCTCTCTATTTTCAGGATAACTACAAAGTAACCCGCCGCCTTACGTTGAACCTGGGCCTACGCTGGTCCGCTTGGCCGGCAATGAAGGAAAAGTACGATAACATTTCGGGTTTCGATTTAGACAAACACGCGATTGTGCTGACGCAACCACTGGACGCCTATTACAAGCTGAACCCGGCGATGGCCCCTGGAATCGACAAGCTAAAAAGCTTGGGTGTGAAGTTCATGGATTACAAAGAAGCAGGCTTGCCGCAATCGCTGCTCACCAGCAACTGGAAAGACTTCGCGCCACGTGCGGGCTTTGCTTTTCGCGTGACCGATGGTAGCCGACCTCTGGTAGTTCGCGGAGGCTATGCGTTGACCTATTTCCCCGTGGTCATGCAAAGCCAGTTGGAAAAAATGCGCGCGGCGATTCCGTTCGTCAGTAACCCGATCTATTCGCCCGACAGCACCGGATTCTCACCCGATGGCTTGGCCGCATACAGCTTGCGCAACAAGCCAACCTATGTGGCTGGCTTGAATACAAGAGATGTTTTAAGCGCCTCGGTTGGTGTTTCCGGTTTAACCGCCGGATCCTTGACGGGCGCGCTAACCGACCCCAATAATCCCGATACTCGCGTCCACGATTGGAACCTGACAGTGGAAAAGGAAGTGCTGCCCAAGACACTGGCCCGCGTGGCTCTCGTGGGCAATCACACATCCTATCTGGACGGATATCGAAGCCTGAATCCGCAGGCGAGCCAATATACTTGGGCCGTGAATACGGGCTTGGCTTATCCCAACAACGCCGGCGCAAGCCGTCCCTATGATCCACTTTATGGAGACATCATCGCCACCGGCAAGTACGGTTACGCCAATTATTCCGGCATGCAGTTTGAGGTTGCGCGCAGGCACTCGAACGGCTTCAGCTATCAGGTTTTCTATGTAGTGAACAATGCCTTCACGCTCACCGACGGAAGTAATCAGAGCACCACAACCACGTTCCTCCCGGCATCGTCGTACTTGACGAACCAAGTCAATGGACTGAACCAGAATCAACTGGACCGGCTGACAAACTATAAGCGCGACATCACTATTCCCAAACGCCGTCTGAGTTGGAATTGGGTGGCCGACGCGCCAATTGGCCGCGGAAAGAAATTTGGCGCCGGCATGAACAAGTGGCTGGATTTGGCTGTAGGAGGGTGGCAGCTTTCCGGCATCGGCACTTGGAACACCACCTGGTTCACCCTGCCGTCCGACCAATTTCCCACCGCCGCCAAATTTGAAACATACGGACAGAAGTACTCCGTGCAGGATTGCCGCAGCGGAAGGTGCCTTTCGGCCTTTCTTTATTACAATGCGTACATCAATCCGGCTCAGATCAATAGTGTGGATGCCAAGGGAAACCCGAACGGCATCATGGGCGTTCCCGATGGATACAAGCCCGCATTTCAAAACTTACTTCCGTTCCCGGAAAAACCGGTTGCCAACGACCCGAACGCTCCATTCTACGGAACCAACACCGTATTGGTGGGGCTGAAAGACGGCACGACTTTTCGCGGCGCCTATGGCGGCATCCTACCTCTGCAAAATCAGTACGTCGAAACGCAAGGGTTGTGGACGCTCAGCACCTCCCTGTTCAAGAGCTTTGCCATCAAAGAACGCGTAAGGATGCGGGTGCAATGGGACGTGTTCAACCCCACCAATAGCCCGCAGGAACCTCAGACGCCGAACACTTCCGGCCTGATCTACACCTATCTGAACGGGACAGCCGCCCGCAGCATGCAGGTTAGCTTGCGCCTGCTTTGGTAGTGCTCCAATACCCGAAAAAGCTTTTTTGAACCTCTTTGCCCCGGTGTGCGTACTATGAGAATCTGTGTGACGAGGGCAGGAACCGATGAGTGAACCAACTGGCGAATCATTTGAGGGCCAATTAGCTCCCGTGGATAGCGACTATTTTGTGGCTGCCAGTCAACCCGAGCCGCCTCCACCTCCTCCACCCCTTGAACCAGTGGCGAAGACGCAGCGAATCGCCGAGATGGACATTATCCGCGGGCTGGCAATTCTAGGCGTGTTCCTGATCAACATGCCGTTATTCAACGCACCTTCGCAAGCATTCTTCAACAACAAAGCGACTGGCTGGTGGACCGAATGGAACCATCAAGCGGCACTCTGGTTTATCCACACGTTCGCCCAAGGCAAGTTCTACACGCTGTTTTCGTTCCTGTTCGGCATGGGCTTCGGAGTGCAAATGATGCGCGCCATGGATAAGGGGCAAAAGGATATCACCAAAGTCTATATGCGGCGGCTGACCGTACTGCTGGTGATCGGCATTATCCACTTCACCTGCTTTTGGTGGGGCGACGTGCTGCACGTCTATGCAATTCTCGGCTTCCTCTTGTTCCTGCGGTTCCGTAAGACTCCGCAAAAGCGGCTCTTAAAAATCGCGTTCGCCTTCGCGCTGTTTCCCATAGTTGCTACTTTCGGATACTTCACTTTCCAAACCGTGAAAGACAAATATTTCACCTCCGAAACGCAACGGAAAGAAAACGAAAAGAAGGATGCGGAAAACCTGGCCAAGCGCCCCGAGCGTCGCCAGAAAATGAAAGAGGACATGCACCGCAACAAGGTGATCATGTCCACCGGCACAATCAAGGAAGTGTTTCAAGAACGAATGAAGGAGGACCGCCGCCAACTGCCTGGCGAGATTGGTTGGGCCGTTGAGCTTTTCACCAATTTCCTTTTCGGCTTGTGGATGGCCCGCAGCGGTTTGATGCAGCGGGTGAACGAAAACCTTGGCTTCTTCCGCCGCGTGTTTTGGATCGGCCTGGTCTGCGGTCTTGGCCTTTCTCTGCTGACCCACTGGCTCCAAGGCCAGTTGCCCGACAACGCTCCGGATTGGCAACAGGCCCTAGTCGGCACGGTGCAGGAATTCATCTCGCGTCCGCTCAGCGCGGTCTTTTATGGCGCGGGCATCATCCTATTAGCCCAATACGAATTCTGGCGCCGCCTGCTCGCTCCCATGGCTGCCGTAGGGCGCATGGCCCTCACTAACTATCTGACCCACACATTGATCTGCACTACGATTTTTTATAGTTACGGCTTCGGCCTTTACGGCAAGGTGGGCCCGGCTTGGGGGCTTCTGCTGTGCTTCGTCATTTACGGACTGCAATTGCCGTTCAGCGTATGGTGGTTGAACCACTACCGCTTCGGCCCGATGGAGTGGGTGTGGCGATCGCTAACGTACGGCAAGAGTCAATTGATGAAACTCGAAACCGCCACGTGAGCATGCCAACGAAAACTCCGCTCTGCGGTAGGGCGGACCCATCCTTCGCCTGGAGGGAGTGCGTGATGGCAACCCCATAGTAGAAGGTACCAGGATTGCCGTTCATGACGTCATCGGCCTGCTCCAAAACGGCGAAACCATGGACACGCTGCGGTCAAATTGCTTCCCCCAACTCTCAAAATCTCAAATATACGAATGCCTTGCTTACTATGAAGACCATCGTGGAGAGATCGACTTACTGGTAGCGCGACAAATGTCGACGGCATCCTAGTGAGATTCTTGCTCGACCATGATGTGCCTGATGACTTGAGTTATTTACTCAATGAACTCGGCCACGAAGTTATCCTTTTGCGCCAAGCTCTTCCAGGGAATTCTCCCGACGAAGCCGTCTTCCAATTTGCTCAGGAGCACGATTGCTTACTGCTGACTTGCAATCGGGACGACTTTCTGCGCCTTGCATCTTCCAAACACCATCACCGAATTGTCGTTGTGATTCGACGAAGAACTAGGGCGGAGGAAAGGGCCGCGCTGTTTCGACTTCTCGATCACGCTGGTGAACTGGTCTTATGAATAACATCAATTTTGCCTAATCCAGGCTCAAATCCAGACGGCTTTACTTAAAGCTAAATCCAGAGGAAGATGAGCCGTCGCGACCACCATTCACCACCACTCAATAATTATTTTCTCCCGCAATTTCAACCCGCTCTCTCTTCCTGACCTCTCCACCCTAACCACCTCCATGCCACACTCAAATCAGTAGAAGGGCGGCGATTCCACCGAATCAGCCGCCCTTCCCTATTTCGAACCAAGGAGATCCCAAACCCATGTCATCAGCCGCGCAAATCGCAGCCAATCACGCCAACGCCCAATCGTCCACCGGCCCACTCATCTCCGAAGGCAAAGCCGCTTCCGCCACCAACGCCACCAAGCACGGCTTCTTCTCCAAACACGCCGTCCTGCTCAACGAACTGGAACATCGCCAATTCGAATCGCTCCGCAATTCCTACGTCGGTCAATTCAACCCCACCAACATTGTCCAGGTCGCTCTGCTCGATCAACTCGTTCTCGCCGCCTGGAACATCGAGCGCACCAATCGCCTGGAAGCCGAACTCGCGAACGCCGAAGGCATCGACCCGCTGCTCTCCGACGCCAACGCGAAAACCCTCGACCGCATCATAACCTACCGCATGCGCGTCGAACGGACGTTCCACAAGTGCCACAAAGAGCTGCGGACCTTGACGCCCCCTCTGCAAAAGTCCCAACAAAACAAGCCATTAGCAATCGTGCGAAACGAACCCAAATACATCAATACAAGCCCTCACGTCGAACAAAAAATAGGCCGCAACCAATCCTGCCCCTGCAAGTCGGGCCGAAAATACAAGCAGTGCTGTTTGCGGAACGAACCCAATTCCCAGTCGAATGAAGGTTCAGCAAACGTCGCGGCGTAGCCCCGCCGAGTTACTTTAAATCCTTAACGTCATCCTCGGCCTCATACATCGCGGTAGTGACTCCGGCCGGCGCGCGGTTGCTTCCCAGAATAACCATCTTACTCATGATTGGCGACTTATCTAACGGGCTGGAAGGAAAAACGCTGCCACTCCCATCAGTCACGCTTCCAAACAGCAGGCGGAATGGGAAGCGTTTTCCGTCAGAGGCGCGAACGAACAGGCCAGTGAACTCCACGTAAGCGGCGTCCCCGTTAATTTCCGCCGCATCGAACCGGATTTCCGTTCCGGGTCCGGCGGGTTGCCGGAAGCGTTTCACGTCCACCTCCACCTCGGCTTTCATTTGCGTGATCCGGCCTTTCCCGATGCCTTTAAACTCAGCAGCCACTTGGTTCTTGGGAAACGCCGTGAACTTGTACATCATGCCAGGCTTTTTCAATTCCACTGATCCATCGTTGATGGCCAGCATGGGCATATCGAACTCAAAACCTTGTCCGGAGACCGTGTGGAGTACCTGCCGGCCAGGCTTGGTGGACGAAATATCGCATTCAAGAGTAGCGCGGCTATTGAAGATCAGAGGAGGGAAGGCTCGCTCAGCTTGCCACTTGTCCAAATTGATTCGCGGCGCCGCCAGCGCCGGCGTTGTCCGGGATTGAAAGAAGGTAAACAGCGATACCGCCATGGAAGCAGTGGCAAGGAAGACGGCGAGTTTTTGCATGCTCTGACATTATCGTGGTTACTGCACAAGGTCAAGCAAGCTCCTTACGGCCAGATGGCGAGCAAAAACGCTGTAAAGGATTAAGTTTCTCTATTTTCTTCGACTTTTTCTCCTCGAAGTAGGTCAATCCCATTTAAGATAGACTACAGGGAGACCTATTTGATCGCGCCTGTTGCCCTCTTTTTAGAAGGATCGAGCGTACTGAACCTGTTTCTAAGCTCTAATCCGATCCACATTGCGACGCTGCTGCTATTGGTGGCCGCATCCGTCTTTTCCTGGACCCTGATCTTCGCAAAGTGGAAGCTTTTCCGGAAAATTGATTTATCGAACGCACGCTTCTTAAAAGTCTGCCGCAAATCCACGAACATGGAAGCGGTGGCCTTGGCTTCCGAACAGTTTAGGGAATCGCCGCTGGTTACCGTATTCGAATATGGATTTGAAGAAGTAACGCGGCAAGTGAAAAAGCTTCGCTCTGTCTTCAACAAGCCCGCCGTGGAGCGCACTCTACAACTGGGCATTAGTGAGGAGTTGTCGCGCCTGGAGCAAAATATGAACTGGCTGGCGACGGTGGCTTCGGTTACGCCGTTCATTGGCCTATTCGGAACGGTATGGGGAATTATCGACGCCTTCAACGCCCTTAGTACGGCGGGTTCGGCCAGTTTGAAAGCCGTGGGCCCTGGCATCGCCGAAGCGCTAGTCGCCACCGCCATGGGTCTTTTTGCGGCGATTCCAGCCGCCATTAGCTACAACTACTTTGGCAAGAAGGTTCGCGACGTTGGTGGCCGAATGGAAGATTTTGCGCTTGAGTTTATGAATCTGGCGGAGCGCCAGTACGAGGAATAACCGATGGCTTTTTCCGTTGGAGGCGGCAACACTAACGGCAGGCGGCGGGGCAGGGGCAGCTCTATTGGCGATATGAGCGAGATTAATATTATCCCTCTGGTGGACGTGGTGTTGGTGCTGCTTATCATATTTATGTTGACCGCTCACGTGATGGAGTACGGCATGGAAGTGGATGTGCCCAAGGTAGCTTCCGGCCGTTCGGCGTCCACCCAGGATTTGCCGATTGTGACTTTTAGCAGCTCCGGTAAGATGCAGTTGAACGAGAAGGAAGTAAACATCAACCAGCTGGGCGCTGAAATTAAGAAGCGCTTTCCTAAGGAGAAGGCTGTTTACTTGCGGGCTGATCGCAAGGCCACTTGGGATGGATTGGCCCAGGTGGTTAGCACGCTGGGCAATGCGAAGTACGACGTAAGATTGGTGACACAGGCTGCCGACGATGGCTCAAAACGCCGCTAGCATTTCGTTCAGCAACGAGGAGAATCTACGGAACCCGTTCGCGGTTTCGCTGGTGCTGCATGTTGCGTTGGGGATGTTGTTCTTAGGGATGACGTGGTGGAAGATGCATGCCTCCGAAAACCAGTTTGGAGCGGAAAATCCAGGGGCGGGCGCCTATTCGGTGGGCATTGTGAATACCATCAACCTCCCCTCGCGGCAAGGCCGTGTGCAGCCGGTGGCGGACGATTCGCCTTCGGAAATTGAACCCGCCCCGGTGAAAGAGAAGAAAAAAGCAAAGCCGGTGTTTGATGATGAAGGGATTAAGTTTGACGCACCGGTCCCACGAAAGGAACGCCCCTCGAATAGTTCCCCAACGGCGAATCAGGATCCGAACCGCGTTACTTCCAATATCGGCCAGGCCGCTATTTCGCCGATGTTCAAGCAAGTTGGCGGGGGTGGAATTGGTATTGGGCAGAACGCGCCCATCGGCAAGAATTTCGGCTGGTATGCGGAACTGATACGGCAGAGGGTGGCCGAACATTGGCGGCAGGATGAGGTGAGTCCGTCGGTGAAAAGCAGCAACCCGGCGATTGTGACCTTCGTCATTCAACGGGATGGCTCGGTCAAGAATATTCAGTTGTCGAAGGCCAGTGGAATAACGGCGCTGGATTATTCGGCCCAAAGAGCGATTCAGGAAGCGGTCCCGTTTCCGAAATTGCCCGACCAGTTTGACAAGGACTCGGCGTCCATTGAATTTTGGTTTGAATTAAAACGATGAGCAAAAAACTAATCTTTTTTCTTGGAATGTGCGCGGGGATCGCTCCGGCGCAACAAAGCAACATTGTCATTAAACTGGTAGGCCAAGATAAACCCACCATCGCCGTACCGGACCTGCGCGGCGCGGGTGGGGCTCAAGCTTACATGGGCGCCTTCAACAGCACTCTTTATTCCGACCTGGAAACTTCCGGCTACTTCACGATGGCGGCAAAGAGCATGTATCCTTTGCAAGTGCCCCAGCGTCCCCAGGATTTTCAAACGCCCGCGCCGGGCGCGCCGGCCACTGGGCTTTCCATGGCGGGTTGGGCCAATCCTCCGGTAAGCACCACCTACCTGACTTTCGGATACGCGGGCGATTCAAACGGGCAGTTTGCGTTGTACGGCTGGTTATATAACGTGAAGCAGCCCGACCTGCGGAATGCCCAAATGCTTGGGAAAATCTACCTTGGCCCGATGAGTGAATTGGGAGCAGCGAAGGTGGCCCATGAATTCGCGGCCGACATTCTGAAGTTGTTCGGTGTGGAGAGCCTGTTCGGAACCAGAGTATTTTTTGTCTCGAATCGTTCCGGCGCGAAGGAAATCTGGTCCATGGATTGGGATGGAACGAACCAAAAGCAGGTGACGCAGCACAAAACCATCACCACAATGCCGTCGATCTCTCCCGACGGTTCGCGAATCGCCTACACCAGCTACTTAAACGGGCTGCCACAAATCGTAGTGCGTTCCACCGAAACTAACCGCCAACTGCCATTCTTTAACCAGCAGGCTTCAATGAACTCCAACCTGACCTTCGCGCCCGACGCGAAGCATGTAATTTATTCATCCAGTATTAGCGGCCATCCGAATCTTTATGCAGCCGATTTAGGCGGCGGCGGCATCAAACGGCTGACTTCGGGTAGGTTCATTGACGTGGAAGCGAAAATCAACCC
>JAYVXT010000387.1:0-6021 GCA_043785065.1 Bryobacterales bacterium | reverse complement strand
CCCAATGGGAATCGGGGGCTAGTCGAAATGCGCGTTTGGAGAGCAGCACTAATCACGCTAGGAACCTAAGTGAACAGTGTTGGGGTTAGAGTGCCGCTGCCTTACGGGTTGCGGCTCGTCAGGGAGCGGTACTCTAGCGCAAGCTTACCTTGCATGAGCCGGACCACGAAACACCGCATTCACAAAAAGCACATTGAGCCCATCCAAATAGCCCCTGTAGTTGGGATCAGCCGTGAAACCGATCACGCTTCCCCGCCCTTCGTTCTGGATAATCACGAGAGGTTTGAAAGCTAGTTGCCGCTTGTTTTCGGCCCACATATAACCGCTTGCCAACAGCTTGTCCGCTCCTAAGAACACAGCCGCATTCACTCCCTTATCGAGCTTGATCGGCGTATAAACGGCCCGCCCATCCACCAATGCATTGACTGTTTCGGGCAGCCCAACGGTTAGCCAATGATCGGGGTCAGTACGTGCGCGTGCGATGACGCCTTGCACTGCGTCCGGCAGTTCGGAATCGGCCTGAATGGCTTTAAGATAAGAGGCTTCGTCGGTAATCACCTTGCCTGGGGCGCGGGTTTCCGTATCTGGTTTCTTCGGCGGTTCTTCCTTTTCTTTTGTGTCTTTGGCCAAGTTCTCTTGCGCAACGGCCAACAGCGCCACCTTCGGATCGGCCAGAAACGCCACGGCTCCATGAATGCCGATCAGCGTGCCGCCAGCTTGCACCCAATCCTTCAATCGTTTCTGAACAGCTGCATTGAATGACTCCGCATAGTTACTGTCGGGCAAGACGATCACCTGAAATTTGCCCAGGTCGGCCGTGGCGAACTGCGATGCGCGGACGACGCTGACCGGATAACCGAACTGGCGTTCCAGCACGAAACGGGCGTGCCCGGCGGAACTTGCGGAAACGGGGCGGTCCCAGGCAATCGCCACGGCCGGCCGCTTCATAACGTGCACGTAGTGGCTGCCGAAGTTGACTCCATCCTCCACCCAGCCAGTGCCTGTGGGGACCACTTCAGCGGCGCCCTGTATTTTCGTCATCGTGTCGTGCAGCGTGGCGCCGTTTTCCTTCACCATGATGATCAATGTGCCGGATGGAAAGGTGCGGCCGTTCTGTTCGAATGATTTGTCGGTGGAGTGCACGCGCAGGCCAGCCCGCAAAGCCGCCGCTAACAATTGCCCCGAAGCGCGGCTTCCCCACGGCACCAGGTATGCAACGGTTGCCTTGGCGAATGCCGCCGGCTTAGGGGCGGCTTTAAAATCCTCGAATTGCCCCTGGGAATCAGCAGGGGCCGGGATGCATTCTACGTTGTAGAGCAAGGGCAGGCTCCAGCCGGTGACGTCGTAAATTTCATCCGGCAGTTTTTTCTTACGCCGGCGTTCCTGTTCTTCAAGAAACTTCGCTTCCATGGGAACATCGGCGTCAAGCAAGGTCCGAATTAGCCGCTTGGCCGGTTAGGCTAATGGAATGACGTAGGAACCTGCCGGATAGGAACCGAAATCGGTGGTTGCGCGTTTGATGTGAACACCCTGGTCGGAAAGAAGTTGCGCCAATTTATCCACGGCGCTTACATCTCCACGCCGGGGAAGGATGAATTCGCGGACGGACTCCTTCGAACCTTCCTCCGTAGCCGTCTGCCTATACTTTGCAAAATTGTCGAACAGCTTATCGCGATGCATCGCCTCTGCCTCGGCTGTAGAGATGGATGCTACAAAGTGCCTCTGCACGGTATCGCGGAAATGGAAAGTAGTGTCGTCGTTGCGGCGCATGAGGAGGCCGCGGGAAGAGGCGTTTTCGTACGTCATAGCCAAGCCGCCGTAATAGGAAGGCCAACTGGCTCCGTAGCCCGGATAGAAGGCGTCGTAGACTTCGCGCGTGAAATAGCTGAAGCCAAATTGGTCGAACCACTTTGCGTTGTTCTTGCCGAATAGATCGAGACTGGTTTTCTGTTCGGGGACCAAGTGCGGGTTAAAGGGAACAGCCTCGGGCGCGAAGTAGAAGGTGGATTCAGCGCCCATTTCATGCAAGTCGACAAACACGATGGGCTGCCATTCGCGCAACACCCGAATACGGCCTCGCGTTTCTGGTTGCGTGACGGCGAACCAATCGCGGTTCAAGTCGAAGTGGTAGTGATTGGTGCGGCCCATGGGCCACGGCTCGTTGTGTTCCGCCGCCGCGCGGGGCTAGCGTCTGGTTCAAGACCTTCGGATTGGTCAAAATTGTGGACGAAGCGATCGCGGCCATCGGGGTTTTGGGTGGGATCGATGAGGACCAATACATTGGCAAGAACCTGATCGACGATTTTGTCGCGACGGGCGGCAAGAAGATGGTAGGCGGTGAGCAAAGCGGCGTCAGGAGAGGAAATTTCGTTGCCATGCACGCCGTATCCTAACCAGAGAATGGCGGGAATGCCGGCGAGGTTCTTGCGTGGGTCGCCGGGCTTTTGCATGGCGGCCTTGATCGAGTCCAACCGGCGGATATTGGCCTCACTGCCGATGGCGGCGTAAACAAGCTTGCGATCTTCCCAACTGCGAGCGTACTCAAATACTTTCATGCGGGCTGGAGCTGCTTGGGCCAGCGCTTCCATGTATCGCATCAAGTTGGTGTGGGAGGAAATACGCTCCCCGGGTCCATAGCCTAGTACTTTTTGAAAGGTGGGGACGGCAGGGTCGTACTGCGTCCCCGGCCAGAATTCTAGTTTAGGTTGAGCCAGTGTGAATGGCAAAATTACGAGAGCGAACAAGCAAAACTTCATTCTGTTGAGGATACGACATTTCTTCAGAGTGGGGGAGAATTCCAGACCCTGAGCAGGGCGGCCTTGGATCCACCCGGCGACGACGCGTCGGCCTTACCAGTTGATTTCAGCAGGGAAAAACTCAGCGACAAGGTCTTCGTAGAATGGTTTCAAATCCTTCAAAGACGGCTTTACGTCGCTCTTTGAATAGAGGTCATAGGGATTAAACGCACGGACCGCGTCAAAGAATTTTTCGTCTTTGGCATTCATCAAATGCCGATACGCGCCTTCGCGGTGCGCCGCGTAGAAGGAATGATAGCGAATCATGTACTGCGCTTCCTCGGGGAGGTACGGGCGCGCTACGTGATACAGATATTCGTCGTGGCCCCAGGACATGTCCACATTGTCCAGTCCGCAATGTTCGGAGTATACTCCGCAAGCGGTTTGAAATTCCGGGCGCTGATTGTCGGGATTAGCGTCGAAGTATTGAGGGAAAACGATTGTGTCCGACCAGGCGCAACCCGTTGGGAAAGTATCGCCCACGACGGCCCACTGCGGCTCGTCGAACAGACAGAGCACCTTGCCCATGTCGTGAATGAATCCGGTTAAGATCATCCAGCGGGGGTTGCCGTCTTTGCGGATAGCCTCTGCCGTTTGCAGATTATGCTCCATCTGAGACAGGTCCGTGTCAGGGTCGGAATCGTCCACCAAGGCGTTCAAACGATCCATGGCCTCCCAAATGCCCATTTTGGGTTTTGCCAACTTGCCATATTCCCGCTTTTTGGCGTGGGCAAATTCATAGGTTTGCAGGGCGTGGTTCTGCTGATAGAAATCCTTCACCACTTGCGGCGAAGACTCATCGTAGACACGAAATTCCTCTTTTTTCCGGTTGGTTCGATAACGGGCCTTGACAAAGTCGTCCCACTGTTCGAGATTATTCAAAGGCCCCGCTTTGCTAGTAACCATATTTATGCACTCACTAAATTAAAGGATATCAAATTTTAATGAACCGTAGAACCAACCTGAAATCAATCGCAGCCGTGGCGGTATCCGCGGCGATTCCGGCCTCGGCCACATCGCATACGGAGTTGAAAGGCATCCAGTTGCACGTGGATCTGAATGTAGATCCAACCAAGGAGGCGCTGCTTCGCACCAACTTCACCAAGACGTTTAAGCCAGCCATGATGAAGCAGAAGGGGTACATGGATGTGAAGCTGTTGAAATTCAATTCGGTGAAGAAAGCTCCTGGTCCTGTTAATTCGAACTATCGGCTGGTGATCGGTTTTCAAACAGAGCAGCAGCGCTTGGATTGGGTGGCGAGCGCCGATCATCAAAAAGCGTGGCCCACCATTGATGAGTGCTTGCGGGGAGATAAGCTGGCGGCGACGTTGTACGATTTGGCGCTGTAGGCAAGTGCTCAATTGTGTTTATGCGCTTTTAGCCCAACGCTGCTGTCCTACGTGCATTTTGACTAGTCCCCGATGGAAGTCGGGGGATTGTTCGGTGTCCCAACAACGGACGGGGTTCGCAAGAATCCCCCGATTCCATCGGGGGCCAGTCCGGCGCTAAAGGCCGGACTGGGGTCCCGCGAAATCCCCCTATTGTCATAGGGGGCTAGTCGAAGCCATTGCCAAGGCTCTGAAATGTAGAAACTCCAATACGCCGGACTGGAGTCCGGCGGGACGGGGTAAACCCCGTAACCACCAATTACCGCGAGTCCTGAACAGTCGGGCCAGAAGGTTGAATTTTGAAATGTACAAACTCCTGTCCCCCGATTCCATCGGGGGTTAGTCGAAGGCGACTCAAAGAATAAGCGATTCGTGCTGAGCCATAATAGGTAGTTCATGGCTAGCGACGATCCCTCTAAACTCAGATCCCACGTATGGTTCAATGGGCGCGAATATTACAACTTTTCCCGCCGGGCGAACTTGCGATCCCTTGGCTTCAATCGAGACATCTTCAAGGGCAAGCCGGTCATCGGCATTTGCAATTCCTGGAGCGAGTTGAACAACTGCAACGCGCATCTGCGCCAAGTGGCCGATGCGGTGAAGCGTGGGGTATGGGAGGCCGGTGGATTTCCGCTGGAGTTCCCCACTATCTCCCTGGGTGAACAGTTCATGAAGCCCACCACCATGCTGTTCCGTAATTTGATGGCGATGGACGTAGAAGAATGCATTCGCGCCAATCCCTTGGACGGCGTGGTGCTTCTGTGCGGCTGTGATAAGACCACGCCAGCCCAGTTGATGGGCGCGGCTTCAGCCGACATTCCGGCCATTTTTGTCACCGGCGGCCCGACGCTTTCCGGCAATTACAAGAACAAGCCGTTCGGCACGGGCACCGACGGCCGGAAGATTTTCGACCTCTACCGCACGGGTCAAGTTAGCGAAGAAGAGATGATTGAGATTGAAGGCTGCATGGTGCGATCGGCAGGGCATTGCACGGTTATGGGTACGGCTTCCACCATGGCGAGCATCACCGAGGCGTTGGGCATGTCGCTGCCCGGTTGCGCGGCCATACCAGCGGTCGATTCGCGGCGTTACGCTATTGCTGAGCTTTCCGGCAAGCGGATCGTTTCCATGGTGCGCGAGGATTTGAAGCCGTCGAAGATATTGACGCGCCAAGCATTTGAGAATGCCGTAATGGTGGATATGGCGATTGGCGGGTCGACTAACGCCGTAGTTCATTTGCTGGCGATTGCCGGGCGGGCCGGTGTGAAGTTGACGTTGGAAGATTTCGATGCCATTTCCCGCAAGACTCCGTTTCTGGTAAACGTGCGGCCCAGTGGCGAGCATCTGATGGAAGAGTTCTTCTACGCCGGCGGAGTGCCTGTAGTGATGAAGGAATTGCTGCCGCTGCTGCATCGGGATTCGATCACCGTGGCTGGAACCACAATTGGGGAAAATGTGGCCTCGGCGGAATGCTTTAACCGGGATGTGATCCGCGCGCTGGATGCTCCGCTGCATCCGACGGGCGGCACTGTGGTGCTGAGCGGGAACCTTTGCCCGCGTGGCGCGGTGATCAAGCCAATCGCGGCATCTCCACACCTGTGTAAGCATCGCGGCAAGGCGTTTGTGTTTGAGAATTATCAGGAAATGCACGACGCGGTCGATAGCTTGGATCTGCCTATCGACAAAGATACTGTGCTGGTGATGAAAAATGGCGGACCGATCGGCGCTCCGGGGTTTCCTGAATGGGGTCATATTCCCATGCCGAAAGTTCTGCTGGCCCAGGGCGTCAGTGATTGCGTCCGCATTTCCGATGCTCGCATGAGCGGCACCAGTTTTGG
>JAYVXT010000386.1:0-6053 GCA_043785065.1 Bryobacterales bacterium | reverse complement strand
CTTCAATCCAATTGGGTTCACCCGAGCCGCCTGAAGAGCGCCGGTTTCTCAAAGCTGAAGTGATGTTTCGCACACAAGAATTATAGAAGCGGGGGTGTGTGGAGTTGGCTTCGAGTGGGGGCGGAGCGCGATGAGTGTGGAGGGTCGATCAAATTGAAAACGAAGGGCTTAGACTCTTGTAGTGAGGGCCGTGGGAATTTGAAAGCATTTGTGACCGCAAGAAGTTGCAGGCCAATAAAAACCCCGGGACGGAACCCGGGGTTTGTTGGTTAAATTGGAGGTTACTGGGAAATACCTGCTTTCTTCAAATCACCCGCCTTCACAATACTCAGCGAGTTCATGTCAATATACTTTTTCACCGCGGCGTTCACCTGATCCGGCGTCAATGCCGCCACCCGTACTTCCAGATCAGCAAACCAACTCATGGTGCGGCCCCAATATTCGTTCGACGCAAGCATGCCCATTAAGGTCCCATCTTGCGTGCGCTGGACCTGCCGCGACTGCAAATAAGCTGCCTTGCCCTTTGCCACTTCTTCAGCCGGAAAACCTTCGGTAAGAATCTTGTTAAACTCCTCCTTCACCGCCGCTTCCAGTTTGCTTAGATTCCCGGGTGCAAGCGTGGCGCTCAGCTGCAATCCTCCGCCATTTTCCTTGGTACCCGCTGAAATGCTTGAACCAGTACCGTAGCTCCAACCTTCTTTTTGCCTCAATCTATTATTCAAGCGCGAATCCGCGCCTTCGCCGAATAAGTAATTGGCCAACCGAATGGCGGGGAAATCCGCGTCCTCGTCGCTTAAAGCTATATTCATGCCAGCTAGAAACACGGCGTTAGATTTATCGGGAGTATCCACCGTCTTGTTAATCGCCGCCACTTTCTTATACGGGCCCGGTATGCGAGTGTAACCCTTTGGAGACTTCCAATCTCCCAGCAGTTTTCGTAACTGCGCTTCGACTTCGATTGGGTCAAAATCACCTACTATCGAAATGACGCTTTCTTTGGTGGCCCCATAGAACTGCTTGTAGACCGCCTTAACGTCATCCAATTTCGCTGCTTTATAGGCTTCGATGTTCTCCTCGATGTCTTTGACATACCTGACATCGCCCTTTGGGTGGGGATTCAAATGCTTGGAAAGCGCGATGCCGGCCAATGCTTGCGGTTGGCTCTTATTCGACTCAAGACTAGCCAGAATGCTCTGCCTTAGCGTGTCGAACTCCTTTTCAGGGAAACTGGGTTCGCGCAAAATCTCGACAGCCAGGTTCAGCGCGCCGCTGATAGTGTCGCGTTTGGCCTGAATATTGGCGCCACCACCACCCACGCTGACCTGCGCTTTCAATCTGTCTGATTCGTCCTGAATCTGTTGCCGCGTCTTGTTTTTGGTTCCCCGCATCAGCATGGAACCAGCCAAGCCAAGCAATTCCGACTTACCGAAGAGCGACTTTTCATCGCCAAACCGCAGCGTGATGCTGGCCATAACCGTGTTGCCGCGCGTCTTCTTGGGCATCATTACCAATTTCATTCCATTTGGCAGCGTGGCCCGTTTTAAGCGGCCTTCAACGTTGGCCGGAGTGGGGTCGAATACTTCTCCCTCAGCCATTGCCTTCTTGCCTTTGTAATTTTCGAACTCCGCCTTCATATCCGGCGCCGCTGGAATTTCCGAGCGATCCGGTTTGTCGATGGGGATAAACATGCCAACCGTCCGGTTGTCCGTCTTCAAGTAAGCTTTGGCGACGCGCTGTACATCCTCCGGCGTCACGGCTTGCAACCGGTCGCGGGAAATGAACAATAGGCGCCAATCGGCGGTGGATGCAAGCTCGCTCAAAGTGATTGCAATGCCTTGGGAATTGGTCATGAGCATTTCATACTGCTTGTTGATTTTGCCTTTTGCCCGATCCACTTCCTCTTTGCTGGGCGGCTCTTTTACCACCCCTTCCAGGGTGTCAAGCATCACCTTCTTCGCCTCATCCAGCGATTGCTCCTTCCGCACGTGCGAAACAAACATTAGCAATCCAGGGTCAGCCCCAGTGAGATCCAAGCCGGACACGCTTGCGGCCTTCTTGTTCTCCACCATTGCCTTATAGAGACGGCCGGAAGGGGTATCGCCAAGAACCGTTTCGAGCACATCAATTGCGGAAGAGTCCGGGTGGTGGGCCGAGGGTATGTGGAAGGCCGTCATAAGCACTTGCGATTCCCCCACACGCCGCACGGTTACTGTGTGTTCGCCATCTTGCGTTGGTTCGACTGTCCAGATTTTATCCAGTTTTCTTTCCGGCCTGGGTATGGCTCCGAAGTACTTTGCCACTAAACCGAGCGCTTTTGCATCGTCGAATTTACCGGCAACCACAAGCACTGCGTTGTCGGGTTGATAGTATTTCCGGTAAAAACCCTGCAATCTCTCAATCGGTACATTTTCTATGTCCGAGCGATTGCCAATTGTGGTTTTGCCGTAATTATGCCATTCATATGCTGCGCTCTGGGTGCGCTGCATCAGGACCCGAAAGGGTTCATTTTCACCACGTTCGAATTCGTTGCGAACGACGGTCATTTCGGTATCAAGATCCTTCTTCGCAACCAAGGCATTCACCATGCGGTCTGCTTCCATTTCAATGGCCCACTGCAGGTTCTCGTCAGTGGCATTCAACGTCTCAAAGTAGTTGGTGCGGTCGAGCCAGGTGCTGCCGTTGAATTGCGCTCCGCGATTGGTGAGTTCCTTCATCAGGTTGTCGTGGTTCCTGGTTGGTTTGAAAACCATATGCTCCAACAGGTGAGCCATGCCTGTTTCTCCCAAACCTTCATGCTTTGAGCCCACCAAGTAGGTGACGTTAATCGTCAATTTCGGACTGGAGGCGTCAGGGAAAAGCAAAACGCGCAAGGCATTATCCAGGCGGTATTCGGTGATGCCCTCAACGGTGGCGAACTTAGTAACGCCAGTGGGTAGCGCTGGTTGGCCAGCCAGGATGATGGGCAATATGACTAGTAGAAATGTACGGTTTAGCGCCGACTTGAATTTCATTTGTTGCGGACTCCTTCAGGTAATTACGGATTAGACGCCCCAAGCTTCTGTTTTGTGTTCAAAAAAGTTGCACGGCCTATACCCTTCATTGTAGTAATGCGCGGGCGCAGGCAAAAAAGGGCCAAAGTAAATTAGTGGCTGATAAGATTGTACGCATGCCCGCACTCAACCGCCGTTCGTTCCTTGCCAGCATGGCCGCCTCAATCGCCATCAACGCCCAGACCAAGCGCCCGAATATTGTTTTCATCCTGCTTGACGACCTCGGTTACGGCGACTTTGGCTGTTACGGCCAGACTATGATCAAGACGCCCAATACTGACCGCATCGCCACCGAAGGAGCGCGCTTCACGCAATGTTACGCCGGTTGCACGGTTTGCGCCCCTTCGCGCTGCACGTTGATGACTGGTCTGCATAACGGCCATGGGGCGATTCGCTCCAACGCGGGCACCGCGCCCATTGAGGCTCGCGACGTGACGTTGGTCGAGCGGCTGAAGCAGGCCGGTTATCGCACTGGCGGCTTCGGCAAGTGGGGCCTGGGCGACCACGGAACCACCGGCGACCCGATGAAGCACGGCTTCGACGAATTCGTTGGCTACTATCACCAAATGCACGCCCACTCCTACTATCCGCCGTTTCTGTGGGACAGCGGCAAGCGCTGGGAACTGCCGGGCAATGCCGATGGCAACAAGCAGCAGTATAGCGCTGACCTTATCGCCGAGCGGTCGTTCGAGTTTGTGCGTAAGTCGAAAGACGTCCCGTTCTTTTTATACGCCACTTACACCCTGCCGCACGCGTTGTTTGAGATTCCGAGCGATGAGCCATACGAAAACGAGCCTTGGCCCAAGCCCGCCAAGACGTATGCCGCGATGGTCACCAAGGTCGATTCCTATATTGGCCGCATTATGAAACTGCTGGCTGAATTGAAGATGGCGGAAAACACCGTGGTTTTCGTGACCAGCGATAACGGCAGCCCCAAAGGGGCGACTCCGGAGACGGATTTGTTCCGGTCGAACGCCGAGTTGCGCGGGATCAAAGGCGGCTTCTACGAAGGGGGCATCCGCGTGCCGATGATCGTCCGCTGGCCTGGCCGCATGAAGGCGGGCACTACCAGCGGGCAGGTTTGGTCGTTTGCCGATGTGATGCCGACGCTGCTGGAGATCGCAGGGGTGGACGCGCCCAAGGGGCTCGACGGCATTTCCATGGTTGCGGCGATTACCGGAAAAGGGAAACAAACCCAACACGAATATCTGTATTGGGAGATTCACAACTGGAATCAAAAGGAAGGCGGGCTGCGGAAAGGGTCAATGTCGCAAGCGGCGCGGGCCGGGGATTGGAAGGCGGTGCGGAACAAGGAGGGTGGGGCGGTGGAGTTGTATGACCTGGCCAAGGATCCAAGCGAGACGCACGATTTGGCGGCTGAGCAGCCGCGCGCATTTGCGCGCATGGAACGGATTTTGCGGGAGGCCCATACAGAGCCTCGGCCGCACGCGGGAGGCACGTCGAATTGGGTAGGGAAGTAGAGCCGCGGGAATTTCCCGCCTAATCCAGCAGTACAGAATTTCTAGTTATTAGGCTTGTACTCCCTAGGCATACGCTTGGCCTCTTTGACCGCGAACTGCAAACTCGGCAACCAATCCTGAGTAGTTGCCGATCTAATTAATTCAAGAAACTTCAACCCGGCATCCATTGCGTCGCCGTGCTCCATGTGCTTTCCCTTGACATCGGCATCCTCGTCTACCGGGCGAAAGCCGTTTAAGGCGCGAAGCCAGGATTCCATGTGCCGCTTCGGCACAAAAACAAAGACACCATTGCGATCATTGATCAAGTCGATTAGAGCGTTGTATCTTCGTTCAAATGGCTGGGTATCCGCGTCAATGACAGCAATTAATAAGGAACCCCGCCTGCCCGAATTTTGTCTATGAAGGGCAGCCTCCACGGGAAACTGTTCTCTGACATACTGCCCAGCAGCCCCGCCCCCTTTTGATGAAATGTTGTCCCGAATATCCGGCGTGAAAACTTTACGCCTAGGCCGACCAGCCGGCCAAGCTCCGCCGGGAGGCGTCACTGTTATATTTACCAATACATTTTCAAAACCAGCTGCATGGTGCGGGCTTCATTGGCTTGACCCGTCACCGACCCAAAATTGATCGCATCCAAGTTAAGTACAGGATTGCCGAACACCACCCGGTTGAAGATATTGAATGCCTCACCCCGGAAATCCAACTTAAGGCTTTCATGAAGCACAAATGTTTTGGATATACTAACGTTTTCGTTTTTGCCCCAAAATCCGCGAACCTTCGGATTGTAGCGTGTCGCATTGCCGAAGCCGACTGGCTGCACGCCGAATTCCGCTTTGGCCTTGAAGTAATTATCCACGGCAGGATCGAACCGGTCACCCTTGATTGGGATTCGCCAGTTATCATATCCATCCACTTGCGGTCTAGTTATGCCATTGAAGATTTGTAATGGATTGTTGCGCGTCAAACCTAAAGGCGCGCTGCTGTTGTAAACCTGAATTCCGGCCAAGCGCCATCCGCCGATCACCTGGCTCATGAAACCTCGAGTCGCCCATCGTTGCCCTGGGCCAAACGGCAAATTGTAAATGGTGGCGAATTTCAAAGTATGCGTGCGATCAAACTGGCCGATCGATTTCTCAAGACCGCGATTGTACTGATCCATAGCCGCCGTCGCGGAGTTGGCAAAGTATGTATCGGAGTCGGTAAGCAATTTAGAAAACGCATAACTCCATTGACCGGTGAGAGATCGCGAGAAGCGGCTGTTGCCCTTCAAAAGTAAGGCGTGATAGCTGGAATGGCCGCTCTTATCGCCATTCTGCGGTCCGGTGGAAACGGTTGAATATTGTGGGAAGGGCCGCAAGGCCTGCGCTACACTGCGTTGCGATTGGTTGACGAAGCCTGCGTAAGGCGGAAGGAAGCCTGCGTTCTTGGCGAGGGCTGAAGTGATATCGGCCTTCAAAATGTTCACCGCTTGGGTTGCGCCGTATTGCGCCACCAAGCTGTTGAACGTTGCCGTCGGAACTTG
>JAYVXT010000385.1:0-6056 GCA_043785065.1 Bryobacterales bacterium | reverse complement strand
CACTGCCGCTGTAGCCCCACACCGTTGGCACGTTAACCAGCGGTTCGGCCATATAGGTATCGGTGCCGGTGATGAACGGCGCTTCGTGCCACGGCCTCCCCACCAGCTGGAAATAAGCGGCGGCGATCTTCAAGATCAACGCATCCGTAAAGTCCTTGGCAACATGCGGGTTCATGTGGAATGTGTATTCGGTACCGGCCAGGTCGTAGGACGCGGCGGGAGTGTCAACACAGATCCCGGCGATAGTCCGGCGGATGCGTTCAGGATTAGTTTGAACGTAGTGCATGGACCCGTACATCTCGCCCATGGACAGGACGCGAATGGTGCGGCGCGGCTTAGGCAACCGGCCTTCGTCAATCAAGCGGCGCAATGCAGCAACGGCTTCGATGGTCGCGCTTACGCCGGTGGCATTGTCCTGCGCTCCCTGTTCGGAAGTATGACCAAGCGTGAGAACCTCTTCGTCCGTCTCCCCCGGAATTACGCCCGTGACGTATGGATAAACGCCCTTGTAATACCGGGCGTTAACGGTTGCCCGCACGTGTACCGCCCCTTTTGCCAGAAGGCTGTGCAGCATGCCGGCTTGGCGTGGCGAGACTGAAAACGAAAGCAGGGGAGTGCTCCGTTTGGTATACGCCCACCCATCGTCTCCCCAGGCGTTGATCCACTGACGGCCATCTGGGAGCGAAGGATTTTCGGTGAAGGTGTTGACCGCTCCCAACGCGCCGGCCTTCACAAGCAGCCATTTAACGTTGGCCGGATTCTCGTCGAGAAGCACCAGCTTGCCTTTCAGATCAACAGCGTTGCCGCGCTTCAGGTCGGATGCACGCACGGAAACAAGTTTGGCGGTCACGCCGCCGGACGGTGTCGAACCACTCCACATTCCGAGCGACGCCGGAATTTTCCGGTAATCCGCCACAACCCGTGCCGCGGCGGGTACTGATTCATCAAGGATTTCGAGGGTAGCGGATTCCGCGTCCCAAGCGAGGGGCATAGTCCAAAAACCAACCTGCGTTTCGCCGTCGGCTGGCGCTTCCACTATCTCGACCCGTTCCAGTCCAAGGCCTTTCATCTCCGTTGCGAGATAGTCCGCCGTCTGCCGGAAGCTGGAAAAAGTGAAGTAGCGATCCGTCGCGTAAACGCGCCTTAGAATCTGCATCGCCTCATCCGCCTTAAGGCTTCGACGGACTTCAGCAATCACGTTGTCCAGGGTTGGCGAGGCGGCGGCAAAAAGAATAGGCCCCGCGGCCAGCAGCGCTGCGGCCGCGATCATGCGCATCAGTACACCTCGACTGGAGCGGATTTGCGCTGGCCCGAGATGACGTCTCGTACCCGGACTTCCCATTTTCCTGTTGCATCGTTCAAAGCGAGTGGTATGCGTTGTGCCGCCTCCCCTTGGACCGCGGCCCAATTGCCCGAATACTGCGCGGCGATTTTGCCGGCGGGATTCAACACGTCCACATGAATTGCATGCGTTGCGGCAAGTGTTGGGTGCGCGAACCGGACCGATACATCAAGGAAACCACCGCGGACCGCTCTTTCCGGCGCGGATAGGATAAGTTCCGGAACTGGCAACGGGGTAACCGCAAGAATGATCGGTTCGTACGGCGGAACCGTGAGATTCAGTTTCGCCAGCGAACCCAGGTTCTTGCCGGCGCGAACATCATAGACTGTTCGCTGACCGGGGAGCGTCAGAAGCACCGGCGCAGGTTTGGCGAAACGGTCGTTCGATTTAAATTCCGGCGGACCCAGCGAATCGACGCGCAACTGGGGATTGCTCATTAGTGCGACAAAGGTAACGCCACCGTTTCGAAAGGTGTGCGTCTCCACTCCCGTCACCGGCTTGCCGTCCGCACTCGTCACCACATAGTCCGGTTTGACTCCCGCCAAAGCCATCCACCGGGACATCAACCGCGAGGATTCGCCTTCCTTGCTGATCAAACGCTGCTGGTGATAGTTCAAAATATCCGCGGGCGCGAGCACCGCCTTGCCTTTACCGAAGGTGGAGTCGGCGAAGAGATCGGCCAGCAGCGGCTTCTCCAGCTTCCGCGCTCGTTCGTCGTACTGACCCGGCATGCCGTCGGCAATAAGGAACCCTCCACGCGATACAAACTCCCTGATGTTGCGAGCCTCGGTTTCCGAGAGAGCCGTTGAGCGGGGAAGGATCAGAACTTTATATCCGCCTTCGATAAGCGCGCCGTGCTCCACCGCATCGTAGGCCACAAATTTGTACTGCAGGCCCTGGTCTTCGATCATGTGAATGTAGGATTGCCGCAGGCGAAGAAAATCGCTGTCATTGTATTCCGTGCTGGAGTTGCGTTGCGTCCATCTCTCGCCGTGAGGACGTTGGGCAGCCATCCATTCAACGCGCATGCTGGGCTGTGAGTAGTGAATAGCGATGGGATCGTTCATTCGCTCGCTCACGATGATTTGCTGGCCCAGTCCGGATCGCAACTCATTATAATAATCCTGCACCTCGACGCCCCGCGGACCGATGGTGGAATCCGCATTGATCATCTCCGATTTGTCATCCCAAATCACCAGGCCGCGATTGCCGTGCAGGAATTCGAACCAGACCCGATTACGTTCCCAGGGACCCTTGGCGAAAGACGTGGTGAGCACCGCCATCTTCGGATTGAGCGACCGCAGAATCTCGATGTTGTTCCCGATGTCGTAGGGCTCAATGGCGGTCAGCGACTTGGAGATCCGTGCATAATCGTAGCCGCCCCAACCTGGCATCTGTCCGCCACCGATTCCCACGTAAGCATGCGGATCCACCGAGCGCACCGCATCGTTTCCCATCTTGAGTGCGCCCGCGTAGGCGACGTCCATGAATTCCTTGAAATCGCTCCAGGAAGTGTAATTTGAATCGGTGCGCTTCATGGCATCGTCGGTCGTGTCCGGCATGACGGATTCCCAGATTGCGAAGTTGGCCCCCCAACGCGTATTGAGATCGCGCAAAGTGGGATAGCGTTCCTTCAACCAGGCGCGGAAGGCGTTGATGGAAGTGTCGGAAAAGTCAAAGTCGAAGAATGCCGCGAGGTCGGCGATTCCCGTTTCGTCACCCAGGCTGTAAAAGAATGGCCGGTACGGGGAATAAAATTTCGCGGCGTCCACCAGACGGTCGCTGATTTTCCGCAGCCAGACGGGATCGCTCAGGCTCGGGTATCGCTTCAATGGCTCCTTGCTGGAACGGTTTTTCTTGAAAGCTTCGCGGGCTTCTTGGAACTTCCAGCTGTTATTGCGGTCGGGAGCGTAGCGATGATATTCGGAATAGAAATCGGTGGCGATGTTTTCGGAGTACCAGCGGAGATCGTTGTTGACCAGGAAATCCGGAATGGATTCATTGCGCCCAACGGATTGCCCGCCGTCAATACCAATGGACTTGAGCGCGGCGAACTGCTCGGGTGTGCGGTGTTGCCACATGATGATGTGGTAGTCGTTCCAATCCCGGCCGGACGGACTGGCGATGAACTCGACTTGGGCTGTCTCGTCACGCTTGTCGTCAACGCCCTTGCGGTTCTTGCCCTGAAAGGTGAAGTGAGCGCGCAGGGTGTTGCGCATCGCGACGGCGCGGTGGAGGTCGATAGGGAAGGAGACTTCGTCCTCGTCATTGAGTGTGACGGTCAGCTTCTTCTCTTCGATGACCCGTCCAAGCGCGTCGGTCCAACGGACGCTCAGTTCACCCAAGCCAGTCGCCCGGTAGTTGGTGCGGTAAATAGCAGTGGTGACGCCTGTTCGTTCAAAGGATTTAGAGGGAAGGCTGAGTTGCGCACCCGTGGCTAGCAGTGCGCTACAGGCGAAGGCGGCAGTAAGTCGCAAGAGAACCCTCCAGAGTAGAATCAAAGCAAAGTCCCGGTAGGATCTCATAGCTTCGTCAATCGAGTTTATCATGTGGCCGCCGTCGTCCAATCACCCACTCGCTTGCGTATTTAGCCATAAAGAGGAGAAAGCGCTGCACACTGATGGCAGCAAGCATTCGTGGTCTCCGGGCGGCGTTTGACACCTTCCCTATTTGTGTCTATTGGACGTCCACTCGGATTTTGATGTAACCCGCCGACTGGCGAAAGTTGTAAATGTGCAAGGGCGAAATCCCCGGCAAACGCCAAAATTTCCTGCAGCAGAATTCCACAAGTCCCACTTTGGCAAGTGTCGCACGCCGCTTCGGAATTCTCGGAATCTGAGGGTGTAGCCATCCCGTCTCGTTGCGGGTTGTTGAAAGCGGATTTGAATGCTATGACGCGCCGCGCTGTTCTACCACTTAATAACGAACATATGTGAGTGGGCGACATCTTAGGAATTCCTATCCCGACGGAGTAGCGCCGATTACTGAACCACAGAAAGGAAGACAAGGGGCCAAGGTACTAATCCCATAAACAGGAAGATATAATAGCGAATTTCCCCCAACTGTCGGCACTCTGGGCCTATTCGAAATAAAGCGGCAACGGACAAATATGGCAAAAATCGCGGCTGCCATTGGGCTCGATCTGAAAGCTTAATTGATTTGGGAAAGTTTTGGTGAACGCGGACAGAATCGAACTGTCAACCTATTGATTAAGAGTCAATTGCTCTGCCAGTTGAGCTACGCGTCCACTTTGGTTGGCTGGAGTACCCCCAAATGGGCGTACAAATAAAGTTTACCACGCCCAAAGCCAACGTCCATGTTCCCATCCGTTAAAAATCTCAAAAAAGTATTTCATTGACCAGCACCACCGCCTCGCTGTATATTATCCCGGCGGGCAGTGGAGGCCCGAAGATCATGTTTTGCCAATTCTGCGGTGCGGCCATTGACGCCGAGGCCAAATTTTGCGCCACTTGTGGCCGGGCCCAGACCCCGGTTGATACGTCATACGTGACGGAACCGCCTACCCCACCACCAGCCCAGGAAATCCCCTATGCGCCGCCACCCATAACCGCAACCCGCTCGGCGGAAACAGGCAGGTGGATCTCAGAGGGCTGGCAATTGATGAGTGGCGAATTGGCGCAAATTGTCCTGGCAAGTCTGCTGGGAGCGGTTGTCGCCAACGTCACCTTCGGCATCCTCGCCGGGGCCTTTACCCTGGGGATGGACATCCTGCTGGCAAGAAAATTACTCTACGGTCGGGTCGACCTTGGAGACCTGTTCAAAGGGCTCAAGTATTGGGTAGACGGGTTGCTGGCCACCATAGTCATCGCCATTTTTGTTGCGCTGGGCTCCTTACTTTGCATCATTCCAGGATTGATTGTCGCGGCGATGTACATGTTTACATTCCATTTCATCTTCGACAAACGCCTTGGCTTTTGGGACGCCATGCAGGCATCTCACAATGTCGTCAAGCAGGATTATTTCGGCTACACAATCTTTCTGATTTGTGTAGGACTGTTGAATATTTTGGGAGTCTTTGCATGCTTGGTAGGCGTGCTGGTCACAATCCCATGGGGCCATGCGGCGGTTACCGTTGCCTATCGGGACGCCGTTGGTTTCGATCCGGCAACCTCGTCGCTCTACACATGATCCAATATTGGAGCTGGCTACCCTTGGCTATCCTGGCGGTGCTTCCCGCTTCCGCTCTGCCAAGCTTTAGCATTTGCGGATTTCGATTTCTTACGGGGTTGCTCTGCCCGTTGTGTGGAATGACACACGGGCTTGTTTACTGGATGCATGGGGAATGGAAGCAAGCGTTGCAATGGCATCTGCTGACTCCAATCGCCTTCGCCATTTTGTTACTGCTACCCTTTAGAACCAAAATCCCCATCCCAACGGGTGTGCTGGGCTCCTCGTTTGCTGGGCTTTTCCTGATTTATGGCGCTTTGCGCTGGTGCGCTATAGTATAGGCTAGCCCTAACACGGGGCATTAGATTTGCTTAATTACAATGTGGAAGGGCGACTACTTTTTTTTCCTCGAATCCATGGTGGTGAAGGATTTTAAAATCCGTTACCGCAACATGTCGCTCGGGGTTTTCTGGTCCTTACTGAATCCTTTGATCTTGATGGGCATCATGACGTTCGTGTTCACGGTGCTGACGCCCAATAACACAATCAAATATTTCCCGTTGTTTGTTCTTTGCGGCCTTGTGCC
>JAYVXT010000384.1:0-6060 GCA_043785065.1 Bryobacterales bacterium | reverse complement strand
CTATCCTTGCGTCTTCTTGCCCCTGGCGGGAGGGTTTTCAGTATGTCCATTGTATGCAACGAATGGGCAATGGCAATTGCGGCGATGGACGCTCCCAGCAAAACAACCCCAAGCGCAATGGAGAGTGCTCCGCCCGGCTTCGAGGTAAAGAAACTTATCCCCAATCCAAGGATCATGGATACGGCAAAAGAGATGGGAAAGGCAACCGACATACCGGCCACCGATATCGCTCCGGATAGAAGCATGTTGGCTAGAGCGAATATGCCCCCTGCCGCCATTCCATATGCGATTTGCCTTTTCCCGCAAATTTGTAAGTTGTCTTCCACCGAAAGATTGTTACCCAACGTTCCGAACGTTAAAGCGAGGACAATCGCGCACAATAGCATTCCCAGTGCAAAATCCAAGTAGTAGAGTTCAAAACGCCACTTCCCGGTGGCTTTCTGCGTATTGGCCCATATCGCGAAACAGAGCATTGAAAATGCCAGCAATAGGAGAGAAGTAAAACTGCTTTCCGGTAAGATCATGAAGTCACGAGGGTACTATGGCGCGGTGGTTTCGGTCAAGAGGAAAGTGAACCACGCGATTGGATTTGAGATGCCTGGTTGCTGTATGTTTTCGTATCGGACTCAATGATTTAGCTAATCGAGTAGGCGCGATTTGGTATAATTGCAGGCTCAGGGCAACCTCAAAGTGAAAGGCGAATAAACCGCGAAGAATGCCTAAGTGGCCTGACGGTTTCCTCTTTCAGATTTAGCCTGATTTTTGCCGCACCAAATGCGGCTGCGACAGTGAAATTTAAGGAGTTTCCATTTGGCTGAAAACGATGATCAACTACCTCCCCAACCCCCGGCGGGGGGGCCGTTGCCGTTGGGCGGAGACAACAAGAATCTGATTCCGGTCAATATTGAAGATGAGATGCGCAAGTCCTATTTGGACTATGCGATGAGTGTCATCATTGGCCGTGCGCTACCCGATGTTCGAGATGGTCTGAAGCCGGTGCATCGGAGAATTCTTTATGGCATGAGTGAGTTGGGGTTGAATTACAACCGGCCAACCCGCAAGTGCGCCAAGATTGTCGGCGAAGTGATGGGCAAGTTTCACCCGCACGGAGATTCCGCGATTTACGACGCCTTGGTTCGCATGGCTCAGCCTTTCTCCCTGCGCTACCCGCTGATCGACGGGCAGGGAAATTTCGGTTCAGTGGATGGCGATCCGCCGGCTGCGATGCGGTACACCGAAGCTCGTTTGGCCAAGATCGCAGCTTCTTTAATCGAGGATATTGATAAGGAAACCGTCGACTTCAAATCGAACTACGACGACTCGGAAAGTGAACCCGAAGTATTACCGACGCGATATCCGAATCTTTTGGTGAATGGTTCCCAAGGCATTGCCGTCGGCATGGCGACTAACATTCCGCCGCATAACCTGACGGAAATCATCAACGCCACTATTGCCCTGGTGAACAATCCCCTCACTACGCTTGCCGAGATCATGCAGATGGTGCCTGGGCCGGACTTTCCAACCGGTGGCTACATCCTGGGCCGCGCCGGCATCTACGATGCTTATACGCGGGGCCGTGGATCGCTGAAGATGCGCGCCAAGGCTTCGATTGAAAAACTCGGACGGGACCGTGAGGCGATCATCGTCACCGAAATCCCGTACATGGTCAATAAAGCGCGGATGATTGAAGCCACCGCCGCGCTGGTAAACGAAAAGAAGCTGGAAGGCATTTCGGAAATCCGCGACGAAAGTGATCGCCAAGGAATGCGCATTGTTTACGAGTTGAAGCGTGGCGAGCAGTCTGAAATTGTGCTGAACAATTTGTACAAGTTCACGCAGATGCAAACCAACTTCGGCGTGATCATGCTGTCGATCGTCAACGGCCAACCACGCGAATTGGGCATCATCGACATGCTCAAGCGGTTCATCGACCATCGCATTGAAGTGGTCCGCCGCAGAACCGATTACTTGTTGCGCAAGGCCCGTGATCGCGAGCATATCTTACTGGGCTTCCAAAAAGCGCTGGATCATTTGGATGAAGTGATCCGGTTGATCCGCGCGGCGAAGAATCCCAAGGAAGCCAAGGAATCGTTGATTGGTGCGTTCCAGTTTAGCGAACGGCAGTCCCAAGCCATCATTGAATTGCAGCTGCAACGGCTCACCGGCATGGAGCAGCAGAAGATTATTGAGGAACTGGCGGAGATTCAAAAAATGATCGCCGGATATTTGGAGATCCTTGGTTCGGAAACGGTGCTACGCGCTTTGATCGTTAAGGAATTGAAGGAAGTTCAAAAAGACTTCGGCGACGCCCGCCGCACTGAGATCGTGGAGGATTCCGGCGACATCCGCCTGGAAGACTTGGTTCAGATGGAAGATGTGGCGGTGACGGTAAGCCGGGGCGGCTACCTGAAGCGCACTTCGATGGACACCTACCGGCGTCAGACTCGCGGCGGCAAAGGCCGCATCGGTATGGGCACGCGTAGCGAGGATGTTGTAGAACATCTGGTTGTCGCATCGACTCACGCTTACCTGTTGATTTACACGACTAAGGGCAGGGTGTATTGGCTGAAGATCTACGAGATTCCCGACGCGGGCACCACCGGCAAAGGCAAACATATCTCCAATCTCATCGCCCTGCAGCCCGATGAACAAGTGAAAGCGTTCCTGCCGGTTAAGGAATTCGTGGAAGGCCAATTCATCGTAATGGTTACGCGTAACGGCGTGATCAAGAAGTGCGAATTGACGGAATTCGACAATCCTCTGGCCAGAGGCATCATCGCGATCTCATTGGATGAAGCCGATGAATTGATTGCCGCCCGTTTATCGAACGGGGACAATTACATGTTCCTTGCCACCTACGAGGGTATGGCCATTCGCTTCCTGGAAAAGGAAGTCCGGGCCATGGGACGTCCCGCAAGAGGCGTTACGGCGATGGACCTTAGTGAAGGCGATTATCTGGTGGGAGCGGAGGTTGTCGAAAAAGAAGGCCTAATGCTTTCCATTAGCGAGCATGGCTACGGCAAGCGGACGCCTCTTGAGGATTACCGCTTGACTCACCGCGGCGGCAAGGGTGTGATCAACATGAAGGTCACCAAGAAAATCGGCAAAGTGGTCAGCGTGCTGTCGGTGAAAGAGGATACCGATGTGGTGGTGATTTCCGCCGAAGGCAAGATCTTACGCACCGAATCGAACAACATCCGTCAAGCCGGTAGATCAACCCAAGGGGTAAGGTTGGTGAACTTGGACGAAGGGGATAAGGTTGCAGCGGCAAGCGTAGTTCCCGAGAGTGAAGTCAAAGATGGCGAGGAGGAGGGTCCGGGTGAAGTAACCAGCTAACCGGGCACTCCGCGAATCTAGAGTTAATACGGAAAAAAACCGGCGCCGTGGGTTCAAATAACCTGCGGCGTTTTTCTTTTCAGGATTTCTCGTTCCAATCCGATGAGGATTTTAAGGCTTGCCGCCTTCAGATCCAATGCTAAACGAGACTCTCAATAGAACCGCCTTCGATTTCCGGATCTTGGGCGATCAATGCAGTTGCATTTGCGCCGTTGTGAATGAAACAGGTGGAATCGAGTACCTCAATCCGTCAGCCCAGCACTTACTCGGGTTGGAAATGGGCGCATGGGATGGATTGAACCTATTTCAGCTCCTACAATCTTCCGATTCCTTCAGGCAAGAGAAAAGTGTCGTGGCTGAGATCAGCATCCGGTCCAGGAATGGCGAATTCATACCGGTTCTATGGAAGAGTACGCCTATTGGTGAGGGCTATTTGCTGACCGGGGACAATCTTGCCCAGATGCGAGTCATACAAAAAACCAAAGACCAGTTTGCTTCGATTGTGGATCATAGCCCTAACTCAATTGTGTTGCTGGCTCTGGACGGCACCCCAACTTTTTTGAACTTAGCGGCCAGGGCGCTGATAGGAGTCGCGGATTCCGCAATTCCGTCGAAAACGACGATTGCGAGACGGATTTACCCACCTAGCCTGAAGCTGCTGCGGAGAGTCGCTTTCGCCGCCGCGCTCAAACACGGACATTGGAAGGGTGAGATAACTTGTTGCCTGGCGAATAAGGAATTTCTGAATTTGCACTGCCATCTCTTCCCCTTGCACGATGCGGTGGGGAGTGCGGTTTGCTTGGCTGCCATCTGCCGGGACGTAACTTCGGAGCGGGCGGCCGACCGCGAGTTGCGCATCTACACCTTTGAACTGGAATATGCGCGTGCGTCCGAAGAAGCCAACGCCAGGCAACTGACGCTGCTTGTGGACGAGTTGAGCGAGGCCAACAAACGAGCCAGGGCGGCGAGCGAGGCAAAATCAAATTTTCTGGCATCAATGAGTCATGAAATTCGAACCCCGATGTGTGGCGTCATTGGCATGGCGGATCTGTTGCTGGAAACGAAGATGTCCTCCGAGCAGCAGGAGTTTGCCGAAACAATCCGAAATTCGGGGGATGCGCTACTCTCCATCATCAACGACATTTTGGATTTCTCTAAAATCGAAGCGGGCAAGATGACGATCGATCCCATTGAGTTCGACATGGGACAAGCGATCGATCAGATTCTGGAATTGTTGGGCCGTAAGGCCGGGGAGAAGGGAATCGCGCTTACTCTGCGTTTTGCTCCGGGTACACCGGAAAGGATAATAGGCGATCCGGGCCGGATCCGGCAGATCCTGCTTAACTTGATAGGCAATGCGATCAAATTCACCGGCCAAGGTCGAGTCACCTTGAACGTTTGTGTATCGAATAAGATAACAGAGATGGGAGTTTCGACCGAAAAGCAAATGCTGGAGTTCGCCGTGACCGACACGGGAATTGGCATTCCAGCGGCAAAAATCAACAAACTATTTAGTCACTTCACGCAAGTCGATGCATCAACAACCCGCAAATATGGCGGAACGGGCTTGGGCCTAGCAATCTGCAAACGCCTGGTGGAGTTGATGGGTGGTCAAATTGGGCTTACCAGCGAAGAAGGCGTTGGATCTACTTTTACAGTCGTCATTCCGGTCTCGGTCAAGGAATCAGTTCCGGCCGTGTCAACTTTACTCGAAGGCGTTCGGGTTGCATTGATTGAGGAAGATATCGAAGAGCGCCGGATTTTGAAAGAGCAGCTTTGCTCTTGGGGGGCCAATGTCGAGCAGAGCCAAGTGGATCTTCAAATGGACAATGCAAATATCGGTCCCTGTTTCATTTTGCAGGGAGCAAAGCAATTGAACAAGATGCCATCGCATCCTGACGCTGCGGACGCTTTTCGGATTCTCCTTTATTCCGGTCCGGAATCTCTAAGTCCGGAGCAACTTCGTGGAGCTGGTTTTCAAGGGTACCTCCGCCGCCCCTGCCGTCCCAAGATGCTCAAACAGATGATGGAAGCAATGCTAGCGGGGAAATCCGAGGATATCGTAACTCGTCATTCCCTTGCTTCTCTTCAGGTAAAAACCGCGCGTGTGGCATCGGTCATACCCTCAGGCGCAAGCATGGGATGCACCGTCCTGCTAGTCGAGGATAATCTGGTGAATCAGCGCCTTGGGATCCGGTTGCTGCAAAAGCTCGGTTGCCAAGTAACGATCGCCAACAACGGGCTGGAGGCAATCGAGAAATGGAAGCGGACAGATTACGATATTGTCCTAATGGATTGCCAAATGCCAGAGATGGATGGCTATACGGCAACCAGGGAAATTCGCAAGCTGGAACAAGATTCGCAGCATGTGCCCATCATCGCGATGACGGCGAACGCCATGCCGGGCGACAAGGAAAAGTGTCTCGAAGCGGGCATGGACGATTTCTTGTCTAAGCCAGTGGACACGGCGAAGTTGAAAGACGCAATCCATCTTTGGTTCGCCACGCGAAAGGGCCAAAGGGAGACCGTCAATCATGCTCAAGGGGAGTATGCCTAAAAAAGTAGCGTTAGAGTACGTCTAAGTAGGATGTGCGACTTGAAAGTGAGGAAGGAATTGTCAATGAAGATGCGCTCCACGATTTAGAAGAGTTTACCAGGACATTGACAGCCTGGCCAGGGGGCCAGCCGCGGAACAGGGGTTCCGCCCTACCGCACAATGGCTTG
>JAYVXT010000383.1:0-6065 GCA_043785065.1 Bryobacterales bacterium | reverse complement strand
AATTCCAGAAAGCGTGGCCAAACTACCCACCCGTCTCCAGGCTAAGTGGTCAACTTCTCGTGAGCATACCCGGGTAACTTCTCGCGAGCGCCGAAGTTTATACCAATCAAAGTTACGGCCCGTAAACGACCAAAGTTACCTCGATCACTGAAATCCTTCCCAGCCGAACAAACGTTTGTGACCGACGCGTCGGGGTCCATCTGCTGAGCCTGCTTGGCCAATTCCAACTCAATGACGCTTCGGCTACTAGAGCGGCAACTACTGTTGGGGAGCGATGTCATTCATTCGCAGGTATTCCACCACTTGAACGTAATGGTTCGAGGTGTGGGCCAGCGCCGCGATTGCCATTTTGCAACCACAAGAGATGTCAAGAGTAGATCCGTCGTCTGATCCGCCGCTTAAGGCGCTCCACGCCCTTGCCCGGTTTGAAGGGCGAATCTTCACATCAAGCGAGCATCTCTTTAATCAGCATCCCTTCCACATCCGTGACGCGGATCTGCCGGCCGTTATACGGCCAGGTCAGCTTTTCATGGTTCATACCCATCAAATGCAACATCGTCGCATGCACGTCCGCCACGCTGGTTTTCCGCTCTTCCGCCGCCAAGCCATACTCATCGGTTGAACCAATTGCCTGGCCGCCTTTGATGCCGCCGCCCGCCATCCAAATTGTGAAGCCATACGGATTATGGTCGCGCCCATTCATACGCTGCGAAATCGGCATGCGGCCAAACTCCCCATGCCAAATCACAAGGGTCGATTCCAGCAACCCACGCGCTTTCAAATCCGTCAGCAGCCCCGCCATGGGGAGGTCCGTCTCTTTGCAATGCAGCCCATGGTTCTCTTGAATTTCCCAGTGCGCGTCCCAGCTGTCCTGAAAATTGCCGCCGCCGGAAAAAATCTGCACGAACCGCACGCCGCGTTCCACTAAACGCCGCGCCATCAAACACTGCCGGCCGACGTAATCGGTATGCTGCTCGCCAATACCGTAAAGCTTGCGCGTCGCCTCTGATTCCTTTGCCATGTCAACCGCTTCCACCGCGCTCGACTGCATGCGGAACGCCAGCTCATAGCTCTCAATGCGGGCCTGCAATTCGGTGTCCTCGGGATTCTTGCGAAGATGATCTTCATTCACCTGCTTCATGAAATCCAACCAGCGCCGCTGCCGCTCCGGCGTCATATCCTTCGGCGGTTTTAAATCCACGATCGGATCACCTTGCGAGCGGAATGGCGTGCCCTGATACGCAGCGGGCATAAACCCGTTGCCCCAGTTCGGAGCCCCGCCAATTGGGCCGCCGCGCCAATCGGTAAACACCACGAATGCCGGCAGATTCTGATTTTCCGTGCCCAGCCCGTAGGTCACCCAACTGCCCAGGCTCGGGTAGCCCGTCTGCACAAAGCCCGTATTCATTTGAAATAGCGCCGGACCATGATCGTTACTCTTCGAGTACATCGAACGGATGAAACACAGGTCGTCCACCTTCGTCGCAATGTTGGGAAACAGCGTGCTTACATCCATCCCGCTTTGCCCGTACTTTTTGAACTCCCACGGGGAGGGCATCAGCCCGCCCGGTGTTCCCTGGCTCACCACCACGTTCTTTCCAGGAATCGTTTCGCCGGCGTGTTTATTCAGCATCGGCTTGGGGTCGAACGTGTCCACGTGACTGACGCCGCCATAGCAGAAAATAGAAATCACGTTCTTGATCTTCGCCGGAAAATGGGGCTGTTTTGGCGCCACAGGCGATAGCTTTGCGCCATGCATCAAATCGGCCAGCGCCAGGCTCGCAATGCCTCCGCCGGTCCTCATCAATAAATCTCTGCGGGAAAAGAATCGTTGGCTCATGGGATGTACACAAACTCATTAATGTTGAATAAGGCCTGGCAAAAATCGTTCAATCCAAACGTGCTGGTTTTCATAAACTCTTTCGCATTGTGAATTTCGCCCGCGGTTGGGGGTCGGCTGAGAGCAAGGTGGTACGCGATCTTTACTTGCTCATCGGGATCGCTCGAAAGCGATTGTAAACGCTGCGCGAAGAACTTCGCGTTCAACCCGATCGACGCGTTGTTCATCATGATCAAAGCTTGCGGCGCAATGGTGGAACGGTTGCGGCGCGAACAAGAGGTCATACTGTCGGGCTTATCGAAAACATCCAGCATCGGCAATGGAATTGTGCGCTTGCTGAAAACGTAGATGCTGCGCCGCCAAGTGCTCGGATCATTATCCGGCTTACCAGCCCAGCCGCGTTTTGACGAAGATTGGAACAGCGCCGGATCAATATAGGGATACACGCCGGGGCCGCCCATCGTCATATCGAGCGTGCCGGCCACCGCCATGAGCTGGTCGCGAATCGCTTCCGCTTCAAGGCGCCGTCTAGGCATGCGCCAGAAGTTGCGATTCTCCGGGTCGATCTTACGGTTCTCATCCGTATCGCTTGCTTCCATGCGGTAGGCGGTTGAATTCATCATCAGACGATGCATCGACTTTATGCTCCAGCCCTTTTGTACAAACTCCATAGCCAGCCAATCGAGCAACTCCGGATGGCTGGGCTTTTCCCCAGTCTTGCCGAAATTGCTGGGCGTGCGGGCAATACCTTCGCCAAAGTGATTCGCCCAGATGCGGTTCACCATCACGCGCGCTGTCAGAGGATTTTCAGGCGAAGCCACCCATTCGGCGAACCCACGCCGCCGCCAACTGGAACTTGCAGCATCAGGCGCATCGGGGAAATTCCATTCCCCACGGTACGCGGCCGAAAGCACGCCGGGTTTCATAACGCTGCCCTTGGACCCTGAACTGCCCCGATAGAGAAAATGGGAATCCGGGGCCTTCGGTCCGTTTTCTTTCACCGACATGGCAGTTGCCAATTCATCAGGTCGCCTCTTGTCGATCTCCGCGATCTTTCCCTTCAAATCTTTTTGTTTGTTCTGATCCTCCGGCGTCATCGCCGCCGACAACTGTTCCGGCTCGATGTTGAAGGTCCGCTCCACTTGAATCACGTTAAGCTTCTGGCCTTCCGTTCGCTGATCGGCGGGCGTCTTCAATGCCAATTGCAAATACTCCGGCAGCTTGGCCACTTGCTCGGCTTTCAATCTATCGCGGTAGGTCTTTTCCAGCTTAGTCAACTCAGTGCGCAACGGACGCTGCTCGGCGTCAATCACTCCCGAGGCGGCCTTCCAACGGTCCCGCTCGGCCTCGCTCACGATAGGCGTTTCATCCGCTTTCATCGGCCAGAACACGGCCTGCACCCGGTAATAGTCTTTCTGTGCGATCGGGTCGAACTTGTGGTTATGGCAGCGCGCGCATTGAATCGTCATGCCCAGGAAGGAATTGACGGTGGTGGCAATCACGTCGTCCAATTCATCAAGCCGCGTCTGTTCGTCCTTCTTGTTATTCTCCGTGCCTAGCCGCAAGAAACTGGTAGCTACGAGCGAATCGAAATTTCCAGGATTAAATTCGTCCCCGGCAATCTGTTGCTTGATGAACTCACTATAAGGGAGGTCTTTATTGAACGCCTTAATCACCCAATCGCGATAGCGCCAAGAGTTGTTGCGTTCCCGGTCATACTCATAACCGCCGGAATCGGAATATCGCGCAAGATCCAACCAATGGCGCGCCCAGCGTTCTCCATATTGCGGCATGGCCAGCAGGCGTTCCACAAGATTTTCCCAGGCTTTATCGGATTTGTCGTTGACGAACTCTTCCACTTCCACCGGCGTTGGAGGCAAGCCGATCAGATCGAGATAGGCGCGACGAATCAAGGTGCGCTTGTCGGCTTCAGAGCGCGGCTGCAGACCCGAGGATTCCATCTTTGCCAGCAGGAATGAATCAATTGGATTCTTAGCCCACCCGCCCTGGTTGGTTTGCGGAACGGCTTGACGCGTTGGCTTGACGAAGGCCCACCAGGAGCGCTCTTCCTCAGTAATGGGCCGCTCTTCCATCTTGGCCAGAGCCGCTTTTCCATCGTCGCCCTTAGTAAGGTCTGGTAATATGAGCCCTTCGTTGATCCACTTTTCGAGCACCGCCACATCAGCGTCTGAAAGTTTTTTGCCGGGAGGCATGGACGGCTGTTCTTCCCCGCGAACTAACTTCATCAGCCTGCTGCCGCCGGCATTTCCAAGAACAGCCGCCGGCCCTCGTTCGCCTCCTTTAAGGATGCTCTCCTTTGAACGTAAATCCAGGCCCGACATCTTCATGGCCGACCCGTGGCACGCCGTGCAGTTGTTCTTGATGACCGCTGCGGCTTGATCACCCGGCGTGGTCTGCCCAATCAACGAAAAGGTAACGAAAATCAGCCCAATTGCTTTCATCCGCGCACAATGTTCCTTGTCCAGCATTATATCGAAATTGACTCAGTAGGGTTTCGTCCAATCGGCCACATTCAGACCATTGATCTTCTGAAAGGCCTGATCGTTCGTAACCAAAACTGTCCCAGCCGCCAAGGAGTTTGCCGCGATCAGTAAATCGAGATTTCCAAGGAGTGTCCCCTGTTTTTCGATCCTTGCCCGCAACTCCCCGAAGGCCCGCGATGCTGCCGAATCCCAAGGCAGAACGTGGACCCGCAGCAGAAAGCCAATCACCGCCTCATGCAACCCTTTGGCCTCAGGCTTTTTTGCTAGCCCGTAAAGCATTTCCGCTTCCGTGATCACCGAAACACAGATGCTGGACATCGGCGTGTTCCGCATATGCTCGTCGACATGCGGCGACGTTGCTTTAATTACATGGCTGACGATATTTGTATCCAGCATGTAGCGGGCGGCAGTCTTCACAATTCGCGCCGGACTTGTGGCGGATCCATGTCGCGATCGCTCAAGAAGTCCTGAGGAATTGCAAGTGTGCCCCTCATTTTGAAAAACTCATCCCAGTTGCCAGGGTTTCTCGATAGAATCACATCGCCAGTGACATCATCTCTACGAACGTAGACCTCTTTTTCCTCAAAACGGAATTGAGCGGGAAGGCGAACGGCTTGGCTCCTTCCATTCAAGAATATTTTTGCAGTTTGAGTCATATGGGTGCTCCCTGGAGTGGTATATATCATAGGTATATCACATATGTGTGCGGACTGCAAGAGAAAAGTAAGATGTTAACAACTAATCATTTCTTTACACGGCCGGCTGTGTCACGCCTGCTAAAATCTAAAAATCGCGTATCCTTTCCGCGACCCTCACCCGGCAGTGACGACAGAAAACCCCAGCGACGAACTTCACCTTCTGCTCCAAACCGCCGAACCCGACCAGCAAGGCCGCATTTTGCGCGCCGTACTTGGCTCAATCCTATTTCACCTCGGCCTCTTTGTTCTGTTCTCCAATGTGACGATCTTCGCACCTCCTGTCCGCCGCAAACTGGCTAGAGAACTGGAGGCCCGCAATGTCACTCCTTTAATAGCTCCTGTCCTTGAACCGACGCAAACGGATCCCAATAAGGGAAAGATCAACCGCAACTTTGACGTCGATAGTCTTCAGCCTCGGGAAATGGCGCAGGCTAAAAAATCGTCATCGGCTTCGCAACCCGCGCCCAGGCCCGCAGCCGAGTTTGTGCCGCCAACTCCTAAGCCTCAACCGCAGCAGCCGCAAAAGACCATTGAACCTCCGAAAATCGAAATTGCGCAAAATGAATCGGCCCCCAACGCTCCGCCCGGTATCGGTGTGCCTAACGCTCCATTGCCCCCTCCGCCGGCTGCCGAAAAACCGAAGCTGGCATTTGAAACTCCGGGGGCGGCTTCTTTAGGCAATCGCACGGGTGGGCAAATTACCCGGCCCCCGAATTCTTTGCAGGAAGCAACACGGGCAGCCTCGCTGCCTGGGCGCGCGGGGGGGATGTCGGTGGGAGATTCAAACGACATTTTCAGCGGCAGGGGCGATACCTCCAAACGGCCAACGCCAGGCCGTACGGCAACCAATCTGGAATTGATGTCCGACCCCGACGGGGTGGATATGCGTCCTTATTTAGTGAAGGTGCTGGCCTCGGTTCGGCGCAACTGGCAGGCTGTGATTCCGGAAAGCGTCCGGCTTGGGCGGCGGGGCCGGGTGATCATCCAATTTGCGATTGATCGCGAGGGGGGCGTTCCAAGGCT
>JAYVXT010000382.1:0-6066 GCA_043785065.1 Bryobacterales bacterium | reverse complement strand
ATACATCCTTTCGACGCAACTCTAGTCACAAGCCCAACACTTTCGAGAGCCACCAATGCCTCTCTAATGGTAGGTTGGCCAACCCCAAGCTCCTTGCAAGCCGGGATTCCACTATCCGCTCACCAGGCTTCCAGTCTGCATCCAGAATGCGTTGCCTCATGGACCCTGCTATTTGGCCAGCCAACAGTTCCGCTCTATGTATCTCTTGTGGCTCTTCGAAATTAGGAAAGCACGGTTATCCTATTTACACCAAGCCGCAACCCACCCGCGGCTTTGAAACTTTCCTCCGGAAACTAATAGTCTATCCGGATTTTGCTCTCGATAAAATAAGAAATAGCGGGCAAAATGAAGAGTTTAATCCTGCTAAATAAAATAAAGGGAGACGAATGGCGTTTAACGCACTACGCCACTAAGTGGAGAACTGGCGGAGGCGTATAAGCGCTTCGGCATGCGGCCTGCCAAATATGCCAAACGGCCAGCTGTTATTGCATGCTTCATCGCTTCGGCCATCATGGGAGCATCCTCGGCGGCGGCGATTGCGGTGTTCATCAAAACGGCGTCGTAACCTAATTCCATGGCCAGGGCCGCATCCGATGCCGTGCCCACTCCCGCGTCAACAATTAGTGGAACTGAAGTAATCATTTCCCGGAGTATCCGCAAATTAGTCAGATTTTGAATACCAAGTCCGCTGCCGATAGGGGCGCCCAAAGGCATTACCGCCGCCGCCCCGGCGTCAACCAATTTCCGGGCATTAATTAAATCGTCGGTGGTGTAAGGCAGCACCACAAATCCTTCCTTTGCCAGAACCCTGGTAGCCTCCAGTAGGCCTTCATTATCAGGAAACAAAGTCTTCTCATCGCCAATAACTTCCAACTTCACCCAATGCGATAAACCCACTTCGCGGGCCAGGCGCGCGGTACGGATAGCCTCATCGGCGGTGTGGCAAGCGGCGGTGTTCGGAAGGATAAACATCTTTGATCGGTCAATATAGTCCATCAGCGATTCACCGCTTTTGTCGTTTAGATTGACGCGCCGCAAGGCCACCGTAACCACCTCGGCGCCACTTGCCTCATGGCACCTCTTCATTTCCTGATTGCTTCGGTACTTGCCGGTGCCTACAAAAAGACGGGAAGAAAACTCGCGATCCGCAATGCGAAAAGTATCGGCCATATCTTTATTGTAACGGTTGACGCCCCAAACACCACGCAAGCGTAATAAGCTTAATGCTTAACTGTAGAAGCATGATTCACACGCGTAAACTCGGCATCTGGGCGCTGGCCGCACTTCTGCCCGCCCAAGAAATCGAACCAGTATTCCGTGGCGGTGTGGAAATCGTAACCGTCTCTTTCTCCGTCATCGCTCCCAACGGAAATTTCATCCAAGGATTGAAGAAAGAAAACTTTGCGCTTTACGATAACGGCTTGCAGGCGCCCATTGCACAGTTCTGGCAGGATACCGGCATACCTTTGACAATCGCCTTGGTGGCCGATATCAGCGGCAGCCAGCGAGCGGTCGTGCAAAAGCACAAGCGCAGCATGGGTCAGTTTTTGCAACAAGTGCTTGGTTCCGAAGACAAGGCGCTGTTGGCCATAATCGACGCGCAAGTGCGGCTGGCTGAAGATTTCACGAATTCAAAGGATGATCTGCAATCTACCGTGGATAAGCTGTTGGTGCAACGCATTCCCACCACCCGGTTGGGAGACCCCTGCGTCAGTGAGCGCCCCAGGGCAACCCGTTCCCGCTTTCCTTGCGGCGGCAGTGTTATTTGGAACGGCGTATTCTACACGGCGCGGCTGAAAATGAAAGCGCCGGAAGGCCGCAAAGCAATGGTGCTGCTTACGGACGGCGAAGATTCCGGAAGCAACCACTCTTTAACCACGGCCATTGAAGCCGCCCAAGGCGCCGATATGATCGTCTTTCCAATTCAAGAACCGGCCAATGGCCACCGCATTGCCCCTAAGTCCAAAAAACGCCTTGGACGTTTGGCGCAGGAAACCGGCGGCATTCTCTTCGATGGAACCAAGCAATCCCCGCAACAGATTTTTGATCAAATTGAAAGGGAACTTCGCAGCCAGTACGTGCTCGCTTTCACGCCGCCCGAACGTTCGCGCGACGGTAAATTCCATAAACTTGAAGTGAAGATAAAAAATATAAAAAATCAAGCACACCCAGGACTGAAAGTTCGATGCCGTTCCGGATACTATGCCCCCAACAATTGAGTTCCTGCTGAATGGAAAAACAGTTTCAGCCCGCGAAGGCGTAACATTGGCCGCCGCCATAGCCAATCTGGGCGTATGCGCATACCGCCGCTCGGTTAACGGGGAACCACGTGGTCCGTTATGCGGAATGGGTATCTGCTTTGAATGCGAAGTAACGGTGGATGAACTGCCTCATGTGCGCAGTTGCCAATTGCCGATCAGCCAAGGCATGAAGGTGGAAACCGGTGCATAGCTTCCATGTGCTGATTATCGGCGCCGGCCCGGCCGGCATTGCCGCGGCCATTGCGGCTCGTAAGGCTGGCGTTAAAGTTGGCGTGGTGGATGATAACTTCGCCGTTGGTGGCCAAATCTGGCGAAGCGGAGTCCCCGGTGCATGGGCTCAAGCCTTCGCCAACTCCGGCGCGCAATTGCTATCCGGCGCGCGAATTTTCGATGCCCCGGAACCAGGCCTGCTGATGGCCAAAACTCCTGAATCGTTTGCCGAACTGCGTTATGAAAAACTGATTCTGACCACTGGCGCGCGGGAACTGTTTCTTCCCTTCCCCGGCTGGACGCTACCCAACATAATGGGAGCCGGCGGACTACAAGCAATGGTAAAAGGCGGGCTGAACATAGCCGGAAAACGCGTCGTTGTTGCCGGTTCAGGCCCGTTGCTGATAGCCGTTGCCGCAAGCCTTCTCAAACACGGAGCAAAAGTGCGGGCCATCGTTGAGCAGGCATCCAATGCCCATTTGGCAAGCTTTGCGGCGGCCATCGCCCGTCAGCCGGCAAAGGCATGGCAAGGCTCACAATTGCTTTGGGCGCTACGCAACACGCCCATGCTTCGTGATGTTTATCCCGTGCGCGCGGAGGGCGAAGGGCGCGTGCAACGCGTCATCTTAAGCAACGGCGCCGGCATCGATTGCGATTACCTTGCGTGTGGCTTTGGGCTCGTCCCCAATACGGAGCTAGCTGGATTGCTTGGTTGCCGCCTGAATGGTGATTTCGTGGAAATCAATCAGGCGCGGCAGACCTCCATCGAAGCTGTTTACGCAGCGGGCGAGTTGACCGGCATCGGCGGACTGGAAAAGTCATTGGTTGAAGGCGAAATCGCCGCCTATGAAGCAACGGGCAATCTTAGAGCGGCCCAAGCTCTTGACAGCAAGCGCAAGGCAGCCCAAAGCTTTCAACGCGCAATAGAGTCCGCGTTCGCCCTTCGTCCTGAGTTGTTCGCGCTAGCGGATTACGCTACCAAGGTTTGCCGTTGCGAAGACGTGACGCTAGGCGCGGTTGCGCCATTCCATAGCTGGCGTGAAGCCAAGCTACACACACGTTGCGGAATGGGGCCTTGTCAAGGGCGCATTTGCGGACCTATCCTGCGTAGTTTGAAAGGTTGGCGGCAGGAAGGCGTTCGGCCGCCCATCTTCCCTGTGGATGTCGCGGCTATAGTTAAGGCCCACTGACATGATTCGCAAACTTTAATATATGAGTTTGCTGCGGTCTTGGGTGAGGTTGAGAAATGACGCTCCCATTGGAACGAAAAGCTAGGTTGCTCATGCTGAAAAAAGATCTAACTGTGGATCGTCGCCGGCATGACGCTGCATGCGTGGGTCTTCGGTAAGCCCGTAGCGCCGACGAATTGCTTCCACACGGGCATTAATATGCTGCACGTAATCGCCACGCAAAAAGTCCGATGCCGCAAAGCGCTCCGCGTATCGCGAAGCAAGCGCGGGATAGTTAGTTTCAAGCCATGGAAAAAATACCGATCGCGTTGTGGGCTTCAGAAAAAGTAGCCCAGCCGTCAGCGAAACAACGCCCGCATCTTTGGCCGCGCGCGCCACAGCGTCAATAGAAGCCTCTGAATCATTAATCAACGGCAATAACGGAGCAATGGAAACCCCAGGCTGAAGACCCGCCTCCGCCAACTCTCGAAGCGCGGCGAATCTCAGTTCAGGACGCGGCGCGCGAGGTTCAACGCTGCGGGCCAAGGCCTCGTCAGTTGTGGTGATCGTCAACGTCACATGCATCCGGTTGTTCTCCGCGATAGCCTTCAGCAATTCAATGTCGCGTGTTACCAAATCTGATTTGGTAATCAAAACGAATCTGCGCCCGCGCTCCGAGCTGAACACTTGCAGCATTTTGCGAGTCACCTCAAAGCGGCGCTCCGCCGGCTGATAAGGATCGGTAGCGGTTCCAACGGCAATTACTTCGTGCCGCGGAATCGTCCGCAACTCGCGGCGAAATTCCACCTCGTTCCATTGCTTGGCAAAAATCTTTGTTTCGAAATCAATGCCAGGATCAAGCTCCATGAATATATGGGTGTATCGCGCATAGCAGTAACGACAGGCGATCTCACAACCTCTATATGGGTTAATGGTCCATTCAAATGGCATCCGTACGCCAGTATTGCGGTTGATGTAACTACGCGCCTCAAGCTCGCGGTAGTCCACTTGGCGTTTGGCCTCAAGCAGTTTGCTTTCCGCGGCCATTTTTGCAATGCCGATCAGCATGATAATTGCATCTTCGCCGTTTATTCGCTTCGGCGTCAACACTATATATTAGGGTTGTTGGGAGTAGCTCATTCCGTCCTCACCATAAATGCGTCCCGGTATTCGCCCCGAATCACATTCAAACGCCGCGCCGCGTTCTGCGCTGAGTCTCTTCCGATAAGGACTCGAAATACTTGCGGATCGCTGCCCGGCTTAACGCTGATTCGCACTTCGCCAAATCTTGCGGCTTCGATGACAACCTTGCGCGCGGACTCCTCATCTTTCAAAGCGGCAATTTGAATCGCGAACAACTCTTGCTTTAACACTTGCTTCGGCGCGCGCTTCGGTGGACGAATCACTTCCAACTTCACGCGCGAAATGCCGGGCGCTAACAAATCAATTTCACGCGCGGCCGCTTTCGACAAATCGATGATGCGTGCACTAACGAACGGACCTCGATCAGTGATGCGAACTTCCGTCCACTTCTTGTTGGAAATATTTTTCACACGCACCCAAGTTTCAAATGGAAGAGTCTTGTGCGCCGCTGTGAACGCTTCCATATCGTAGATCTCTCCATTCGCCGCGCGGCGTCCGTCATATAAATCTCCGTACCAACTTGCGATGCCTTGTTGCTTCCATCCAATACGCGCCGGTCGAGGCGTTGAAGAGGTTTTCACTGTTGTTGTTCGCGTGCTTGCGCAACCCGTAAATAGCATCGTTGAAGCAAGCGCGGACGTCATCGCAAAAAAAAGTTTTGTTGCTCGAAAAGTGTTTTTCATCGCGTTCGAAAAGAAACAGATTGCGTCATCATAGCGTCAATCAAGGGTTTGAAGCTCATCACCAACAATAAAACAATTTTGACATTCTACGTTGTTGCGTTCAACGCGCATAGCTTGATGAATTTTTTTCTTGACATTAGTTCGAAACACCCTTATAACTGGGATCAACAACGGCGATCTTTTAAGATCGTTGAAGAAAAATGTTAGGGAGAATCAATCAATGAAAAACGCAACGAAGAAAGCTGTCAAGAAGGCTCCGGCCAAGAAGAAGGCAGCTGCTAAGAAAAAGAAGTAAGGACCTCTCCCGTTAAGGGAGAAGCAGCTTCAAATCAAAAAACAACCTCAGCCCTGGGCAACCGGGGCTGATTCGTTTCGAAGTGATTAAATCTATTGCGTCACTCGCAAATTTGCGAAATGAGCCTTCGTGCCGGGTCCAATCCAAAGCGCAAGCGCGCCGCTCGAATCGCCCTTCTTTAAATCGTGAACGATCAGCGTTGGTTGTTCATTTCCATGCACGTGGACCCGGGCATTTGCACCGTCCACAACAATCTTCACTTTGATCCATTCATCAGGAATCAGGTCCACGTAGGACTCGTACTT
>JAYVXT010000381.1:0-6081 GCA_043785065.1 Bryobacterales bacterium | reverse complement strand
CTGCGCGAAAGACAGAAGACGCCCAAGAGCCTTGTCCAGTTTTTTCGCGAGTCGCCCTTCGTTGGAATGGAGATGAAGTTTGAGAGGAGCCAAGACATCGGACGCAAGATCGAGCTATGAACGGTTTCCTGCTCGACACGAACACCGTTTCCGAACTGGTGAGCGTGAAACCGAACCAGCGCGTCTTGGATTGGATGGATGCTGCCGATGAGAACCGGCTCTTCCTCAGCGCCATGACTCTAGGCGAAATTCGACAAGGCGTGGCGGCTCTCCCTCAAAGTAAAAAACGGACGCGGCTGGAGACTTGGCTGGAGGTGGATCTGCAAACGCGTTTCGCCGGTCGCATTTTGGCGATTGACGGAGCCGTAGCGGACCGGTGGGGGTGGATAATGGCTCAGGCTCAAGTCAAAGGCATGACCCTCCGTTGTATATGGTTTGATCGCCGCTACCGCTCTGCATCACAACCTGACAGCCGTCCCACGCAATGTGAGCGATTTTGTTGTGGCTGGATTGAGCGTCATCAATCCCTGGGAAGCCTGATGGAAAAAATTGCAACGCTCAACCACAGGAAACAGCACTCCAAGCGGGTATCAGTTCGCAATCACAAAGGCCCGGATGTGAAGGCAATCTGACCGGGTTGGATGTTGGCTAATTTTATTTGAATGGCTGCTACCATTTTCAGGAGGTCCTCTATTTGATTCGTCCGCGAGCGGATGACTAGGACCGGGATCTTGCGACGGGCAGGGTTCTGCAGATACGGGATACCTTGGTCTGTGGTGAGGAACACTTCATACCCGGCGTCTTCCGCTTCCCGCAGGAGCCGCCCATTCTTCAGGCTCTTGAAGCCTGCCCATTCAGCGATGTGGACCTCGTGGCCCGCTAGCTAGATGGCGCCGGAAATCAACCGGTAGGCATTCGTCCAACAATATCTTCATTCGATTCTGGCAAGCAGTGATTCCTTGGCTTCTTCAAGCGCTTGAATCGCGTTCTCCCGGGAGACTGTGGGAAATTGGTGTAAGAATTCACCTAGCGAATGGCCACCCTCCAAGTAATCGATGAGATTCTTGAATGGAACGCGCGTCCCCAGGAAGCACGGCGTTCCGTTCATGATCTCCGGGTCGGACACGATGACAAGATTCTCCATAGCCCCTCATTGTACGCCCATTTTCTGGCTCCGGATGGGCGTTGCAGGCAATCACCGCATTGGTGTAAAATTCTTGCCACCTCCCCCAAACCTGAATCGTAGTTAGCATATGAGTGACGATGTTATTTCGAGTAAATCAGGCGGTGCAGGTGCATGAACGGGCGGCTCGTGGCGATCAGGCGGCATTTGCCGAGATCGTCGGGGAGCACCAGGCCATGGTATTCAGCATCGCTCTGCATTTTCTCCGCAATCGGGCGGTGGCTGAAGAGCTTGCCCAGGACGTATTCTTGCATTTGTTCCGGAGTTTAAAGGAAATTCAATCTCCGGGGCATTTGACCAATTGGCTGCGGCGAGTGACCAGTCATCGTTGTATCGACCAGTCGCGTCAGCAGAGGTATCGTCCCAGGGTAGGCCTCGAATCGGCTCCGGAACCATCAATAGTTCCTCGGACGGCTGATCCGTTTCTGACCGAAACGCTTGACCGGCTGATCCGAACGCTTCCTGAAAAACCAAGAATGGTGGTTATCCTGCGCTATCAGGAAGAGATGGAGCCCACGGAGATTGCCGAAACGATGAACATCCCGGTTGGTACAGTAAAGAGCATCCTCCATCGCGCCTTGGCTTTGCTCAAAGGCAAAATGGAAAGAGAGCGGAAGGGAGCACGAGCATGAACGATTTTGAAAACCAGTTGCGCGGGCATTTGCAAAGAAAGCAGCCGCCTGCCGGTTTCACCCAAAGCGTGCTTGCGAAGACGGCCTCCCGGACGCAACCTGCGCGCCGTTGGGCGTTGGCGGCAATTGCCGCCGGCCTTTCCCTCGCGGGCGGGCTTGAAATTTACCACTACCAGCAAGGGCAATTCGCCAAGCAACAAGTTATGTTGGCCTTGAGAATCACATCGGAAAAATCACACGTCGCTCAAATGAAGATCGATGAAATTAATCAAAGGGGTATTCTTCCATGAGCAACTTTAAGGCGCTTTCGCTTGCAACTGTTTTTCTCGCCGGGTGTGCGGGGCAGGACCTGATTCAGTCCATTGACTGGGAACGGTTGATTCAGAAATCAACGGAAAACGTGAATGTGAACCTGGACGGCAACATGCTATCGATGGCTCAAAAATTCTTATCAAATACCGACCCTGAGGAGGCCAAAGCCAAGAAGCTGATTGGCAACGTGAAGGGTATTTACGTTCGGTCGCTGAAGTTCAAGCAGGCAGGGGACTACAACATGGCGGACGTTGAAAAGCTTCGCAATAATTTCTCGGGCCCCGCTTGGTCGAAAGTTGTGGAAGCAAAGAACACCGACGGCAAGTCCGAAAATGTTGGAATCTACATGAAGAACAATGGCTCCAAGATCGAAGGCATTGTGATTCTGGCTACCGAACCTAAGGGCCTGACGGTGGTGCAAGTGGTGGGCTCCATCGATCCCGATCAGTTGAAAGCCCTCGGTGACGCAGGTTTGATTCCGCAGGTTGGCGGTATGAATTCCAAGAAAAGCGGAATGAAACAGAAGGACGACGAATAAGAGGCGAAGGGCGGCCAGATAAGCGTTACATTTCCCACTTCCGCGCTCTGTTATACTGGCGTATGAAAGAGGTTCGCGTAAACCCATGACTCGTAGCCTGAAATTTTTCGTAATCGCTTTTTCATTCTTGTTGGTAAGCGCGCTGCTTGGCGGCGCGATGGCCAGCAAAACCGCCAGCCCTGAAGAAACCTATAGGCACATGGGTGTCTTCAGTGAAGTGCTCAGCCGCATTAAGAGCGAGTACGTGGAAGAACCGAACATGAGCGTGGTCAGCCTTGGCGCGATCAACGGCTTGCTGGAAACACTGGATCCATACGCCAGCTATATGAGCGCTGATCAGTACAAGCAGTATCAGCGCGAACACAATACAAAGAAGTCAAATGTTGGGTTGCGAATGGCCAAACGCTACAGCATGTTTTCTATTATTGACTCCGTACCCAATTCTCCGGCTGCTAAAGCCGGCTTAGGCACGGGCGATATGGTGGAAGCTATTAACGGCGTCTCCACTCGAGACATGCCGCTAGCATATGCCGACATCATGCTACAGGGCGACGACGGCACAACGGTTGAATTGACTGTGCTGCGTTTCCGGAAGCCAGAGCCGACTAAAATCAAACTAACCCGCGCGGTTGTGGGTCAACCGGCCATTTCTTCAAAGATGCTGGAGAACAATATCGGCTACGTGCAGACTACCACCCTCGAAGAAGGCCGCGTTGCCGAAATAGCAAAGGCTGTTCAGAACTTGTCAAAGCAAGGCGCGAAAAAATTGGTGCTGGATCTTCGGCATTGCGCCACGGGCAATCCGGTGGATGGCATTGCGTTGGCGAATCTGTTTATGGACAAGGGAACCATTACTGCTCTGTCGGGCCAGAAGAACGCCAAGCAGAACTTCGATGCTGATCCCGCCAAGCAGGTATGGAAAGACGGGTTGGTTGTAATCACCAATCGCGGTACGGCTGGAGGCGCGGAAGTAGCCGCCGCCGCCCTGCTGGATTCTAAGCGTGCCGAGGTTGTTGGGGAACGCACGTATGGCGACGCCGGCTTGCGAAAGACCCTGACGCTGGACGACGGCGCCGCTGTTGTCTTGACGGTTGCCAAATACTACTCACCCGGCGGCAAGGCCATTCAGGATAATGCCGTCACGCCTTCCGTTCCTTTATTAGAACAGCTAGAACCAACCGCATCTGAAGATGAAGAAGAGAATCCGAACCCTGCAACGGCTGAACCGAAAAAGACAGGCGACGAATTGCTGAAGAAGGCTGTTGAAGTGTTGATGAAAGGCAAGGAAGCGGCCATGGACGAAAAGGCCAAGGCTGCCCTGGATGCCGAGAACAAGAAGAAGAACACCAATGCCCCAGACAATACGCTTGGCCCGTTGAACATTCCCAAGAAGTGAAGAGTGGGTTTGAAGGTTGATTGATCTATGCCGATGTACGAATACCAATGCTCGAAGTGTGGAGTGATTTTTGAAAAGCTTCAAAAATTCTCAGACGAACCCGTGGCGATTCACGAAGGTTGTGGTGGAGCGGTTGAGAAGTTACTTTCCGCGCCAGCTTTCCAATTCAAAGGGACTGGCTGGTATGTGACCGATTACGCCAAAGGCTCCGCTGCGGGCCCTGCGTCCAAACCAAAGGAAGGCGGCGAATCGAAAGCAACAACCGCCGCCGCGACGGAAACCAAAACAGAAAGCAAACCAGCTACTCCGGCTCCGGCTGCTACATCGGCTTCCGATAAGTAGTTTCGATAGAAGAATTGAGGTGAGGTCAGGCTTCGGCTTGGCCTTCGCTATTTAAAGCTGCACTCGCCGTGAAATCGACAATGTAAGCAAGCTCACGCACAATCCTGCCAATGCATCCACAAGGTAATGGTAGCGGCCATAAACGGTCGCCGTTGTAATCAAGCACGCGATCACAAGAAATGTCCCCCATAGCCAGCGCCGCTCCGGTAGCGCGCGCCATAGCCCGATCGCGGCTCCAAACTCCGCCGATACATGAGCGCTTGGAAAAACCGATGTGTGAATGCCATGACCGGCCAACATGTCGAAATTGAATTGGCGGAACACTGTGTTGAACGTTGGAACATTATCCAAAGGGAACACCGTGCGTGGCGGTTCCGATGGGAAATAAGGGAACATGGCGTAGCTTGTAAACGCACCCAACAAAAAAGAAAACCAAAAAGCGTCCAGGCGGTCTTCCCGTTTCAGCAGCGCTAGAAGGACCAGGGCCATCATTGGAGTTGGCGTTGCCAGCGAATAGGCGATTTCCAAAAAGGAAGGAATCACCGGTCCCAAAACTTCAATCACCGGTCGAATCACCGGTAGTGCGATCCGGTCCCATTGAATCCAAGATTCTTCAAGTTGGTGGGAAAGTATTGGCTGAGCAAACCATCCCATTTCACGATAGGCCAGCAGCACTAATGGCAACGGGAAAAAGCCTCGAAGTCCGCCTAGCTGGGGAGCTCCGGTTTGACTCTGAACGGTTGCCAGCAAACACAATGCGCTCAGCACCAAAGCGTTGATGCCCACGGTTACTAAGGGGATCGGCGTGCGAAGCGGCAAGATAACCGCCAGCAAGGAGGTGTAGGCGAAATAGGCAACCAGGATGTATTCACTGCGACGGAGTCGAATCTCCACTTAGGTTACGGTACCATGAGGACATTAAGATGCCTACCAGACGACACTTCCTGCAATCCGCGGCCATTGCCCCATTAGCGGCGGCGCCGCAAACGCGCACATCTTCTCCCAATGATCGTATTCAAATCGCCACCATCGGCCTGGGGGGCATGGGCACCGGCGATACACAGTCCTCCCTGTCCAACGGTGCGAAACTTGTCGCTGTGGCTGATGTCTATCAAGGCCGGCTCACCCGCGCGAAAGAAGTTTTTGGCAACGATGTAGCTGTGACCCGTGATTACCGCGAAGTGCTTGCGCGCAAGGATGTCGACGCCGTCATCATCGGCACACCCGATCATTGGCATGCCCGCATTGCCACCGACGCCATGCGCGCCGGCAAGGACGTATATGTCGAAAAGCCGATGGTGCAGAAGCTGGAAGACGGCCTTCCTTTAGAAGTAGTTTCCAAGGAGACCGGCAGAATTTTGCAAGTGGGCAGTCAGCGCGTCAGCTCCGTTGTGTATAAGAAAGCGCAGATGCTGCTCGAGTCGGGCGCAATCGGCGAACTCAACATGGTGGAAGCATGGTGGGACCGCAACTCCGCCATAGGCGCCTGGCAATATTCGATTCCAACCGACGCCACACCGGAAAATATTGATTGGGATCGATTCATCTCCGGCGCGCCCAAGCGGCCATTTGAACCAATCCGTCTATTCCGCTGGCGCAACTATCAGGATTACGGAACAGGCGTTGCCGGCGATCTTTTCGTTCATTTGTTCAGCGGCATGCACTTCATCACCGGAGC
>JAYVXT010000380.1:0-18307 GCA_043785065.1 Bryobacterales bacterium | reverse complement strand
AGTTGAGCCCAGTTCTCTTCAACAATTCGTCGAATGTCGTAACGCTTCCAATATTCCTGCACTGCAGGATCCTGCAGGCCCGTCACGCGATTGAATAGCTGCATTGGCCGGCCATCGGGGCCCTTCGGGCTAAATACCCACTCAAACGAAGCGATCTGTCCTCCGACGGGTCCGGCCACTTCTTCCTGACGGAGGAACTCTTCAAAAGTTGCGACATCCGCGCCTTTGTCGCGCACCAGCCAAACGGGTTTGCCATCCAGCTTTTGGTAAGCGAGTTGCGCGGAACCGGGAGTAGTGTCGATGCCGGTGAAACTGCGGAAATCAACCGGATCCGGAGCTGTTGGCCACGTGCCGCCAAAGAAGTCCGGATAAGTAACCTGCAACCAAAGCGTGGACCAACCACCGGAGGAATGCCCGGTCAGGAATCGCGCTCCAGCCTTAGGCATCAACTTATACTTCTTTTCGAGAAAGGGAATGAACTCGGTGGTGAGCGCGGCGCCCCAGGGACCATTGTTCACCGAATCGGCGAAGACATGATGCCCACTGGGAAATGAAGCATTCAAAAAGACGTGAACCATTTCCGCATATTTTCCTTCGCCAATCTGCTTTCGAATGTTGCCGCCTTGATTCCACGCCGCGCGGTGATTGCCACCGAAGCCGTGAACGCGGTAGACGGTGGGATAACGGGTCTTCGGATTCTTGCCGTAATCAGGCGGCAAAACCACGCCCGCCTGAATCATAATGGGCCGCCCCCAAAAAGCCGTCAGCATGGGGCTCTGGAATTCCACCAGTTCGATGCCATCCACTTCCTTGGGCTGAGTCCGCTGTGGTGTAATGCTTGAAAGCGTCAAGGCAACAGGTTGCGTCGTGGCCGGATCCCAATCCTTGACTCCAACCACAACGCTTTGAAGATCGCCCGCATCCTGTCCCCCGCTGGCGAAACTATGATTGGGGTCCAGCAACGCCATGAATTCCCACTCGCCCGCGGGAGCTTCGGAAAAAGGCTTAGGGTAAGCTTTCAGATCGGGGTCAAGCGAAACCGTCTGCCCTGGCGCGATGTGTTCCAGTTCCATTGCGGCAAACCATGTGGCCCCGGGAACAAAGCTGGTGGATATGCGTGAGCGGCCTTTGACGCCCTTGGCCATCAACACGAATAGCCGGCCGGAGGCTCCTCTAGGGGCAATCGCCGGATCGAGCGTAATTTGAAAGAGTGGCTTTGCTTCCGAGAAAGCGGATACAAACAGCAGTAGGGTTAACGCCAGGCGCATGTCTTTATTGTCGTCTAAAACCGCTTGGCTTCCACATCAAGAATGAAGGGGATAGAAACTTCCCTACCTCGTCATAAAGGCCCAAGCGGCTTTCCATTGGGACAGAATGGGCGTCACCTTTTTGACCTTATTCGCACCATTTGGGGGATCTTAACATTGCCGGAGCAAGGCTTGGCGGAAGTTGCATCCGCTTATCGCCGGCGCGAGCGAATTTTTTGACAAGCAGCGCCGGTCTCGGCGGAGTAGTTCGGGAAAGCCCGGGCCAAGGATTCTAGCTCCTCCGCATCCGATTGCTTTCCGACCAACCCAAGGGCATCGATCGCTTCTCTTACGTTAGATTCGGCGGGAACGATCTCCGCTACTCGATGCCCAAGATGGAAACCACCAGGTTGCGGTTGGTAGAAACGAAAGAGTGCGCCAGTAATTGGACTTCGGAGAGATTGCCCCTCTAAAGTGGCAAATACTTGACCCGCTTTCAGGATTGCACCAGGCTTCATCCGAGCCTGAAATTCTCCGTTTCCCGTGGCGAAAACCGTTTGCGGATAAAGAGACGCGACAAGGGCAGAGCGGCCGGAAGCGTCATTGATTTGGGCCAAGCGCACTGCGGCAACGCGGCGCAACTCGGCATCCGGTTGATCGAGAAATCCGCGCAATTGATCGGGGCTTGCGGCGGTAATCGCTTGGGCGACGCTTCTTTGCTGCCTGCCGAAGTTTATTTCCTCGGTGATCCGGTCGCGGTTAGTCAACCCAAGGACGCACAAACCTAACAGCGTGACCAACGCCGCCGACATCAAACAACGCTTCAATGCTCGCCTCCAAGAATTGAAAAGGGCGCCTGAGCTTAAATGCTCCGACGCCCTGAATTCGCCTCCTGCGATTACAGGAGGGTGGGAAGGAATCTATTCGATATCCTTGCTTCTACTCTTCTTCCGATTGCGTTTCCGCGCAAGGGCTTCCTTGGTGCGGCGCTTTTCGCCTGGCTTCAGGTAAAAAGAATGACGCTTTATCTCTTTGATAATGTCTTCCTGCTGTACCTTCCGCTTGAAGCGGCGCAGAGCGCTTTCAAGAGTTTCCCCGTCTTGCACGAGTACTTCAGCCAATCGTATTCACCTCGCAATCGTGGTTAAAGTTGAAATGCCTTGCCGAAACGGCAAGTAGATCCACCAAAGTAATAGGATACCAGAAATTCAAAGCTCAACGGGCGATGGTGACTTTAGGGGTCGACAAATACCCTATAATGACATCCTTACGCACTTCATTTACCACGATTTCGTAGGGCTGCCGGGCTTTCGATGTGTAAAACTGCAACGGCTCATTAATAGAGCGATCCTTCTTTTCCGTCAGCTTATCATCCGCATGAAGCTCAACTGAAAACTTGTTCTTCTTCGTGTCGGTCTTCTTCAATAGTAAAGTGATGTCGCCGACTTTCTGCGGCTCTTTCGTTTTCCCTAGTTTGAACTCAAAAATATTGCGCTCACCAAGCATCCGAAGCTGTGATATTTCCGAACCGTTGGTGGCAACCTTTTGGCTGGTCCCATCCAAGTCGCCCTTTACCGACTTGAGAAAAACGTTGGTTTTATCCAACTCACTTTTCGTAGTCCCTAAGTCGGACTTGACGGAGCCCACTTCGGTTTTCACCGCGCCCACCTCTGTGGAAACAGCGCCAATAGCGGCTTTCGCTTCCGTGGCGTTTTCACCGATCTTAGTGGTCAAAGAAGCTTCTGCTTTCTTCTGCTCCCCTTCCAGTCTCCTAGCTAGACCCTCGGCATATTTTTCGGCATCCACCTTGGCTTGGCCAGTAGCCATGGTTGCCTGGCGGCGCGCGCCTTCTAATTGATCCTGCAACTGCACCAGCTGTTTTTTGCTGGTTGCTTGAGAAACAGACGTGGCTTGCCTTACCGTGGAGATCTCTTCGGTGAAGGCATCTTTTGTCTTTGTAATGTCTTCCCGCGTTTTATCTAATTGTAGATAGAGATAGACGTTCGAGGCGATGAGAGCCAAAACGGCGCCAAAAAGGATCGGGATTTTAGCTCCGCCTGAGGGCGGTTGGGGATAAACGGGAATTGGGTTTTCACTCACTGAAACAGTATCCTTTCGCAAACCGTTACATCCGGCGGACGCGGTAAGCGGTTGCGCCGTTTTAGCGGGTAGTAAATAGTGTACCACCCACCTTTATGTATGCGAGAGAGGGGTCTTAGGTTTCACTCGTTTTTAAGAAGACCTATAGACATAGCAGGATTCAGCCGATTAACCATTCGTATGGCTTTCTTGCGTACACTCGGGCGGGTTGTATTGGTCGTGCTTTTGGGTGGCCTGTTGGCGCACGCTCTAATTGTGTTCGCGCCTGGTTATAGCGCTGACGAAAGGGAACTGGATCCAGGCCTGACGGCTGAGACACGTGAAGCGATTCTAAAGGAGAAGAGCTATGATTTCCGGCTGTTTTCGAGCTATTGGCGGTTCCTGAATGGTTTAAGCCGCGGTGATTTCGGCACTTCCCGGTCCCTTGGACGCCCTGTACGGGAATTGCTAACCGACAGGCTTCCCACTACATTGGGCACTATCGGAAAGGCGCTGGTGCTTGGTTGGGTGCTTGGCCTCTCACTTGCGTTAGTCTGCTGTTTCAAAACGAACTCACCCATTGAGACTCTGAGTGTGATGACCTCCAATTTATTGCTATGCCTACCGGCCGCCGTGGTAGCGCTGCTGCTTCTTATATGGATTGATTCCCGTACGACCGCCGCGGTTTGGGTGGTGGCGTTAGCATTGACCCCCCGAGTGTTTCGATACAGCTACACCCTTTTGCGCCAATCTTATGATTCGCCGCATATCCTTCTAGCGAAAGCCAAAGGGCTCGGCCCCATTCGAATTCTGTTTTATCATGCACTTCCTCCGGCGGTAAGCCAGTTGATAGCGCTGGCGGGCGTATCGGTAAGCCTGGCCCTAAGCGCCGCTATTCCGGCTGAGGTGATCCTTGACGTTCCAGGGATTGGCCAACTGGCATGGCAAGCGGCTTTAAGCAGAGACCTTCCGCTTTTGGTGAGTCTCACATTTCTTGTCGCCTTGTTGGGCACAACGGCAAACGCCATGTCTGACAATTTGGTAGAGCAGGAGGCTGTGGCATAAATGAAGCGGGCATCTCAAATCCTTCTGACGATTTTGGTGTTAGTTATGATTTGTGCTCCTTGGCTTGCGCCCAATGGGTATGAAAAGCAGTCCCGGGATTTCATTGCCGTCGGTCCAACCAAAGACTTCCTATTAGGGACGGACGCGCTGGGCCGGGATCGCTTGGCCCGGCTGCTTTTCGGCAGCAGGCTTTCCTTGCTACTTGCTCCGGCCGCCGCCGGCGTCTCGGTTATTCTAGCGGCCTTAATCGGTGCATTGGCTGCGTTTTCAAGGAAACGTTTAGAATCGGCAATTATCTTCGTCAGCGATTTGGCGATGTCCCTGCCCTGGTTGTTTCTGCTGCTCACCATTCGCGGCGCAATGCCACTGGATATTCGACCGGAGCTTTCGATCTTGATCACATTTCTGGTTCTTGGGCTGCTTGGCTGGGCAGGCCCAGCCCGGGTGGTTCGCGTGGGCGTAAGACGAATTCTCCAGTCGGATTACATGTTTCAAGCCAAGGCGATGGGCATTGCCCCGTCAAGGGCTTTTTTCCGGTATGTCCTTCCAAACGTGAGACCCCTGCTTATCGCCCAATTTTGGATTTCGCTTCCGGTATTTATTCTCAGCGAAGCCAACTTGGGAGCATTGGGTTTAAGTGTTTCGGAGCCTATGCCAAGTTGGGGGAACCTCCTCAAAGAGTTGGAATCGCAAACCAGCGCGCTAGAACATCCTTTAGCCAACTGGCAATTGCTTGCTCCCGTCGTCTTGCTTGTGGCAGTAGTCAGCCTGTTGCAGTTGTCGCAACAAAGGCTGAAAGGATCTTCATGACTTTGCTCTTACTGGCATTTTTTCTTGCGGCTGCCAGCCCGGCGGAGCTAAACCCGGGCAAGGTGCAAACAGGAGGCGAACTCCGTTTTGCCGTGCCCTCCGAGCCAAAGACGCTGCACCCTTTGCAGGTCGCCGATGAATCCAGTGAGCTGGTTCGATACCTGATATCCGGCTCCTTGGTCCGCTTGAACCGGATTACGCAAAAGATCGAGCCGGAATTGGCTGAATCTTGGAAGATCACCGAGGGGGGCCTTCGCATAACCTTTCAGTTGCGTAAAGGCTTGAAGTTTTCCGATGGAACGCCATTTGATGCCGCCGACGTAGTCTTCACGATCAACAAATTGATGGACAAGGCATTGGTATCTCCCATAGCCGAAACATTCCGGCCAACATCGGGAACACTAACGGCAAAAGCCGTGGCATCCCACGCGGTCAGTATCCAGTTCCCGGTTTACGTGGCAGGGATGGAAAGATACTTTGCGGGACTGTCGATTCTTTCCGGGCATTCGCCTCTGAAGGAAGCAGCGGGGCTGGGTCCTTTCATGGTTGCGGAATCGAAAGCCGGAGCGCACATACATCTTGCCAGAAACCCGAACTATTGGCGGAAGGATGCATCTGGCCGTCAAATGCCCTATCTTGACAGCGTCCGTATTGAGTTCTTGAAGAATCGCGACATCGAATTTCTTAGATTTCAAAAGGGAGAATTCGATTTTGTCAGTAATATTGAGCCGGAAGCTTTTGAGAAGTTGAAGATCATCCCCGCTCTTACGGCTATCGATCTGGGGGCGTCACTCGATACGCAGCAGGTTTGGTTCAATCAAAGACCCACCGCTCCAATCGGTGGCCATAAAAAGGAGTGGTTCAAGTCGCAGTCCTTTCGGCTCGCCATTTCCGAGGCCATTAACCGCAAAGACATGGCGCGCGTGGTGTATCACGGGTATGGCATTCCGGCCGCTGGTCCACTGTCTCCTGGAAATGCATTTTGGTACGCAAGCAAACTAAAACCCACTGAATTTCAACCCGAAGCCGCTCTCACTCGCTTGCAAAAAGAAGGATTCAAGCTTGTAGGCGATCAGTTGAAAGACAGGCAGGGCAACGTCGTCGAATTCACCATCGTCACAAACGCGGGCAACAAAGTCAGAGAACGCCTGGCCGCCATGATTCAGGCCGATCTCCGGCAGATCGGCATTAAGGTAACCGTCGCGGCGATGGACTTCCGTTCCCTGATTGAACGCATCATGCGCACCTTTAATTACGAAGCGTGTTTGCTGGGCCTGGTAAACCTCGATTTAGATCCATCCTCCCAATTGAATGTTTGGCTAAGTTCGGGGTCCAGCCACGCTTGGAATCCAAATCAACAAACTCCAGCCACGCCTTGGGAAGCGGAGATCGACAAATTGATGAGGCAGCAGGGCAGCGAAGTGGATTCAAAGAAGCGGAAAGTCTCCTTTGACAGAGTGCAAGAGATTGCCTCGCAACAGGCGCCGGTCCTCTATTTAATAAACAAACATACGTTGGTTGCCACATCTCACAGGGTCAAGAATCTGAAGCCCGCCATTTTGTCGCCCCACATGGTTTGGAATATTGAAGAACTGTATTTCGCCGAGAGCGCGCAGCGACCGGGCAAATAACCAGAAAAACGCATCTAAATGGGTATCACTCCAATCCTCTCAGTAATGCTAAATGTCGACTATCCCGGCAAGGGGAGAGTGTTGAACGGAGTGTGTCTCGACCTGGCTGCGGGAGAAATTTTAGGCTTGGTCGGTCAAAGCGGATCAGGCAAAAGCACCCTAGCTCTCTCCATACTACGGTTGCTCAATTTTAAAGGCGGCTCGGATTCCGGCAGCATCCTGTTCCGCGGCAAAGAACTGCTTGGCGCCTCCGAAAAGGAGATGCGCGAACTGCGTGGGAACGAAATCAGTCTGGTGCTGCAGAGCCCCCTGGTCTCGCTCAACCCATCCATGCGAATCGGTCGACAGCTATTTGAAGCCTGGAGGGCTCATTCCGATGAAAGCGGTATGTCGACGATCATGGATACCCTGCGGCAGGTCAACTTGCCGGCGGACGAAGCATTCCTTAACCGTTATCCACGGCAATTGAGTGTCGGCCTGGCGCAACGCGTCCTAATCGCCATGGCGGTGCTCCACCGCCCCGCCGTATTGCTCGCCGATGAACCGACTAGCGCCTTGGACGCACTGACACAGGCTGGCATTTTGGACCTGTTCCGCAAAGTAAACCGGGAATTTGGGACCGCCGTGCTTTTCGTTTCCCATGATTTGCTGGCGGTGGCCTCGCTCTGTCATCGAATTGCCATTCTTCACGAAGGACAGATTGTCGAAACCGGCAGCCCGCGGGAGATCTTCGAAACCCCCCGGCATGACTACACAAGAACTCTGGTAAACGCGATTCCAACTCTCCGCTTTGAAACTCCGGACAGGGTGAAGGTCTAATGGAGCAACGTCCCATCCAAGCCGGCAGACTATTCGTCACGGCAGTGATCCTTGCGGGTAACTTTGTGTTGGGGACAGGGCTGTCTACCTGGGGGGAGACTGACTTAGCGCGCCTGTTCACCTACGCACTAATCTGTGTGGCCGCATCGCGCCTGAAGATCCGCCTTCCATCGGCCAGAGGGATACTTCCGGCAGGTTTCGCAATCGTTTTCCTAGCCATCTTGGAACTCAGCTTGACTGGCGCCCTATTGCTTGGAGTTGTTTCGGTTGTCTCTCAGAGCTTTTTCCCGAAGAGATCAAGAAACTATCAAGTAGTATTTTCCGTAGCGAGCACTTGTACTTGCATTTCAGTTGTCTATTGGATCCATTACCTGCTGATTCATAAATTCGCGTTCGTTGGAACACCGATTCTTTTCACTATATCGGCGACAATATTCTTCGTGTTAAATACATTTCCTGTCGCCGCGGCCATTGGACTTATCGAGGCCAAGCCAATACTCCCGGGATGGAAGACAAACTACTGGTGGTCCGCACCTCTCTACTTGGTAGGAGCTTCCCTTGCCGGTCTGGTTCACTACACATCAATCGCGCATGGCTGGCAGGCTTCTTTGTTGTTGCTGCCCTTGATTTGGCTCGTCTATAACTCCTACTCAAGTTATGTTGGACGGGTGGAAGACGGGAAGACTCATGCCGAGGAAGTTAACTCCTTGCACCTGCGCACCATCGAAGCGCTTGCCCTTGCGATTGAAGCCAAAGACCAATCCGTTCACGCACACCTGCGGCGGGTTCAGGTATACGCAGTCGAACTGGCCAAAGACCTCAACCTCGACTACGAACAAGTGGAAGCGCTAAGAACAGCCGCCATCTTGCACGATATCGGCAAACTTGGCGTGCCCGAACACATCAGTTCGAAGTCGGGGAAGCTGACCCCCGAAGAGTTCGAAAAGATGAAAATTCATCCTATTGTTGGGGCGGAAATTCTCGACAGGGTTCAATTTCCGTATCCCGTGGCGCCCATTGTATTGGCGCATCACGAACGGTGGGATGGAACTGGCTATCCATATGGCCTCAAGGGCGAACAGATTCCGGTCGGCGCAAGGATCCTTTCCATTGTGGATTGTCTGGATGCGCTGATGACCGAAAAGGAATACCGGTCAGCAATTTCACTCGACGCTGCAATGACTATGATTGCCAATGAATCTGGTAAGAGTTTCGACCCCAAAATTGTGGTCTTGCTTCAATCGCGCTATCTTAACCTCGAAGCCCTGGCGATAGAAAACGATCCTAATCCGGCGGAGCCGCCGGAAAACGAAGGACAAGTAGCAAAGCTGCGGTTCCAATTCGAGGACGACAACCACAGAGTCTTCGTAGCTGAAGAACCCGTCAACATTGATTTTCTATCTTCCATCGCAGCAGCGCGCCAGGAAGCGCAGAACCTCTTTGAGCTATCCCAGGAGCTAGGAACTTCGCTCAGTTTAAGCGAGACTTTGTCCCTCATGGCATCTCGATTGAAAAAAATGGTGCCCTTTGACGCCCTGGCTTTGTTCACACTTCAAGATGGCCACTTGACACCGGAATATGTGGAAGGCGATAACGCAAAGCTGCTTGAGCAACTCCGCATCCCCGAAGGTGCGGGTATTTCCGGGTGGGTGGCGGTAAACTTAAAGCCGGTTTTCAACGGCAATCCGGCTCTCGAACCAGGGCTGGCTCCCTCTCAAGGCATCTCGTTCAACCTTAGAAGCGCATTGGCTGTTCCGCTGCTTGGAGTGGGCGGCACAGCCGGCGTTATAACCTTATACCGGCAAGAGTCCGAATCCTTTAGCCGCGATCATCTCCGCATCCTGCAAGCAATCGCCGGCAAACTAGCGTTCACGGTTGAAAACGCTCGCAAGTACAAAATCGCGGAAACCTCCGCCTCCATCGACTATCTTACTGGGCTACCGAATGCCCGGGCAATCTTCCAGCGGGTTGACGCCGAGCTTGCCCGCAGCAGCCGTAATGGTGAAACGCTTACCGTGATGGTATGTGATCTCGACGGCTTCAAGAAGATCAACGATCTGTTCGGACACCTCACCGGAAACAGTATTCTTCAGGCGTTCTCCGCAAGTCTGCGCGAACTCTTCCGTCAATATGATTTGGTGGCGCGCCTGGGAGGGGATGAATTCGTGGTCGCCCTGCCCGGCATGAATAACGAGGATGCCTATCAACGCGTAAGGGAAATTGAAACCATGGCCAAAGCCGTAGGCAAACAGGTCACGGGCACCGATCATCTTTCGATAAGCATCGGCATTTCCATTTATCCACAGGACGGGGATACCGTGGAAGGCCTTCTCTCCGTCGCCGACCGGCGCATGTACCAAAACAAACGCGTCAATCAGCAAGTGTCAGCCACCTTGCCGACCGCCTAACCATCCAATTGCCGGGCAATCTCTCGGGCGATCTGCATCCCATGAAACCGCCCATTCTCAATAAAAATTTCGTTGGTATGAACTCCGGCCACCACCACTCCGGCCAAGAACATTCCCTTACGTTCGGTCTCCAGCGTTTCTTTGTTTAACAGAGGCCTTTGCGTCTCTTGGTCTAATTCAACTCCATGGCGGCGCATGAATTCAAAATCGGGCCTGTACCCCGTCATGGCGAAGACAAACTGATTCTTGATTTCTTTCACACCCTGGGGGGTTTCAATCGCCACGAAATTCTGCTCAATGCGCACTAATCTCGATGATAAATAGCCGGTGATCTCGCCGCTCTTGAGGCGATTCTCAATGTTCGGCTTAATCCAATACTTCACGTTATGATGGATCGCCGGGCCACGATGGACTAGGGTCACGCGAGCCCCCGTCCAAAATAGCTCCAATGCTGAAATGGCCGCTGAATTCTTTCCACCCACAACCATCACATCGTGGTTATAGTAAGGATGGGCCTCCCTATAGTAGTGAATGACCTTGGGCAAATCCTCGCCGGGCACGTTCAACATATTCGGAATATCGTAGTACCCCGTGGCCAGAATCACTTTTTTCGAGCGGTAGGAGATGAAACCGCCCTCTTGGCTCCGCACATGCGTCTGAAAGCAATCATCCGCACCTTCAATCGATTCCACGGTTTGGTATTGCCTGATATCCAAATGGAAGTGGTCGGCCACCCTCCGGTAATATTTCAAGGCTTCGGTTCGTCCGGGCTTCTCATTCAACGACGTCATCGGAACGCCGCCGATTTCCAGCAACTCCGGAGTCGTGAAAAAAACCATGTTCGTCGGGTAGTTATACAGTGAATTGACAACACAACCCTTGTCAATCAACGTGGCCTTTATGCCAAGTTTGCCAAGCTCAATCCCACATGCTAGCCCCGTAGGTCCGGCTCCAACGATAATGCAATCGGTATCCGTGCTCAGCTCCGCACTCACAGCATAGCCTCAACGGACGCATAAACTTGATCCAACGCCGCGGCAAGCGCCGCAACATCCTTGCCCCCCGCCTCGGCCATGTCCGGACGCCCGCCGCCTTTACCACCAACCGCTTGCCCGACCGACGCCGCCAACTTCCCCGCATGCACCTTGGCGCTTAAGTCTTTGGTCACGGCCGAAATAATCGCAATGTTGCCGTCTTCCACGGCTGCCAACACAATTACGCCGCTCTTCCATTTGTTACGCAAGGAGTCAGCCAGGCTCCGCATCTGGTTGCGATCCAACCCATCCACTTGCGCCGAAAGCACGGCCACATCCTTGATCGTACGCGCTTTGCCCTCAATGCTTCCCAACTGTCCCTGGGCGACTTTTTCTTTCAATTGCTCCAGCAGCTTTTCCATTGATCGTTGCTGATTCATCAGCTTCTCAACCTGCTCCACCAACTCCGGCTCAGTGGTGTGAGTCAACTGCGCCACCCGCGCCAACGCCGAACTCGTCTCTTGGAACCGCTCCAGTGCGCCAGCCCCGGTTAATGCATCAATTCGCCGCACGCCGGCGGAGATGCTGCCTTCAGCCACCACCTTGCACAAACCAATATCTCCGGTTCTTGCTACATGCGTTCCCCCGCACAACTCGCGGCTGAATCCCGGCACGGTCACAACCCTCACTTTATCGGCGTACTTCTCGCCGAACAGCGCCATCGCGCCAGTGGCCACGGCATCGTCAAGCTCCATAATGCCGGTGGTCACCGCTGTGTTCTGGAAAATTTGCTCATTCACCAAACGTTCCACTTCCAGTAGTTCGTCTTCGCTCATGGATGTATAGTGCGAAAAGTCAAATCGTAAACGACCCGGGTCAACCACGCTGCCCGCTTGCTTCACATGAGTGCCCAGCACTTGCCGCAAGGCCGCATGCAGCAAATGGGTCGCCGTATGGTTCCGCCTTGTTGAATCGCGCAACGCATGTGAAACCCGGCACAGCACCGTGTCTCCAATCTTTAACGGAGCCAGCGAAACAATCTTATGCACCGTTAATCCAGGCACCGCCGGACGCGTATTCTCCACGGTCGCCAACGGATCGCCGCTCTCGTTCAATAGACGGCCCTTATCTCCCACTTGGCCACCCGATTCAGAATAAAAGGAGGTTTGATCCAACACCAATTCCGCATCCGTTCCCTTCTCCACCGTTTCCACCGATTTCTGATCCACGATGAGGGCGGCAATCTTTCCGGTTGCCTCCAATTGTTCATAGCCAACAAACTTCGTACGCCCCAGCTTCTGCTGTAATTGCTGATACACCGGAGCAATTTGCGCTTTATCGGCTCCTCTCCAACTGGCCCTGGCCCGTTCGCGTTGCTTTTCCATCTCGCTTTCAAAACCGTCGCGATCGATGTTCAGCCCATGCTCGCGCGCCATCTCTTCCTGCTCGTCCAAGGCCAGACCGTAGGTGTCATACAACTTGAACGCCGCCGGGCCCGGAAGCACTCCGCCAACCGTCTTCTTCGCTTCATCGGCGAAGAAGCGCTCCGCCACAAGAAACGTGGTCGCATAGCGCTTCTCTTCTTCCTTCACAACGCGCGCAACGCGTGACACACTATCCAGCAATTCCGGGTAGGCCGGCTCCATAAGCTTCGCCACAAAACCCGTGATCTCGTGCAGGAATGCGTCTTGAATGCCAATCATCCGCGCGTTGCGCATCGCCCGCCGCATGATCTTTCGAAGCACGTAGCCACGGCCTTCGTTCGATGGAATAACACCATCGTGAATCAAAAATGCCGAGGCCCTGGCATGATCGGAAATGATGCGCAGCACGGTATCCACACGTTGATCGGCGCCATATTCCACATGAAATCGCGCCGCCGAGTGGTCGATAATCGGGCGCAACAAGTCGCATTCAAAGTTAGAAATCTTGCCTTGCAGAATCGCCGCCACCCGCTCCAACCCCATGCCCGTGTCAATGGAGGGTCGCGGCAAACGGCTCATAATTCCGTTAGCCCCGCGGTCAAACTGCATGAAAACCAGGTTCCAGATTTCCACAAACCGGCCGCCGCCATCCAGCGGAAATTCCTCATGTTCGTGGCCTTTGTTCGCCGCGCCGGGTCCCAAATCGTAATGGATTTCCGAACACGGCCCACACGGCCCGGTATCGCCCATCTGCCAAAAATTCTCTTTTTCATCCAGCCGGTAAATGTGGCTCTTGGGAACTCCGGCTACTTTTTGCCATAGCTCCTCGGCTTCGTCATCTTCGCGGAACACGGTAACGTAGAGCTTATCTTTAGATAAGCCAAATTCCTTGGTGATCAGTTCCCAGGCAAACTCAATCGCTTCCGCTTTGAAGTAATCGCCAAAGGAAAAATTTCCCAGCATCTCAAAGAAGGTATGGTGCCGCCGGGTGTACCCAACGTTTTCTAAATCGTTGTGTTTCCCGCCGGCGCGGACGCATTTTTGAGAGCTGGTGGCGCGCATGTAGTCGCGCTGCTCCATGCCTAGAAATATATCCTTGAATTGGTTCATTCCAGCATTGTTGAATAGCAAAGTCGGATCGTTTGCCGGAACCAGGGAAGAACTGCGGACAACACGATGTCCGCGATTGGAAAAATAATCCAAAAACGTTTTACGAATCTGATGGCCAGTCACTGACCCTATTTTAACTCAGTGGCTTGGCTAACCTCACTGGAGTGAAGAAACTTCAAGAATTCGTCCCTGGAAGGAATACCGGCGCTGCCCCCGAGGCTGGCCACGTTCAGCGCCCCAGCGGCATTGCCCCAACGCGCCGCTTCCGCCCAATCCAGACCCGCATGCAGCCCAGCCAGGAAGCCGCCAACAAAACAATCGCCGGCGCCGGTTGTATCAATCACGTTTGCCCCGAAAGCGGGAATAAAAAGAGGTTGTCCTGAGCCGAAAACAGCACAGCCATGTCCCCCAAGCTTGACCACAACGCCGCCCACTCCACGCTCCATGAAAAACTCAGCGGCCATCGCTATTTCGCCGTTGCCGGTCAACATCCGCGCTTCATCTTCATTTACAAATAGCAGATCAAGATGAGGCAAACAGGGGCCAAGAACCGCGAACCATTCCCCTTTTGCATCCCATCCGGTATCCAGAGAAGTACTCAGCCCAGCCGCCTTGGCGCGGCGTAATGTCTCGCCACCGTGTGAGCGTAGTCCGGGGAGTCCGAAAATATTAGCCACATGAAAGTGTTTATGTTTGGAGGTTAACTCCGGGTGAAAAGGAATTGGCGCAAGAAACACTTCATGGCTTGCTCCCGGACAATGCTGAAAGCTGCGCGCCCCGACGCCATTCACCAGCGCCACGGTCGTCGCCGTTTGCGAGGAAGCCTTGGTCACCCGGCTTACATCGCAACCAGCTTCGCGCAATTTATCCATCGCCAAGCGTCCAAATGGATCCGGCCCTACGGCGCCCAAAAGCCGCACCGGTACTTTTAGCCGCGCAAGTGTCACGGCCGTGCTTGCACCATTCCCGCCAAGATGCGGTTCAATGCGCTCCACCCAAGTCGTCGCGCCCCAACGGATTTCTTCAACGGGCCGCACTAGAACGTCGTAGACAATGTTACCGGCGCAAAGAACTCCCTGAGAAAGATCAACGCCGTCGCTGGTCGCAAGCGCAGCCATACCCTAGAATCGTCCACCGATAAGGGCCTCGATAAAAGCTCTTTCTAGTGACCAATGCCCAACCACTTTTTTCGCCTGCCGGTCAAACTTACCATTAATCAAAATGCCGCCCAAATCCGCCGGCCCCGGCTTCTGGTTTGCTCTCTCTAAATATTTGCGAAATACGTCAGTAACACCTTGCAATTGGCTCTCCAACGAAACGGCTACCGGTTCATTGGGACAGTATGCTTCCAGAACCGCTTGTGGCGAGCCGCCGGCCGCGGTGATCGAAAAGACTGTGGAATCGGCATCCTCAAGCGCCTTGGCGAATAGCTTCGTTCCGTCCGGCAAGTTAGATGCATTCTTCCAATACGCCCGTGGAGCCATCAACCAAAGAGGAGCGTTGGGAATTGCATAGTTTAAGGTTTCCACCTGCGGCCGAAGGAGTTGATAGGCGGCGAATTCGTCCTTGCTGCTGGCCCAACCCACCACATTTTGCCGAAGTGGCACAAAGGAAACGAAACGCTCCCCGCGGTTGCTGGGCAGGCTGCATAACCCGTTCTGGCATTTACCGCCATGCACAATCACGTAATTTTTTAGTGCTTGAAAATCGAATCTTCCAACCGCCAATGCATAACGATCCTCCCCGGCAAAGGAAAGCATCACCTGATCGAGATCCGTGCGGTAATCAAACGCCGTTTCGTGAACAAACCGGCGGTATTCTTCTTCTTCAACAACGGGTGAGCCGGCAATGACGTTCAGCATTCCCATGGTCTTCAGAATGCGAAAATCCACTTGGACCACCAAGGCCTCTTTCTTCGGCAAATGATTGTAAAGATCGTTTGCCGAATTGGGAGATCGAAACCGCCAATAGTAGACGGCCGATAAAGCAACGGTGACGAAGAGAACCAGCGCAAGAAATAGCGTTCTGGTCTTCCAATTTTCACTCACTAAGGAACCTCCGCCGGCCCTAAGCCAGCACCGCCGCCCCGGCTCTCGAAGCTTTCCAAAGCTGGATGTACGGTTCCAAATCCTTCATCATGGCGTGGTATTGAGGAATGTCCAGCGATTGGGCCCCGTCGCTAACCGCCTTGTTCGGGCACGGATGCACTTCAAGGATAACCGCATCGGCGCCAATGGCCACGCCGGCTCTGGTCAATGCGGGCACCAGACTGCGCTTGCCGGTGGCATGGCTAGGATCAAGAATCACTGGAAGGTGTGTCATTTCGTGCAGAACAGCTACAGCGACAATATCACACGTGTTCCGCGTCACGGTTTCAAAAGTGCGAATTCCCCGTTCGCAAAGCATCACGTTCGGATTGCCGTGCGCCACAATGTATTCGGCCGACATCAACAATTCCTTGATCGTCGAACTCAACCCGCGCTTCAGCATGATCGGCCGCTTCGACTTGCCCAGCGTCTTGAGCAATGCGAAATTCTGCATATTGCGCGCGCCGATCTGAAGAATATCGGCGTAGTCGCCCACCAAATCCACATCCCGGTCCGACATTACTTCGGTGATAATCGCCAGCCCAGTCAAGTCGCGCGCCTTGGCCAACAGCTTCAACCCTTCCTCCTCCATTCCCTGGAAATCATAAGGAGAGGTTCGCGGCTTAAAAGCGCCGCCGCGTAATACACGCGCGCCGCCCTTGGCCACTTCTTCCGCCGTCTCAAGAATCTGCTTTTCCGATTCCACCGAACAGGGTCCGGCCATCATCACAAACTCGTCCCCGCCTATCTCAAGCGGCCCACGCGGCGTGTTGATACGGATTACCGTCTTGGCATCGCGAAACTCCCGGCTGACAAATTTGTATGGGGCTGTAATTCGCACTGCTTTCTCCACCTGGGGCAACGCTTCCAGCGATTCCAGGCAATTGGTGACATCTCCCACTCCTACGGCTCCTATCACGCAACGTTCCTCCCCTTCTATGGCATGAATCTTATATCCGTGCTCACGGATGTGATCGCAGACTTCTTCTATTTCCGCCTTGGTGGCATGCAATTTCATTGAGATGATCATAAGCTTCTACTTTCTTCCATTCCCTAGCGGCGCAAATGGCCCGGTGGCAGGGCCGCCAAATATTGAAGGAACCCGAAAGTTGCTCTCCACCGGAGCTCCGTTTTGCGCGTATTCCTAAAAAGCTAAATAAAAAACCCACTCTTTCGAGTGGGTTGGTTCAAAATCTTTACTGCAAACGGCGCCAACGCCACTCAGGTTTTTGGTGGAGACCAAAATCGAAACCAATAGTTGGGGGCGACCGGAAGCATGAAATCAAAGTTTAACCCTACCTCTCCGGAAAAAGCAAGCTTTTTTTCTCAGAGAACTAACCACCTTAACGTGGTGACAATCCTTCGGTTCGTGGCAACGCCAATGACCTGAAAATGTTTGGGAGCCACACGTATCTTATTGTATATGTTTGGAATCATGCAGAGTTTCTCTCCGCCATGATTCACAATATAACAAGGCGAAATCTGCCACGTCTGGCCCCTGTTTTTTATCTGTTCCTCAAAACGAGTACAATGAAATTATGAGTGATTCTAATTTTCCTCTGCCCCCTCCAACCTTTGAATTCCTTGTTGTCAGTCTCAAGATGCAGGCCGAAATGCAGCTCGGCCTTCTCAAATTCGGAGGCGAACAGGAGAAGTCGGAAATCAACATCCAAGGCGCCCGCCACACTATTGATCTGCTGGCCATGATCCAGGAAAAAACTACAAACAATTTAAGCCTGGATGAGAAACGTTTGATCGACAATACCCTTACCGAACTTCGCTTCCGATTCATTCAGGCCGGCAAGAATTCCACTAGCTCCTCCGACGAAAAACCAACCGCCGATCCCGTGGGCCATGCAGAGGAATCGCCAAAAGCTGAAGGCGCGGCGCAAGGCTAAATGAAGCCGCTAGCAGCCGGAGCTCTGCGGCTTACCGTGCTTGGATCCGGAACCAGTGTCGGCGTCCCAAGCATCGGTTGCCACTGCGGCGTGTGTACCTCTTCCGACCCCCGCGACAACCGCATGCGCCCCTCGGTTTGGATTGAATATCTGGGAACAAGCGTGGTGATTGATACCACTCCCGACTTCCGCACCCAAGCCCTAAGATCGGCCATGCCGCGGCTCGACGCTATCCTAATCACACATCCCCACGCCGACCATGTCATGGGACTTGACGACGTTCGCCCCTTTAACTTTCGTCAAGGAGCGGTCATCCCCGTTTATGGTTCCGAGGAAAGCATTGCCGCCATTCGCCGCTGCTTCCCTTATGTTTTCGATTCCGCGGCCACTGAATCCACCAGACCCAAGCTCTCTACTCACATCCTCCACGAAGATGAGCCGTTCGAGTTGCAAGGAGTTACAGTCACCCCCATTCTGCTGCAGCACGGCAAAGGACGGGTATTTGGCTTTCGCTTTGGGAAGCTCGCTTATTTAACCGACCATAGCGAAATCCCGCCCCAGTCAATGGCGAAATTGAAGGGCCTCGACGTTCTGTTTCTTGACGCACTGCGCTACAAACCGCATCCAACACACTCCACCGTGCAACAGTCCCTCAAGATTGTCGAAGAGCTTGAGCCGAAGCAAACATACTTCACGCATATTTGCCATGACTTGGAACACGAGCGCGCGGAGAGCATGCTCCCTCCCCATGTGCG
>JAYVXT010000379.1:0-6094 GCA_043785065.1 Bryobacterales bacterium | reverse complement strand
CCACAATTTCCATACCGTGCTTCTTGAACAAGGCGAGAGTATGATCACGGAACCGCTTGTGCAGTTCCTCCAACTTGCCGGGAGCGGCATGGTAGGTGCGCATTTCATAAAACTTTCCGTCCTTGCGTAGAGAAGGAGAGGGGGCGGGTGTCTTGGCGAATGTTGTCATGGCGAATAGCAAAGAGAGGATTAGAAGAATATGTTTCATCGGTTATTTAGTATAACGTTCCGTGGAATCGAATGCCCGTACAATAGGACTATTGATGGCCCAATTTCTTTGGCAAGCTATGGACCAGGAGGCAACCCTGGTGACAGCGAATGCGCGCTTGGCGCGCAATTACCGGATTGAGTTTGACAGCCGGCAACAAGCTTCCGGCAAGGGGGTTTGGCCCACGGCTGAAATCTTTTCCTGGCCCGTGTGGATTGATCGATTGCATCAAGCGGGCTTCCCGCCCGAAGTTGTGATGAACGAACATCAACAAGCAGCGCTTTGGCAACAAGCGATTGCCGAAGACGGCGTGGAGTTGTTGGATGTTGCGGCGGCGGCGAAGGCGGCGGCTCGGGCTTGGCGGCTGGTGGAAACATGGAATGTCCCGATGGACGACCCTTCCTTCGAGCATCATGCCGATGGAAAAGCTTTTCGCAGGTGGGCCCGCCGGTTTGAATTGGCGGCCAAGGATCGGGGCTGGTTCACTACCGCCCGGCAGGAACAAGCGGTGGCCGCCGGGTTGGCGCCAGCTCCGAAGCATTTATTGTTGGCTGGGTTTGACGAACTCACTCCGCTGCAAACCAGCGTCATCGAAAAATGCCGCCAGCTTGGCTCGAATGTGGAAATGGTGGAACCTAATCAAATTCCGGCGGAGGAACGCTGGGTGGCGTCGTTTGAAGACCGCCCCTCGGAGATAGGGGCCGCAGCCACCTGGGCGCGGCGCACGTTGGATGCGCGGCCATCAGCGAGCGTCGCCATCATCGCCACCGGGTTGGCGCAAAGCCGCGCGGAACTGGACCGGGCGTTGGAGCAGGCGCTTGGCGTTCGTGCATTTAACATTTCACTAGGCATCCCACTGACGCAGTGGCCCATGGCCAGCGCGGCTTTGTTGGTGCTGCAGTTGGCAACCAGCGGAACACTTTCCATGGAAGAATGGGGCGCGTTGTTGCGCTGCCCGTTTGTGTTTGGCGCAGAGCGGGAATTGGCGGCGCGCGGCATGTTGGAAGCGCGGCTGCGGCGCAAACAAACCATGAAGTTGAAATCGACGGAGATTCATCAGGATTGTCCGCTGCTGAATAAACTGTTGGGGGACCTTGAAATTGAGCGCCGCTCATTGCCCAAAAAGCAAAGCATGGCCGCTTGGACTCAATGCTTTTCAATGCTTCTGCAAACTGCGGGATGGCCGGGGGAACGGGTGCTTTCCAGTTCGGAGAGGCAGACCTTGGCAAGGTGGAATGAAGCGGTAAGCGCGCTGTCAAGTTTAGAATCAGTCGAGCCAATTGAGGAAGCGTCGAAGGCGTTGTCTTGGCTGCGGCGCATCGTAAATGAAACTATTTTCCAACCGGAAACGGCCAACGCGCCGGTGCAGGTGCTGGAAGGTTTGCAAGCGGCCGGCAGCCAGTTTGACGCGGTTTGGATTTTAGGGATGGAAGACCGTTCTTGGCCCGCGCCTGCGCGGCCTGAACCGTTCTTGCCCCGGGAGTTGCAACTTCGTTTAGATCTTCCGCATTCAACCGCGGAGCGCGAGTATCGTTTTGCTCACGATATGTTCAACCGTCTGCTTTGTAGCGCGCCGCTTGTAATTGCCAGTTATCCGGGCACGGAAGGGGAAGAGGAATTGCGTCCAAGCGGCTTCCTGGCAGGGTTTGAGAAATTCCAGGAAGACGAGAATCGCGCGGACTATTGGCTGACGCAACGGAAGTGTGTCGAATTGGAAGTGTTTGAAGATAGCAAGGCTCCCGAACTTTTGCCCGGAGTTTTGTCTGGTGGATCGTACCTGCTGAAAAATACGGCGCAGTGCCCGTTCCGCGGATTCGCGACGGTCAGGCTTGGGGCTGGGGCGCTGGAATCTCCACAACCTGGACTTGCGCCGAAGCAGCGTGGCGCCTTGCTGCATACGGCGATGGAATGTTTTTGGAGAGAGGTGCAGTCACATGGGGCGTTGGTTGCACAGCAGCCGAACGAGCGGACTTCGACAATTAAGGCAGCTTGCGCTGAAGCTGTGGCGAAACATCGCGAGGCATGGATGACGGACAGGTTTACCGAGTTGGAAGAATCGCGTCTGGAAAAACTGTTGAGTGAGTGGCTTGAGGTTGAAGTGAAACGCGAGAACTTTGAACTGGCTGGAACGGAGCAAAGTTTTGAAATTGAACTGGACGGTGTGAAGATCAAGTTGCGAATTGACCGCATCGATAGGCTCAAGGATGGACGCGAGGCGATCATCGACTACAAGAGCACGGCCCCCGCTTCCAACAGTTGGGAGGGGGCGCGGATGGAGGAGCCGCAACTGCCACTCTATGCAATTCAACGGGCGGCAACCGTGGATGCGGTGATGTTTGCGCAAATGAAGGCGGGCGAGACTAAGTTTCGCGGAGCAGCGGCGCGCAATGAAATCGCCCCTTCGGTGAAAATGGCCGCAGTGCCTTGGGCGGATCAAATCGACGCGTGGCGGACGCAACTCACCGGCTTCGCGCATGAACTTCGCACCGGCTATGCGCCGGTTGCGCCGTCGGAGAATGCTTGCAAATATTGCGAGCTGCCGGCGTTGTGCCGGATCAATGCTGAAGGCGGCGGAGCGGAGTTGATTGATGAATAGCCCGGCGGATCAATCGCAACGCTTTGAAGCATTGGATGTGTCGCAATCGTTCATAGTGCAGGCCCCAGCCGGGTCGGGCAAAACGGAATTGTTGACGAGGCGCTTTTTGCGGCTGTTGGCGGTGGTGGACAAACCCGAATCGATCCTGGCAATCACTTTCACCAAGAAAGCGGCGAGTGAAATGCTGAATCGCATCTTGAAAGCACTGCGAATAGCACAAGTTCCGCCGATAAAAATGACGCCGCCGGAACGCGAACTGTATGAAATTGCCAAAGTGGCGCTGGCTCGTGATCGTGAATTGGGTTGGAACTTGCTGGATAATCCGGGGCGGCTGCGCGTATCCACTGTCGATTCGCTTTCCGTTTCGTTGGTGCGGCAAATGCCGTTTCTTTCCAGGTTGGGCGTGCCCCCGGCGATTGTGGAAGACGCCTCGGAAATGTATCGTGAGGCAGCGCGGCGTGCGATGGCGCAACTGGATAGCAATATGGTGTGGGCTGCCGGGATTGCAAGAACGCTGAACCATTTGGGTAACGATTGGGGCTCGGCGGAAAATCTGCTAATGGAAATGCTCGGCAAGCGCGACCAATGGCTGAGGCATGTGGCAGGCAATGATCGTTCGGAATTGGAGACAGGGCTGCGCATGGCCGTTGAGGCGGACCTTGCTCGTGCAAAAACTCGTGCGCCTGAAAAACTGGAGATGCACTTGAGCCGGTTGGCCCGCTTCGCCGCCGAAAGCATTGACGACCCGGCAAGCCCCATCAATCATCTTCGCGATATGGATGGCTATCCGGAACCAGTTGCCGAAAACCTTGGCGTGTGGCAGGGTCTTGTGACGCTGCTAATGACGGAAAAGAACGAGTGGCGAAAATCTGTGACCGTGAAGCAGGGCTTCCCGAAAAAAGATGATGCAAAAGCGGCAATGCTTGATCTGCTCGATCATTGCAGCCACTACGGCGCATGGCAAGAGGCACTGGCGGAACTTCGCAAGTCGCCACCATTGCGATACGAGGAAACGCAGTGGGAAACGGTTGGGGCGCTGGCTACAACCATGAAAGTCGCCGCCGCCCAGCTTCAGCACGTCTTTGCAGAGCGTGGCCAAGTGGATTTTATCGAGCTTTCGCAAAGAGCGTTGCAGGCCCTTGAGACGGAAGATGGGCCTACCGATTTAGCCTACGTTCTGGATGGACGTATTGAACATATTCTGATGGACGAGTTCCAAGACACGAGCTTCACGCAGTACTTGTTGCTACGGAAGCTGACTTACGGATGGTCCGCCGGCGATAACCGGTCCTTGTTCCTGGTGGGCGATCCGATGCAATCCATTTACCGTTTCCGCGAAGCTGAGGTTGCTTTGTTTCTTGACGCCTGGCAAAACGGGCTAGGCGATATTCCGTTAAAGCCGCTGTCTTTGACGGTCAACTTCCGGTCGCAGGCAGGCATCGTCGATTGGGTCAACAACACGTTCGCTCCAATCTTCCCACGCCAGCCCGACCGTGATTGGGGCGCCGTTCCTTACGCGGCATCCGTTGCGGCCAAGGACAAACTAAAAGGCGCCGCCGTGCACTGCTATCCGTTCCTGACGGGTGATGAAGATGCGGAGGCGGACCGCGTGGTGGAGATTGCATGCGATGCCCTGCGCATCGAAGGAACCACTGTCGCCATTTTGACTAGAGCTCGCGACCATGTGACGCAAATCACTCGCAAGCTGCAGGCCCGCGGGCAGCGGTATCAGGCCGTTGAATTGGATTTGCTGAAGGACCGGACGGCAGTGCGTGATTTGGACGCGTTGTTGAAGGCGCTTCTATTCCCCGCCAATCGGGTTGCATGGCTTGCTGTGTTGCGGGCGCCGTGGTGTGGGTTAAAGCTTGCTGAATTGGAAGCGATCGCCGGACCTGACAAGCGAGCCCCTTTGTTGGACTTGCTTTCAGCCGCTGAAAGATCGCCAAGGCTTGATAGGATTTACCTGATTTTGACGCAAGTCTTGGCCGAACGGAAACGCCTTCCACTGGCGCGTTGGCTTGAGGATACTTGGCTTGCACTGGGAGGCGCGGCCACTCTGCCCGATGAGGCCGCCAGGCAAGACGCCCGGCGCTATTTGGAATTCGTGAATGAATTTGATCGCGGTGGCGAGATCGACAACTTGGCCGAGTTTGACCGAGGGCTGGAAAAGCTGTACGCCAAGCCCGATCCGCAAGCGGATGGCGCTTTGCAAGTGATGACGATGCATAAGGCCAAGGGGTTGGAATTCGATGTGGTCATATTGGCCGGGCTTGGCAATCGGACTTCAAGCGATTCCAAGCGGCTGCTGTATTGGCTTGAGCGCGCCGATAGGGCCACAGGCTCCGTTGTGCTTGCGCCAGCGCCGGAAGCTGGGGCCGGGAAGGATCCCATTGCGGCCTACATAAACTCCGTGGAAAAGAAACGGCGCATTCATGAAGATGCACGCCTGCTTTACGTCGCGGCCACGCGGGCTCGCATGGAACTTCACCTTGTGGGAACGATTCAGAAGAATGGCAAGCCCAACGGGGAAAGCGCGCTCAACACATTGTGGCCCTCAGTTGGCGATGCCTTTAGCGCTCCGCTCCAACTAAGCTTGCTTAGCGATTTGAAACCGCAAGCCTCAAATAGGATTGAGCGGTTTGTGGATGGGTGGCAAGTTCCCGCGCCCTCTGACGCAATTGCGTGGAAAGACAAAATGATTGAACGAACGGCGGACGAGATCAGCTTTGATTGGAGCAGCCTCAACCTTCGCTATGTTGGGACGGTGGTTCACAGGCTGCTGGAACGGATCAGTCGCGAAGGGTTGGAGCATTGGCCCGAAAGCCGGTTGTATCGCCATAGGAACGAGATTATCCGTCACCTGAAAGCGTCAGGCGTTGGCAATTCGGAAGTGGAAACAAATACGAATCGAGTACTGGCCGCCGTTTCCGGAATGCTTGCCGATGATCGTGGCCGATGGGTTCTGGAGCAACGTTTAGAGACCCGGTCCGAATGGGAGCTCACCGGTGAAATTGGAGGCCACCTTCATTCGGTGAAAATTGACCGCAGCTTCGTGGACGAACATGGCAACCGCTGGATTGTGGACTTCAAGACCGGCGCGCATGAAGGCTCCGATGTGAATGCCTTCCTCGATAACGAAAAGGAACGGTATAGAAATCAACTGGAAAGCTATGCAAAGTTGGTGTCGGCATTCGAGGCGCGGCCCATCCGGTTGGGGCTTTATTTCCCACTATTAAAGGGATGGCGCGAATGGAGCTTTGAACAGGCTATGACCGCTTCCGGGCAATAAG
>JAYVXT010000378.1:0-18364 GCA_043785065.1 Bryobacterales bacterium | reverse complement strand
TCTTCAAGGTACTTCCACAACGCCCGCCGTTCGCCCTGCCCAAGCGACCCCTGATTGCCCCCCCGCGCAACTTGAGGCCCCAGTTCGGTATGCCGGATTGATTCTCACGGATTGCGCAAATCGTATTTGCGGCAAAGCCCGATTGCCTGGGGCAGCAGCCGCTCGAACTCGCGCTTTGCATTGTCGTAGCGCTTCTGCTGTTCTTCGATGTCGGAGTTCACACGTCCCGGCACGTGCAGGCGATAGTACTTCGCATAACTGGCTTCCCATTCGTCCACCGAATGCAAATAGGTCCCGTGGCGATCCGCAGTTGCTCAACAAAATCGTGCTCGGCATCCATCTTGAACCTTGGTGATTTTAGCGATGTCCCGCCTTAACCGCCGTGCCGTTTTGAAAATCAATCTCGAGCAACTTCTCGCTAGTAGGAATCCGTGCGGCAACTTTTTTCGTCAGTGCGTCGATCACAACCCCGCCATCGGGGTAGGCGTATTTTCCATCAATGCTGAAAGAGATCCAACCGGGTTTGGGCGTCTCACCAGGATCTTTGAACAGCGGGATATCGGCAATATGGCGGGGTGGCATCTTCTCGACATTGTAGACGTACACGTAGCCATACACTCCATCCACCATCCAGATCTCTTTCTGATCGGGAGTGATGTTGATCCCGTGGCTCATGGTGCTGTGCGGCTTATGAGCGGGCGGGTTGGGCAGTTGCGCGAGGCGGGCCGCGGGGGTCTTTGCCTCCACGCGATGCAGCATCTTGCCGCCCCACTTATCGCCGTCGCGTACCGCGCCAACCTCAAAGCCGAGAAGCCAATCCACATTTGCATAAGCATATTTTTCGTCGTCGGAAATGGCGATGGGCCGCAGCCCCTTACTGAACGGGCCGATTTTACCGATCACCTGATTTGTGCCGGTGTCGGCAATGAAAATGTAAGGCACGGTGAGAACTTCCAAGTAGACGCGGCTGCCGTCGCGATTCATCCAGGTATTATGCGGTCCAACCCCAGCAATGGGATGATCGTCCTTGTCGTAAGGTTTGCCGTGTTCCGTCTTGATCTTAGCCTTTACATCGCCGGTGGCCGCATCCAGCACCCACCAACTGTCTCCATCGCGCAGTGGGATATAGATGGTCTTGCCGTCGGGCGACATCGCTTGGCTATCCACATAACCATCGCTGTATTTCCGTCGCCACAGAATTTTTTCGGTTGCCAGGTCCAGGCAGACCAGATCGTCTTTTAGGTTGGACGTAAGGTAGAGCCGCCCTAGCGGGACGCTTGCCGAAATGCCTTTGTAATCGCCCGTCTCAGGAACGTCAATGTTGCGGATGAGTTTGTGGGAGTCGTTAATGTCGTAGACGCTGATGCCCGACTTATTGGTCACATAGAGCAGCCGTTCAATGCCATTGACGGTCTTGCCGTGCTTGGATTGTCCCATTAGAAGGGTGGCCGGAAGGAGGAGCAATATCAAGAGTCTCATGGGCAGGATTCTATCATTAATTGAATCGGCTTCTGGAACTGGGGTACAAGCTACAGCGCCAGACACCGGCATAAGTCCGCGTGAATCAGCGAGCATAAGCGGCCAAGAATCCAGACTTCCATAGCCATGAAGAGCCTTTACCTCAATCAAGCCTCGCTCCATAGGAATGGACGCGCGGCCGCGCGTTACTTGCCGTGCTTTGTAGTCAGCACGGCCACCCTGCCGCAATACGGCCCTGTGGGAAATCGCTTGCACGCCTCTCCTCTCCCCTCACGTCACCCCCCGCGTCAGTTAATCGATCCACTGCTAATCTGGAAATTCCTAGAAGGCTCAGTTGGATTTTGAGCTCCGTCAGAAGCGCGGGTTCCACTGCTTTCCTATAGGTAGGAATATTGAGGAACACGAGACTTAGAGAGCGGGACAAGCGTGTCCGGCCACAAGCAGGCGGATGCAACGTGTAATACGAAGCCGACAGGTTTACCTCATAAGGCGCGTGAGCCTGTATATTCCGGATCAGCAATTCAGCCAACTCCGTCAGCACGGAAAATACCTCGCGGCTTCGGCGGTCGCCAGCGGGTTTATACTCTTCCGTTTCTGCATGCAAAGCGATCTCGAACCAGGAGAGATCCATGTCTGCGGGCTGCCACGTGAGATCCGGGACAATTTCATAAAAAACGCGTTCACTCCGGAGCGCTTCTCGCAGCCGTTGACAGTCGATTGGTGTTTCGTGGCAAGCCATAGGTGCTCATTGTTGCCGGAAGCTCTCAAGGTCGATAACTATTCGATAAATAAAAGGGAATGGTTATTGTCCCTGGCCCAATGAGAACCCCGGCTCGCCGTCGAAGGTGAAGAGATTCTCTGTCTTGATGAAGTCAAGCCCCGCCTCTTCAACACAGGCGAGCAGTGAAACGAGCTGCCGGTGACTGGCGCCTTCGCCGTTTTTAGCCATGTATCGACAACGCCAATGGTCGGTGCAGAAGGTTTCCGGAACGCCGCCCGGCCATACTTTGACGCCGCGATTGGTGATCATGGATAGCGTCAGTCCGTCACACGACACCTGGCGCAGGGCCGCTGCCAATTGGTCGGGCGAGCCCTTTCGCCAATCCAGGAATACATCCACGCCCACCAGTTTCTTGTCCGCTGGCGGACGTGGCGTCCAGCCCGCCCCCACGCTCAATTCTGCCGCCTTGTAGTGTACGGGCTTGAGTTGCTGCGGCTGTTGGCCCAGCCTTGCGATGATGGCGGCGCCAAACTCGCGAGTCCCCACCTTCTGCTTGCTCACCCCGCCGGTGTAAATGTCATAGGTGTGGAGACCGTCTTCGAGAGTCCGCAGAAAGGCGTTGTGAACACGCTCGGCTGCCTCGGTCTGCCCGATGTGCACGAGCATCATCACCGCTCCCAGCAGCAGCCCCGAAGGATTCGCGACGTTCTGTCCGGCCCGCCGCGGGGCTGAACCGTGAATGGCCTCGAACATCGACACATGTTCCCCGATGTTCGCGGAACCTGCGAGCCCTACCGAACCCGCGATCTGCGCTGCCACGTCGGACAGAATATCTCCATAGAGATTGGGCATCACGATCACATCGAACATCTCGGGAGTATCGGCGAGCTTCGCCGCGCCGATGTCAACGATCCAATGCTCCTTTTCGATATCCGGATACCCGGCGCCGATTTCATCGAAGACCTTATGGAACAGCCCATCGGTGAGCTTCATGATGTTGTCTTTGGTAAAGCAGGTCACCTTTTTGCGGTTGTTCCTCCGCGCGTATTTGAAAGCATAGTTGACGATCTTCTCGCAGCCAGGCCGGCTGATTAGCTTCAGACACTGCACGACCTGATCGGTCTGACGATGCTCGATGCCGGCATAAACGTCTTCCTCGTTCTCACGGACAATGACGACATCCATGACGGGGTGCTTCGTCGCGATGAAGGGATGGTAGGAGACGCAAGGCCGCACGTTGGCGTACTGGCCAAGAGTCTTGCGGATTGTCACGTTCAGGCTCTTGAAACCGCCACCCTGCGGTGTCGTGATGGGCGCCTTCAGGAAGACCTTGGTGCGGCGCAGTGAATCCCAGGAAGCTGGTTCAATCCCAGAAGTAAATCCGTGCTTGTAAACGCTTTCGCCGATCTCGATTGTATCAATGTCCAGGCACGCGCCGGCTTCTTCAATGATGCGCAGGGTTGCCTCCATGATCTCTGGACCTATGCCGTCGCCGTGCGCGACCGTTATGCTCGTCTTTTTAGGCAAGATAATTTCTCCTTTTCGAATATCCGTCTCCATATTAATATACGCCATATATGTCGCGTAATGCAAGACGCGTCTTGCAAGTCTGCTGATTTGGCAATATAAGAGAAGCAGAATGGAAACTTGGACATTCCTCACTAACCACGGGCACGTATTGCTTTGCATCGCCGCTGATCCGGAGATCCGGCTCAAAGACGTCGCCGACAAGGTTGGGATCACGGAGCGTTCCACGCAACGTATTGTGGCGGACTTGGTTGACGAAGGTTATTTGAAGCTTCTTAAAGCCGGCGCGTAGAAGGCTGCCGCAAACTGAACACTATTTCGACTGCTCCCTACGCGCCGGCTAACCCCCGATGAAAATCGGGGATTAGTCGGACTCCGGCGCTGCCCCCGGGAGAATCTGGAGTTATAGGCCGCAAGAAAGCGGCAAAACCTAAAACAGTTTACTCATCCCGCACAGCAGTCTCTTGACGGCCCACGCCTTCGTCCCACTTGCGTTAACAGATTCAGGTGTGTCGTTTATAACATCACATGTCCAGTACGCGGCTATCACTAAGTGTTGTGGTGTGTTAAATTACAACGTAAGTCTTCCACTACACGGATATGTCGAAGTTGTTCAAAAAAATTCTGATTATATCCGCCTTATGCTTTGCGTTTTCATGCTTTGGCCAAGCGGGCCGCGCGGAGTTGTTTGGCGCCATTCAAGATACCTCAGGAGCCACGGTTCCCAAAGCAACAGTTGAAGCCGAAGACAAGGCGACGATGATTCGCTACGCCGCCAACACGGATGAACGCGGGGAGTTTCACATCCTTGGCCTGCCGGCTGGCCAATACGTTCTGATCGTCCAAAAAACCGGCTTCCGAACGCTCAGGCAGTCGGGAATCGTACTACGCTTGGGTGATCGTATTGCTCTCAATATGCTACTGGAAGTCGGCCAAGCGTCCCAATCGGTCGAAGTGACCTCCGCCGCGCCGCTACTGCAAACCGCTACCGGCGACGTAACATTGAACATCGAGGAAAGGAAGATCTCCTCTCTTCCATTGGACGGGCGCAACTTTATCCCTCTGGTAACCATGGCCCCCGGAGTGGCGCTACCAAGCGGGCAATTTCTGCCCCGCATAAACGGTAGCCGCCCTCGCACAAACGAGTACATCTACGACGGCATCAGCGTTCTACAGCCCGAGCCGGGTCAAGTGGTGTTCTATCCGATTATCGACGGGATGGCGGAGTTCAAACTCAACATCAACGCCTATTCTCCCGAATACGGCCGTTCCAATGGTGGCACGGTGATGGTGCTTGGCAAATCCGGAAGTAATCAGTTTCATGGAGATCTATTCGAGTTCTTCCGCAACGAAGCTTTGAACGCGCGTAACCTCTTTGCCCAACCCGGACCCAATCCTCAATTTCTACGTAACCAATACGGATTCACACTAGGCGGCCCGATTCAGAAGAACAAAACTTTCTTCTTCGCCGACTGGCAAGGAACGCGCCTGCGCACGGGCATTACCCGCTTCAGTGTAGTTCCCACACTGGCGCAAAGACGTGGGGTCTTCACACCGGCGATCTTCGATCCGGCAACTTCCCCAAGGACTGCGTTTCCCAACAACACCATTGCCACGTCACGCTTCGATGCATTGGGTGCTGAGGTTCTGGCGCACTACCCAACGCCGAATGCAAGGGGAGCGAACAATTACGTTCGGACTGCGGCCGAACCGGATAATCAGGATCAAGCCGATTTTCGCCTAGACCGCTACTTCGGCGAAAAGCATCGGTTCTTTGCCCGTTACTCCATCTTTCGTGACGACGACACTCCAGTCACACCCCTTCCGGACGGCAGCGGCAGTTTGACGTCAGGCCTAATCGGCCACGCGATCACGCGCGGCGATGCCCTTATGGGTGACTACAATTGGGTGCCTTCAGCTACGAAGTTGAATCAGTTCCGCGTAGGTTACTCGCGGCGCGGCCTGAACCAAACGTCCTTGCAGAACGGTGGCATAACCGTTCCGGGACTTCCAGCGAACTCCTTCAGTTCCGTGCTTCCCATCTTTACCGTGGCCGGCTTTCAGCAGGTTGGCCCCACGACCGCCGCGAATTCCAACTTCACCACGTCCATTACCGAATTTCTTGATACATTCACGATGGTCCTTGGCCGCCACACCTTCAAGTTCGGCACTGACGTTCGCCGGGAGGCGTTGGACGTACTGAATCCGCCTAATCCAACGGGCTCCTTCGGCTTCTCCACAACTGGCTCTAACAACTCATCGGTTGCAGGCAGTGGCAACGCGCTGGCCTCATTGTTGCTCGGTCAAGTGAACGCCTTCAGTATCGACATCCAACGCAACGTCATCCAACCGCGTGCGCATATTGCCGAGTTCTTTGTAGGCGACGATTGGAGAGCGTCGTCGAGGCTGACATTGAACATCGGCACGCGCTACACGTTGAATTTCCCGTCTACCGAGAAGCAGGACCAGGGAGCCGTTTTCAATCTGCAAACGCAGGTGTTGGATTTTTCCCATACGGCCCGCGAACTCCACCATGGCGACTTCGGCCCCCGCGTCGGTTTGGCTTACCGCGTCGGCAATAGTTGGGCGGTTCGCTCGGGTTACGGCATGGTCTTCTTCGAACAATCAGGCATTACGACTCCGTTTACCATCCCGCAGTTTCCATTTGTTCAAACGCTGGGACAGCAAACTCAGGACAACGTCAACGCTGCATTCGTCTTGTCTAATGGACCGACGGTTCAAGTAACCACGCCCAATGCCAACTCTGGTCTGGGGCAAGGCGTCTTCGGCGTAGACCGAAGCAACGGCTCCGGCTATTCCCAACAATGGAACTTCACCGTTCAGAAGTCTATCGGCGAAAACTGGAACCTGGAAATCGCATACCTGGGCTCGAAGAATACCCGTTTGGGTCTTCCTGACTTCAACATCAACCAATTACCATCGCAGTATTTGTCCATCGGATCGGCCCTATTAACAAGAGTTGCGAATCCGTACTTCGGCCAAATCCCGGCGTCGTCTTCTTTAGGCGCGGCGACGGTCGCACAGCAGCAATTGTTGCGGGCGTACCCACGATTCACCACCGTAGCCTTGTTTCGCGACAACGTCGGCAACTCCAAGTACAACGCAGCCGCGATGAAACTGGACAAGCGCCTCTCGCATGGGTTGACCGTCAATGCGGTCTTCACTTTCTCTAAGCTTCTGGACGATGCGTCTACCGTTTTCTCTCAAACCATCTTCAGCGGACCCGTGCTCGGCAATACAGGAGCTGCCGATGCCTTTAACAGGCGCCTGGAAAAAGACGTCTCGACGGGGGATATTCCCAGGGTATTCGCGCTTGGCTGGGTCTACGATATCCCGCGCTTTTGGAAGATCTCAGGCTGGAGCATCGCCGGCTTAGTGCGAGCGCAGACAGGAGCCGCAATCCCGGTTCTGCAAGCCACCAACAATAATTCGAGCCTGGGTTACGCCGTGCAACGCCCAAATCGGGTAAGTAATCCCAACAATTTCGATGGCCGCTCGGTCGCGAAATACTTCAATACGGCTGCCTTCGTTGCGGCTCCGCAGTTTGTGATCGGAAACAGTTCGCGAAATCCCGTTCGCGGACCTGGTCTGCAAAATGCGGATGTGATGATCGGCAAAACGTTTAAACTCACGGAGCGGCTGAACCTGGAATTCCGCGCCGAGGCGTTCAACGTTTCCAACACCCCGCCGCTTGCCGATCCGAACGGAAGTTTCGGCAGCCCCGCGTTTGGCTCTGTCACCAGCGCGGGCAATCCCCGGGTGTTCGAATTTGTCGGCAAGGTTCACTTTTAAATCCCGCGTTTGAGCCGTTGGAATGAAGAAGTGCTCGCCAAGATCAAAGTTGTTCAAGTCTGTAAGCAGGGGGCATTTATTTCAAATAACACCACGAATCACAACGTGAAAAGCAGAGTCCAAAGCCGATTAGCTGAGATTCGCAAGAGCCGGGGCATGGGCGCTTCCGATCTTGCCCGTAGAGTGAACGTCAGCCGCCAAACCATCTATGCCATCGAAGCCGGAACCTATGTTCCAAATACGGAAGTTGCCCTCAACCTGGCGCGCGAACTGGAAGTGACGGTTGATGAACTTTTTTCGCTCGAAGAGCATACTTCTAGATCGTCCGATTCCATCACTGCGCAAATACTCAGCGCCACGAATCCACTCGAGGGCCAGCCCGTTCGCATCTGCCAGATAGGTTCGCGCTGGGTCAGCGTACCGGTAAGCGCCACTCCGTATTACATGCCGCAGGCTGATGGAGTGGTTCAAAAGTCTGGTCGTAGGAACGGCTGTGTGGACCTGGTTGTTTTCGCCAAAGACGAGGCTTCTCAGAAGCGTCTTGTTTTGGCCGGATGTGACCCTGCTACCAGCTTCCTTTCGAACATGGTGGAAAAGATTAGCGGTGTGGAAATAGTTTCCGCCGCTGCTTCAAGCAAGCTTGCTCTCACTTGGCTGAAAGAAGGTAAAGTTCACATCGCTGTGTCTCATCTCGAAGATCCCAAGACCGGAGAGTTCAATATTCCTTTCTTGCGGAAGGATGCCGTCGCCGTGCGCGACCGTTATGCTCGTCTTTTTAGGCAAGATAATTTCTCCTTTTCGAATATCCGTCTCCATATTAATATACGACATATATGTCGCGTCATGCAAGACGTGTACTGCAAGTCTGCTGATTTGGCAATATAAGAGAAGCCGCATGGAAACTTGGACATTCCTCACTAACTACGGGCACGTGTTGCTTTGCATCGCCGCTGATCCGGAGATCCGGCTCAAAGACGTCGCCGGCATGGTCGGGATCACGGAGCGGTCCACGCAACGGATTGTGGCGGACCTGGTCGACGAAGGCTATCTGAAGCCCCTTAAAGTCGGCAGACGGAACCGATATCAACTTCGTCTGGATCTTCCCTTACGACATCCAATCGAGAGGAAAAACGAAATTGGGGTGCTCCTGAACCTGCTCGGGGGTAAAACTTCTCCCCCGAAAACAGCCTCCGGTGAGGGTAGCAAGAATTCTACGCGGGATTCCCAGGCGGCAAGCCATGCAGCATTAACCACGTAAAGCACGGGACGCATCGGCGGGGCATCGCGATCTCTTGTGACACCTTGTGAGCGAATCGCTGCTCACTGGCGTCTCGCCGAGCGACGCGAGATATTGCACCACGTAGTCAGGCGTGTAGGACGCTCAAGGATTTATGGGTTAATCTGCCTATCCACCATCGGAAAAGGACAGAGCAAGGGCCAAGAGTCGTATCCGATTTTACCAATTACCTGATTTGTGCTGGTGGTGGCGATGAATGAAAATGCAAGGCACGGTGAGAACTTCCAAGTGGGCACAGTTGCCGTCGCAATTCATCCAAGCGTTATGCGGTCCCGACCCCAGCAACGGGATGGTCGTCCTTGGCGTAAGGTTTTCCATGTTCCGTCTTGATCTTGGCCTTAAATTAATTAATGTCACCAGTCGCCGCATCCAACACCCACCAACTGTCTCCATCGCGCAGCGGAATATAGATGTCTTGGCGTCGGGCGACATCGCTTGGCTATCCACATAGCCGTCGCTGTATTTCCTCCGCCAGATCATTTTATCGGGGCCAGGTGCAGGCAGGCCAAGTCGTCTTTCAAGTTCGACGTAAGAGACAGTCGGCCGAGTGGGACTCTTGCCGAAATGCCTTGCAGGCCTTCCGAAAAAGAACCCTTCAGAAAACCGTTCCCATATAGTAGAAAACCGCTAACCCTCACCCCCACAACCAAATACCAAGCCAAACACCCAATAACCCCTTGCCCCACCTGCTACGCTTTTCACCAGAGAGATAAATTCTGCGCAGAATGCTCTTTTTCAAGCGCTCTCCGCGAGGGGAGCCGGCCCTTGGATCGATTCAAGAAGCTCTTAAATTAAAAAACAGTTGGTGGGACCGGTCAAACGGAATACTCGAAAACAGCCCTCCTGGTTAGATTTGGCCAGGGGGGCCGAGCCTGTAAAGTAGGCGAAGCTGCTAGGCGGCAGCCGAAAACGGGTGAAGTGCGGCGGTCCCATCAATTCAATAAATCGGAAAGACGAAACTAGCAGCCGAAGTGTGTCCGCGCAACGAACTTGTTACCAGTCCAACCGCATACCCAACTGAACTTGCCGGGGCTTGAAGCCAAATCCGCCAAAAGAGTTTTGGAGTGTAACGATGCCATCCGCCGCCGGTGCGTTTAGGCCCTGCGTGTTGAACACATTGAACACGTCAATCGTGGTCCGCAGCTTCATCCGCTCGGTCAAACCAAACGTCTTCTGCATTGAAGCGTCCTGGTTCCAATTCATCGGCCCCAGCCGGGACTGATTGCGCATCGGGTGCAGGCCATTGTCGAACGCCACCTGTTGCAACGCGCCGGAGGTCAACCGGATGTTCACGTTGTTGGTGTCGTACAGGTTCGATCCAGGATCGCTGGCCAAACCGCCCACCGGCCAAGGGTTGATCGGCTTTTGGAAAGGAACGTAATCGGTGGGAAGACCAAAAACGCCATTGCGTAGCCCGGCCGCATTCTTGCTGTTGATCTGCTTCTGCGAAATGTAGCCGTTGTAATAGAGGTAACCGGAATAGCAACGCTCCTCATTCGCACTAGTGGCGTTAGCAGCCGTGGCGCGGCAATCAAGGATCGGGTACTGCGTGCCGTACACTTTGATCGGCGCGGAGAACTCACCCCAGTTGGAGGTTGAAAGACCGAACCAAGTGCTAACCACGGTGCCGATGCCGGAGAGTTGCCAGCCTCCAATCGCCCCATTGACGAACTTATTGCTGGTGTTCAGGAATTGCTTCCCTTTGCCGAAAGGGATCTGATAGAGGAAGTTCCAACGGACGCGATGCTTCGGAATACCGGTATCACGTGCATAATTCAGAAAGCGGTTCAACGCATCGGGATCGGTTGGCACGGATCCGGGAAGATACTGGCTGGCAACCACGCCTCCACCATCGCGGAATGAGTTACCGGCCAGGCGAACAGAATTGGTTAGCGTATAAAACAGCTGGTAGCTGATGCCTTTGTTGAAGCGCCGCTCCGTTTCCAGCGTGAATGTGTTGGTTGTGATCTGCCCCGTCTTGGTGATGAACGTTACGTTGGTGTATGCGTTCTGATCGTAAGGCCGGCCAGTGACGTTGGCGAATGTGCCCGTAGGGAGCGCCGCAAGAGTGGTCAGGTAACGGATGTAGGTGGAAGGCAGTCCATTAATGTTGAATTGCTGATCGGCGTTCACTCCGTGTTTGCCGTTATAACGAATGCGGAACACGTTGGCGTTCCTGATTTGTTTTTCCAGCATCAGGTTCCATTCGTGGATCTTTAGGCTAGGAAAATTCGGATCAAGGCCGGTGACGCCCTGACCGCGTCCCACTGAAGTGAGGATCGCCGGAATATCACGGCTGTTCTTACCGGCGATGATGGTGGGAACCGTACGCAACAAGTAGCTACTGTTGCCGTCCGGGCTCTGCGCCGCGCTGTTGGGACTGTAAGTGAAAGTCCCGCGGAAAGGCAACTGTCCCGAGAAGGCAGCCAGCAAAGTGCGCATCGGAAGCGCCGAAATATACATACCGTAACCGCCGCGAATGACCATCGTTTTAGGCCCGTCAAAGGCGCGGTAAGCGAAGCCAAGCCGCGGACCGATATCGAAATAGTTAGATGGGAAAATGTCGGGCGATTTACCCAATTCCTCAGCGCTTTTGAAAGTTACGCCGACGTTCTGATAAATCCCGACGATCTCAGGCGTGGTGGAACCAAGCTTGTAATAGTAATCGAGCGGCTTGGGAAGCAGCAACGAGTGGCTCGCCAAATCAAAACTATTCAATTGATAGTTTTCTTCCCGCATGGCAGGGTTGATGTCCCAACGCACGCCAGGATAAAGGCTCAGCCGCTTGGTAACTTTGAAATTATCCTGCAAATATAACCCGGCGTTCTTGTTAATCAAACGCAAGTAACTGCGCTTCAGACCCACTGAGTATGTGTTTGCCACGCCCAGATAAAAGTTAGCGGCATCGTACCCGGTTTGCGGAACCACTCCTGGGCTGGTTGTATTGCCAAGAGTGCTGCTCTCAAGTGACGTAGCCAAGCTGCTGAAATTCGCCGACCCGGAAATGGCTCCTTGATCGGGAAGCAAGTGCTGTTTTTCTAAATAGAAAGACCAGCCAAACTGAAAGTCGTGCTTGCCGCTGGCGGTGAATGTGAAGTTCTGCTGCAAGTTCAAAATCTTGCTGGTGAGCGCGCGGCGGTTGTCGCCTTCCGTGTAAGTGATGAAGTTTCCGATGCCGTTAATATTGGGGAACCCGATTTCCCCATACGGGTTGGGCAAGCCCAGTGCCTTCGACCAATCCTGCTGCGCATCCGTCGGTCCGGTGATGGTTTTGGTGCTCTGCCAAGTATGATTAGCCAGGCTTTCCACGTTGAGGCGGGGTGAGAACATGTGCGTCCAACTAAGCGCTCCGGCAATGGCCTGCATGGGTAAGAACGTAACGTTGGCCTCTTTGTTCGTGGTGGGTGCGCCAGTGCCCCCGCCGGTTCCTAAGAAATTGGCTTTGCGGCGGCCGCCATTCACTTTGATAAAGAAGTTGTCCCGTTCGGTGAACCGGTGATCTACCTTGATTGTCGTCGGATTATCGCTCAAATTGGGGTTGCCGTTGGTAGGCACGGCCATCTTCAAATTCGTGGTGATCACCGGGCTTGTAATATCGCTTGGCAATGGTGTGATGCCCCAAATCGCCTTGGCCAACGGGCTCATGCGGCTGAGCGGAATCTGATTGTTGACGAATGGATCGCGCGTGGTGATTGTGCGGTTGTTCGCAAACGCCGTGCGCGTGGTGTTCGGATCGTACAGCTGCAGAAAGCGGTCGGTGGAATCGCGCAGTTGGCTGAAATCGCCATTGCGCATCGCCGCTGTTGGCACTGAATAGTCGCGAGTCAATCCCTGGCGCAGTTCTACTTGTTCGCGCGAATACAGAAAGAATGTTTTATTTCTGCCATTGTATTTCGGGAGCAATACCGGACCACTGATAAAGCCGCCGAATTCGTTGCGGATCAGCTTCGGCACTTGGTAGGGAACCGAGGTAAAGCTGATGTCCTGCCGGGCGCGAGCCACACCGAAAGCGTTATTGCGCGTGGTTTCATGCCCCCCAAAGTGGAACATGTTACCGCCGCTCTTGGTGGACACGGTCACGTTCACTGGCGTGTTGAATTTCGCCGAAGATGTGCTGGTTTCCACGCGGACTTCGCCGATCGATTCAAGCCCTTGCAGATTCATCGAGCCGCCGAATTCGCGATTGTTCGATGCCGCGCCGTCCTGCGTAAAACTGGTGGAATAGACCATCAGGCCGCCGCTGCGCAAGCCGCCGTTCACGTCAATGACTTGTTCCACGCCAGGAGTAACATCGGCCAGCAGCGTGTTCAGGTCGCGACCGTTGATGGGCAACTCGCGGATGCGTTGGCTGTCGAGCGTTGTTGCGTCGGTCGGGTCGGTGGTGGTGACCAACGGAATGGAGGCCGTCACTTGGATCGTTTCCGTAACCTGGCCAGGAACCATTTGCGGTGAGACTTCAATAGACCGGCCAGTTTCAAGTTGTACGAGTTCTTCCCAGGTTTTCATGCCTGGCGCTTCCACATGGACCTTGTACTTGCCGATCGCGATAGGTGGAGTCATGAAGTAACCGTCACCGTTAGTGACCGTGTTGGTGACGCGGCCCGTGTCAATGTGGCGGATGGCTACTTTTGCACTGGGAATGGCCCCGCCAGTAGCATCTTTTACGGAGCCTTGAATGGTGCCGCCGCCAGCCGACGATTGCGCCGAAGCCGGAACAGTAATGAACGAACATAGGATAGTTATCGCGAAAGCGAGGAGATAATGCCGCATGAATGAAACCCCGTGAACTCGACACAGTATATCGAAATATTCGCTCAAGGCTATTCGTAGTTTGCAAAAAATGGTACTAAAAAGAGTTGTTCCGATATAAACCGATGTTCGAGTACCGACTTCTAACGGTCGCGGCCCGCTAGGGTTCACGTATCCCTTAGAACAGCAGCTTCAGTCCGAACTGCACTCGCCTGGGTGAGCCTGCCGATGCGATACGGCCAAAACCTGGAAGACCCAAATAGGCCTGTGGCAAATCGAAGTTTGCCCGATCAAGCAGATTGAAGATTTCGGCGCGGAACTGGAGAGTGAGGCGTTCCTTAATCGCCGTGTTCTTGATCACCGAAACATTAACCGTACCCGACCCCGGACCCTCAACAATATTTCGGCCCGCGCTTCCAAAGGAGCCAAAAACAGGTTTCGTAAAAGCCGCGGTGTTGAACCATTTTTCCGGAGTACGGTCGCTCAACTTCGCAGCCGCCACCACATTGGGACGATTCACCACACCGAAACCGATGCTGGGAATGCCAGTGTTGCTGTTGTCAGTGCCCGGAGGCAGTGTCACGGTAAAAGGCGTGCCGGTTTGGAAGGCCCAAACGCCGTTGGTTTGCCAGCCACGCAATGCGGCATTTTTCGATTTGAACGGAAGATCATAGGAATAACTCAGCGTCAGGCGATGCCTAACGTCGAAATTGGAAAGCGCACGTTCGGCCCGCAGATTGTTACTATCCTGCGGAAAATTGGGATCTCCGGCGCTGGAAAAAAATCCCGAACCATCGTCGATTGATTTCGCCCAGGTGTAGCTGGCCAGTGCTGAAAGCCCTTGCTGGAACCGGCGCGTGAACTTTGCCTGCATGGCGTTGTAGTTCGATTTGCCACGCGATTCATAAGCGTCGATATCGGAGAACTGCGGAAGAGGCCGCAGATTTGGCTGTCTCACGCTGGGGCTGGGTTGATTGATGTCGCGATTGGCAATCAGCTTCAACCCCTTGCTTCCAAGATAGGCAAGCTCCATCACGCTCGATTTGCCAACTTGTTGCTGAACGCTGAAGTTCCATTGCTGCGTGTAAGGAGTGCGCAAGTTGCGTTGAAAGGTGAAGGCTGAGTTTGGAATGAAAATGGGATAGTTTGCCGGGAAAATGTTTTCGAGGAATAAAGGGACTTGCGCCGTCTGAATGAATAGTTGGGAATTGAAGTAGGGCGGACTGAAGAACAATCCTTGGCCAGGGGCCGACGGAGACTGATCGTAATAGATGCCGTATCCCAGCCGGATTGTCGTTAACCGCGCTTCACCGGGGGTCCACGCCAGCCCAAAGCGAGGAGCGAAATTGTTCTTGTCGCTGAGATAGCCCGCGGACGGAATGCCGTTCTGCCCTACCGGCACGATGGAGCGCGATGCCGGATCGAAGATGGAAGCACGGTTTTGCGGATCGGAAGGAGGTGAATTGAATTCATACCGCACACCGAGCGTAAGGGTCAGGTTAGAATTGACGCGGAAAGTGTCTTGTCCATAAAACGCGCCGGTGCCGCTGCGTAAATGCTGCGGATTGTCGAGCCGCGCCACCGTCGAATAGCTTGGAACGCTTTGCAGCATCTCCGCCAATGCGTTGCCGGTGAATCCGGTAAATTGGATTAGCCCGCGCGATAATACGTCGGCAAACGAATTCTGCCGCTGGTGACGGAATTCCCCGCCAACCTTCACTAAATGACGCCCGCGCACCCAACTCAAATTGTCCACCACTTGATAGGTAGTTGCCGCCTGCCGCTGAGGATTGTTCAGTTCATCGCCCAGTGTTGAAAAGCCCGCCACACCGATCTGCGTCAATCCCGTATCGCGGGAGTTCTTTGAAATCACTGGAAGGCCAACGGCCTGGTTCAGGTTGTTGGTTTGGTTCTGCTGGTTCACCGCAAGACTCACGCGATTAAAACCCAACCGCAATTCGTTCACCAGGGTAGGGGTGAAAACGTGCGTTTCACCAAGCATGACGTTTTGCGCCCGCCGCGGAATGTTGTTCCCGAAGCCGGGCACCGCGGCAGCTGAACTTCCGGCTCCGAAAGGCTCGTAGAAATCGCGATCCCCAAAGCTGTAGTGAAAGGCAAGCTCGGAGGCCGCGCTCAACTTGTGATCAAGGCGAGTGTCAAACTGATCGTCGCGATCCACTTGATTGGGCGACGACACGTAGTTTTGTCCAGGCACGGAGCGGTTCGGCAAAGGATACAAAGCGGCGATAGCCAACCCGATGCGGCTCATCCGGTTTTGCGGAATGATGAAATTCGGAAACGGCGCCTGCGTGAATAGATCGATGGGAATCAGGCTTAAGCCGCTTTGGGAAAAATTGCCCGAGCGTTCGAGTGCGGTAGGTACGTTTGTCGTCCGGGTAATGCCTTCACGGATTCTTTGGCCTTCATAATCGGCAAAGAAAAACGTGCGGTTCTTGGCGATGGGTCCGCCTAGCGATCCACCAAACTGGTTGCGGGTGTTGCTGGGCGCCGCATCTTTTGGAGCGAAATAATTCGTGCCATCCAGAACGCGGTTTCGCAAAAATTCGTAAGCTGTTCCATGAACCTGATTGGCCCCCGACTTCAACAATACGTTGATTTGTCCGCCCGAATTACGGCCAAACGCTGCATCGTAGGAATTGGTGAGCACCTCAAATTCGCGGACGCCATCAACAGGGGGGGTCACGGCAAAGCCGTTCAGTTTGGGATCGTTATTGAAAACGCCATCTAAAAGGAAATTATTGGAATCTTCGCGAGCTCCGTTGACGTTGAAAATGAAGTCGCCACGGGCGGACCCCGCTGAACCAGGGGCGGCGGGAACCACACCCGGCGCAAGCAGCGCCAGTTCATATATGTTACGCCCATCCAGCGGAAGATTCACAACTTCACGATTTGCAATTACTGTGCTGATGGAAGCTGTTTCCGTGTCCAGCAATGCATATTCGCCGGTCACTTCCATGCGCTCGCCTCTTTGCCCGGATACCATCGCAAGATCGAGACTTGCTTGCTGATTTACAAGCAGCGTAATCACTCTTTGCGTGGTGCGGTACCCGGGGGCATCCACTTCCACGCGATACCGGCCGGCCGGAAGAAGAGCTACTAAAAATGAACCGGCGGCATCAGTTTTGGCTGTCCGGCTCTGGTTGGTTGCCTCTTCGACGACGGTCACGGAGGCTCCGCCAATTTGCTGGTTCGCTGAGTTAGTAACACGGCCGGAAATGGAGCCCTGCACGGTCTGCGCAAAACATGGCGTCAGGAAGGTGGATAGAACAGTGATTAGGATAGAGGTGTAGGTATTGGTCAAGAAAATACTCCGCTGCATTTGGGAACGCATCCGTGGAGGAGGCGTACCCATAATGTTAGCAGACGTCTTTAGGTTCGAAACGTTACTTCACCTCAAAAATCACTTCCACTTCCACCGCCGCACCCGTCGGCAATTGAGCAAAGCCCAATGCGCTACGGGCGTGATAGCCGTCGCCATCTTTGCCGAAAATTTCGTGCAGCAGGTCAGAGGCGCCGTTGATCACCAGATGCTGCTCGATAAAATCCTGCGTGGAATTCACGCAGCCCAACACCTTGATCACGCGAAGCTCGTTTAACGTTCCATGCGTGTTCCATGTGGATTGCAGCACTTTCACCGCGCATTCCCGGGCAGCCTTGTAGCCTTCCTCCGTTGTCATTCCGGCGCCAAGCTTCGCCTTCACCGTGCTGACGTGGCCGGATGAAAGCAACTGATTCCCGCTGCGGATGCAAAGGTTCAAATAGCCGGGCGTGGCTTTTACAAAAGTGATGCCGAGGCTTTCGGCTTTTTGTTGAGGGCTCATAAGCCCTCTATTTTACCGGTTGCTGAACATGCTTGAGACCATGGTGAATACAAACATCAAAAAGATGATCGGCAGCGCAATCCCTAGCGCCTTCCCTTTGCTCACCTGGAACATGGCGGCGATGGCCAATACCAATACCACGTTATACCAAAGATGAAACAGGTCCAGGCATTTTAGAAAGCCAATCAGCACGCCGCTTGTGCCTTCGGGTAAGAACATGTCGGGCCCGAAGCTGGGTTGGAGTTCCTTGAGCGATTGCAGTTCGCCTTTCATCTTGATGACGACCCCGGCGGCAGTTTGCGATAGGCTCAATATCAACCCGGTGTGGCAAGCCAGCGTAAACAACTGCATAAACTTCGCTTTCACATCCAGCACCGAACAGGCGGCGAACAGTAAAAGCGCGGTGATGGCGAACATGCAACCAAGCGTCAATGGCTGCGTGACGAAAACCACATTTTGCATTTTACCGCTAAAACTAAGCATTTTTTCCAGCGTTTCCGGTGGAACGTTGGCGGGCGGATTGGTGCGCATCAATTGCAACATGGCTGGTGCAATCACAAAACTAACCCCAATGCCCGTAATGCTGGCCAGCAAGAAAGGCCAAATCCAAGCCCAGCGCCCTTCCATGTTCCGAACCGATTCCGCCGGGTCGATAAAGATATTTAAAATAGCAAGTATTGGTTTCATGTTGCTTCGGTGCAGTTTCTCATGATTGGAGCATATTTACAATGGCTGGCGTCTTTGGTGTCAAGCCTCGTTAGAAATGTCCCGAGTTCTACCTCGATAGAAGCGTCCCTATTTTAGTCTTTCCTCCGTGATAAGCGGGGATGGGGTGCTGGGGAAGGGGGCGGCGTTTGAGCCCACTTCCCTTGCATCAATACTGCAGTCCACGGCGGCGGGTTGCAAATCTCTCACCCCTGTGTAATTTTCCTCGCC
>JAYVXT010000377.1:0-6114 GCA_043785065.1 Bryobacterales bacterium | reverse complement strand
TTTGGTCTGACCCGAAAGGCGAATGGGCCGCCGCCAAAGCAGCTTCGCCTGTTTATAAATTGTTAGGCAAGACGACACTTGAATCAACCGAATTGCCTCCGGCAGGCAAGGCTGATTTTAATACGTTAGGTTTCGTCATGCATGCGGACATCTTGCGGCTTGTTCTTGAACTCGAAGGCCGAGGTGCGGGCGGCGACCCGCAAGTCTGGGATGGAGGTGAGGCGATCGATCACCTCTTCGGTGAAGCCGTCGGAGAAATACTCCTGGGCCGGGTCGCCACTCATATTGGTGAAAGGGAGGACGGCGACTGAGGTCAGAACTGAAGACTTGGGATGAATAATCCACCTAATTGCGCCTGCTGCGACCAGGGCGGCGGCAAGCGCGGCGATTAACGCGAGGGGTTTCCTAACCGGTGCAGGTTCCGGTTGGAGCTCGGCTATCGGGTGGTCCCGAATAGTGAACGCCGGGCTGTAGCCGGGAGTTGGGATGTCGATGCGGACAGGGTCGGCCGCACCCGGGCCTTCATAATATTCCTGAAGTTTCTTGCGCAGCCGCCGGGCTTCCACGCGGACAATGGTGTCGGTTTTGGAATCGAAGGTATCCGGACGGTCGAACACTTCGGTGCCGAGCGAGTACTCCTTAACCGAGTCAGATTCGCCCGCCAACGCCTTTTCCACAACAAAGCTGAAAAGCGAGCCATGCGACCGGCGTTTTCAAAACCCCGCGAGGCCAAAACGACCGCAAGGGCTTGGCGAATCGACCCTGGAGTGGGTGAACTCACGGTGAGCTAGTCCCAACTCACTTTGATTTTCAGCGGGATAGCAGCAAGCTGGGTTCGTCGGCGGCCACCTGTGGCTTCCGCAGCAAAATTATCGAGGAGATCCAAAATGAACATCTTTAGAAACACCTTTCTGGCGGCCGCCCTACTGTTGTCGCCCACTTTCGTCAACGCACAAATTTCGGCACAGCCATCGATCTTTAATAACAATAGCATCGTTGGGCTGTGGTATTTCAACATTACAATTGAGGGAATTCCTCCCTGTCAATGCATCCAGATTGGCACTTTCCATGCGGATGGGTCTATGGAGGGCCCTACCAATGACCACCTTTCCGGCGATCAACGGGGCACTTGGACGGCGCGCGGGTCTGATGGCGAATTCCGTTTCACCATTTTGCAGAACAATATCAATCCGGACGGGACAGCTGCGGGGCTGTTTGTCATTAAATGTACGATGACACTTACCGGACCAGATTCAGGGACAGGCAAATTTACTTTCCAGCTTCTCAACAATGCGGGAGCGGTGGTGTTTCCTGGAACGGGGTCGTTCAAGGCGACTCGGGTCCGGGCGTAGCATTTTAGAGAACCAGGGAAGGCCATGTGACGGCCTTCCCCTATCTAGGAGCTGGAGCGGGCTTGGGGATAGCCATCATCGACAACGGTATTTACGCGCATCCGGACGTGGCTTCACGAATTGTCTACAAAGCCAGTTTTATTGCCAAAACCAAGAACGATGATTATGGACATGGCACCCATGTGGCGGGAATAGCGGCGGGCAGTGGAACGTCTTCGTCTGGCCCCCGCTTTACCTGTTCGTTCCGGGGAGTTGCGCCCGGTGCGAATCTGATTGACTTGCACGTGCTTGACGCCAAGGGCATGAGCAATGACAGTGTGATTATCTCAGCCCTTGAACAGGCCGTAAAACTGAAGTCGCGCTACAACATTAAGATAATCAACCTCTCAGTCGGCCGTCCGATTTTTGAAAGCGCGAAGGTCGATCCGCTCTGTAAGGCCGTTGCCGCAGCCTGGCAGCAAGGGATTGTTGTAGTGGTTGCCGCCGGTAATTTGGGACGGAATGGCTACGCCACCATCACGTCGCCAGGCAACAGTCCCTATGTAATTACCGTTGGGGCGATGAAGACCTTGAATACTTATCCACGCAGCGACGATCAGATTGCCAGTTACAGTTCCAAAGGTCCAACCTTTATCGATCCGGAAGTCAAGCCCGATATCGTTGCCCCCGGCAACCTGGTAGGGTCGCTATTAACCCCGGGATCAACCTTGCTTAAAGAGTTCCCAGGCAATGCCGTCCAACCCGCGGAGTATATGGTCTCTGGCTCCATCGCGCCCCCGGCATACATGCGTCTGAGCGGAACCAGTATGGCGGCTCCCAGGGTGAGTCGCGCGGCGGCCATTCTGTTGGCCAGAGAACCAGACCTTTCGCCCAACACCGTTAAAGCCAGATTGATGAAAACCGCCTCCAAGGCATTCCCGTTAACCAGTATTGCGACGGATCCAACTACTGGCGCAGTCTACCCAAGTGTTTATGATCTGTTCACCGTTGGCGCGGGATATCTTGACATTGCCGCCGCTTTGAACAATCACGACTCCGCCAACGGTTATGCACTTTCGCCCGCTGTCGTCTGGGATTCGCGCTTAGGCACAGCCCTGTTGCAAAGGCCCTTAGGCTCCATTTGGGACAACGGGATTTGGGGACTTGCCGGCGTTTGGGGAGCGCAGGTCATTCAACCTGTTTCCAGTGGTAGTTCAGTTGCGTGGGGGAGCTCGGCGGCCTGGGGAACTTCCGCGGCCTGGGGCACAAGCACAAATGGGAATGGTGAAAAATAAGCTGTTTTCGATAGACCCGGAGTCCATCAGGCAATGCAGTCAACTAATGCCGCTGACGCTGAGACCTTCTTAAACTACTTAAAGCTGGTTGGTTTGTACTTGGCTTCAAGCAGATTGAGCTTGATGATCGCAACTTCGACACCGACCGATCATAGAAAGCGGTGTGCAAAATGGTATAACCAATAGTATGAAGACCGCTATATCGGTTGACGATTCCCTTATGGAACAGACAGATTTGGCTGCTCGGGCTATGGGGCTAAGCCGAAGTGGATTGATTGCCGATGCGCTGCGCGAATATTTAAGAAACCGTCGTCGAACGCAGATTACGGAACAGTTGAATCAAGCGTATGCCAATGCGCCCAGCCAAGACGAAAGGCGATTAGTCGGGAAGCTTAGAGCAAAAGTTCCCGTAACGGACAAATGGTGAACATTGCGTGTTGAAGGCGATCCAACAAGGGGACGTCTATTGGTTGGATTTTGGACCATCCTTTGGTTCCCGGCCGGCTGAGCGTCATCCCTGTGTCGTTGTGCAAGGCGATGTCTTCAATTGCAGCCGAATCGCAACCACGGTTGTCTGCTTGATTACGTCTAACTTAGACCGGGCACTTGCGCCTGGAAATGTCCCCCTCCGCAAAGGCGATGGAGGCCTTCCGCGTCCAAGCGTTGTGAATGTATCTCAATTGGTGACCGTCGACAAGGTTGATCTTGAAGACCGGGTTGGGCGGCTCAAAGGGCAAGCTCTCAAATCCGTTCTTGCTGGATTGCGGCTAGTCTTCGAAGGCGATTAAACTTGAAGCTCCTTTTCAGCTGCTGGGCAGAGTCGACCAATTCACCTTTTGTGAACAGCATATGCGACGGGTTGACAGTTCTGCCAATGCATAAATCTCTGCCGGGCAGTCTTTGCTCACCCACCAATCGATGCCAGGCGGGCCCTTCCCCCCTGATGGTTTCGGCCTCAACGGTGTCTTTACTTGGATTGTGAAGGAGTGCCCCCGATTTGGAGAGTAGGCCACAAGATCGATACCGGTATCAGTTGTCATCGGAGCAGACTCGATTCCACAGGACAACAGTTCATACTGAACGAGCAATTCTCCTAGCCGACCTATTTGCGCCGTTGCGAGTTTGCGAGGAGGCACCCGAACGAGATGCGCATCCAGACTAATTTCAAGATTATTTTGCATGATTGAGTCTTACCTAATTCTCCATCAACTCAAACACAAACAAAGCCTGTCCAATCGGCACGGCCACATACGGCCGCCCATCCACGGCATAAGTCATCGAGGCCGCGTTCAATCCTCCGTTGGTCCGAAATCGCCACAACAATTCACCTGTAGTTGCGTTCAAAGCAAAGAAGTCACCTTGCCCGGCGCCGGGAAAACTGCCGTTTTTGCCTCCACAATGAGATCGACATTGGTTCCGTCGACGACCTGCCACTCTAGTGGTGCATGGTAGGTGATACCGCCGGCGGTGACAGTGCCAGCCCAGCTCGAATCGCCGCGGAGCATTCCAATCGTAAAAAAAGCCACCTCATTTCAAATCCGACTGATCTGATAAATATTCACCTGGCATACTCACATCCTGCATTATATTCATTTCATGCCTCCCTAGTTGCAAAACAGAACGTCCTTCATGTTCCAAAGAATGTAGTCGGCGGCGTGGGGAACTTCCGCGGCGTGGGGCACAAGCACAAATGGGAATGGTGAAAAATAAGCGGCGGCTTTGGCTTATAGCATTTGTTTTTTCGGAACTGGTTTGTCAATTGCGCACTTTTCAAATTAGTAGTTTTAGCATGTGGTAATGCAGTTCTTTGATGAATCTTTAGGAGAGCATCAAGATTCCGCTCAGCGGCCACATTTGGTCATGCATTGTTTCTTGATTCACCTCATTTCACGCCGTGATGCCACTGTGCTGAAGTCCCCGCTCGTCGCAAAGCATAGAGGATCCATGCCGCTGGCACGAGCGTTCCTGTGCCAGGCTCGGGAACAAGGGCATTGGAGGCAACCGTGACCAAAGCGGAATTGGTTGTGGCGGTAATGTCGGCAAAACTACTATCGCGAGCATAATTCAGAAAGCGATTCAACGCATCGGGACCGGTGGGCGCGGAGCCGGGAAGATACGGCGTTGGGACGCGCGTTTATACAGTGATCAGCAGAGCTCCAACTTTTCAGGCATCCACGCCACCGAAAGCTCAATTCAAGGCGGCCAGCAGCTGTTTGTTGATCTTTGCCACGATGTGAACCTACGGATCGACCACTTCGGCGATGTCGTATTTGATGGACGATAGCGCTACAATGGCCGCTTCGTTGGCGTTCAGTTTGTAATCGAGCTCAAGCCAGCGAACCAGTTCGGTGGTTGCTTGTTGCAGAGCCTCGGGGAGGGAGTTTGCGATGCCGGACGCCATGATCCACTCGTCATTTTCCATAGGTGGGCCGTTGGTGGCTTTGCCGCGGATAAGGTTAACGGTGAACTCAACGTCCATGGAGGTTTCAAGGGCATCGCCGTTTAATTCGACATCGCCTTCAGCCGCGTAACCGTCGCCAATGAAGAGCATCGCTCCCGCAACATTCACCGGCAGATAGACGGTGATCCCTTCGCGCAGGCCGCTGTAATCCATGTTGCCGCCGAAGGCGCCGGGCCAACCGGTGCGCAGAGATTCGTTACCGAATGGCGCTACAGCCACGCAGCCCAGCACGGGATCCGGTTTGATGCGGAAGTTCTTTAAACGGTCCGTCGGCTTGGCCAGCATGCCGATCCCGGCTTCGCGATCCAGCTTCCATTCACTGTTGAACTTATCGTCAAAATTGGCGTTCTTGTAGTAGTTAGTTCGAAGGGGGAACTTCTTGTGATGGCCTCGGCTTTTACATTTATGGGGGCGCGGAATGCCCAAGTTTTAGGCCCGTTAAGCAACGATGAATGAAATCGATTTAGCTGCATAGTCCTGTTCTAGGCGCGAAGACTATGTAAGTTCTAGGACTTACCAGCCCCCGACGGGAATCGGAGGATCTAGCAAAATTGCTGTCCCCTATCAAGCAACTTCTCTAACCCCAGAGCTTACAATCACTTACCGGATTTGGAAGCCGCAACCCACTTGCTTCAGCCTGCTACGCTTTTAACCAGAGAGATAAATTCTGCGCAGAATGCTCTTTTTCAAGAGCTCTCCGCAAGGGGAGTCGGCCCTCGTATCGATTCGAGAAGCTAATAAAACGTAGTTGGTGGGACCGGTCAAACGGAATACTCGAAAACAGCCCTCCTGGTTAGATTTGGCCAGGGAGGCTGCGCCTGTAAAGCAGGCGAAGCTGCTGGGCGGCAGCGAAACCGGGTGAAGCGAAGCCGCTCCCATCAATTCAATTCAAAGAATAGGAAGACTCACGCACCCCCGGAGAAGTGTGTGTCTAAACGGAAAATCAAATGAGGTAATGTGCGGCCATCCGCGTTTATTTGCGGCCAATAATCCATCATAGTAGAACCGGTAATCGCCTCTACCTGCA
>JAYVXT010000376.1:0-18421 GCA_043785065.1 Bryobacterales bacterium | reverse complement strand
GTTAAAGGGCAAGTTGCGTTCGATATTCCGGCCTGGCCCACTTTGATGGTTTGATTGGGCCCACCTGGGGTATCTGATATTCGCCCTCATTCCGGGTTACGGTTTTGGCCGCCCCGGCGGGAGTGAAGCCTGCGACGCCCGAATGGGCAGAGCCGTTTAGGCGTTAGCGGACGCCGGTATGGCTAAAACCGGCGCGAACCATCAGTCCTGAAAACAATCATGTACGGCAACCGTGCGGTTATCATGAATGATCGAAACCACCAACGCGGACACCGACGCTGTTACTCGATTTCCAGGTAGCACAGGAGCCGAATACCAGTTGCTTTTAACCTTCACACGGCTGTGCCCATCCACCACCAGCGGAAAGATAATCTACTCAATCGGATATCCTTCTTCGGCCAACGGCGTCAAAAAGGCTCGCTCGTATTCACTGGCTTTGCCTATCGGCTGGCTCTGCCGACTAAGGATCCGGTCGCGGTTCTTTAGGCGCATCGCCAACAACTTCCCGTTTAACTCAGCCAGCTTCGCCGCTTCCGGCATGGGCATTAAACAGTTACGCCGGAACCATCCCAGTTCTCCTTCCACGCCACCCTTCTCATTGCCTTTTGCCGGATTGCAATACTCGCTTTGGTAACGCCAATGCGAACGGAAAGCAATGATATGATGCGCTCAGTTTCGATTCTTTGCCGGCCATGGAGAACTTTCTTCACAAAGGCAAACTCATGAGCTTCGAGTAACGCTTGCTGCGTGCCATGCTCGTAGGCTTGATGAAGCATCGCCCGAGGCCTTGCTGCGCATTGCGAACAACTGCAACTTGCACAATTGGCCGCCCAGTTTGGCCACAGCCTCGAACCAATCCACCTGGCCTTCCTGACCCCAGTCATAGGCACGAATACTTCGCGTTTGTTGAACCCCATTTCGCGGCGGCGTTTTCCCACCTATTGCCGGACAGTTGATTTGATTCAGCGAATGGCGTCCCGGGATGTTCTTCCCGCAGACGAGTCCAGATGCGATAAGCCGTGGTCTGGCTTGCGGGGAGCGTTCCGGTCGACTAGCTAGAGCATCTGGTCGATCGCTTCCTTCGCCGGACCCAGTTTGCGGTGCTTGCGGGCTGCTAATTTTCTTTCGGTGGATTGCGCTGCTAATCGCTTGTCGCACCATTCGACGGTGCAAGCCGTGCTTCTTGGCCAATCCGAGAATCGCTTCTCCCGCCGCATAATCGCGGCGGATCATTTGAAATAGTTCCACTTTGTGTCTCCTGTCCATCCCGGAATCTCGTCATAAGGGGCTGTCAGGTGGGCCAAATCAGGCCATTAAAGTGGGCCAAATGTAATCATCGAACTTAAGGAATAATCCTAGAAGTATTAGGATCTATTGTGTGATATTGTGATCCTAACTGGTTGAGTTGTTTTCATGTTAGATCTGAAACAAATTTCATTGTTGGCGGAGATTGATGAACGAATAGCTGAGATGGCCGTTCTTTTGAACCGCAAGAACAATTCGGTGTTGCATCATTATGGAGTTACCGATTCCGAGATGATTCCCACGAATCGGCGAAGCTACTTCAGGGCGCTGCATCGGCTGGAAGTTCTTACTAGCGAGCAAATCATCGAGTACTGCGCAACTCAGTTTTCGACGACCACTAATAGCGAAAGTGTTCTTTTCCTGATTAGTCATCGTTTGTTGCTTGGCAAGTGCTTAATGAGGTTGAGAATAATTGGCATCCGTCATTTTTACTTCTCTAGCGCGCTTGCGGCAGTTGATGGGTTGGCGGCTTTAGCTAAGTTTTCCCATTTCGTGGACCTTCTTCGAGCCGTCGTGACAACTCACTAACAACCGTCCGGGCCTTCGCGAGTTTCCCATGGGAGGACGGTGGCGGCATTCCACCTTGCTTGAATTCACCGATTGGAATGCGCAGCCAACAGTAAAACAGCATCATGTAGCACACACAGACGATCATGGGTAAGTAGGTTTTGTCGATCGGAACACGGGAGTTGTTGATAAGCGCATCAGCCGATTCAACCCCTGTATAAATTGCGAATAAGGCAATGTGCTTTTGAAGACCGGCTGGCATCCACGGCACGGGCATGTAGCGATAGAGCACGAAAGCTAAACTCATCCACATCGCCGCGCTTCCATTTATGACTTGGTAAGTAATCATCAGTTCCCGCACGTTTGGCATGGCCCATTGAACCCTAGCTTGCCCAGGTAAACAAAGGATGGCAATGATCAAGGTACTAACCAAGCAAAGGAAGCCACCTACCGCTAAGGCAAGCCGCTTGGAGTCTTTATAGTGGCGTGAAGGTAGAAGGAATGCCTCCGCCGCGGAAAAAAGTATTAAGGGGAATACGAAGGGGGCAGTTTGGACCCACGGCTGTGCGAAACTCGGATCATTCGGTGTGCCATGGGAGAACAAATAGATCTCCCTGGCGCAGATTAGAAGCATTGTCATACTCCAAATCGGCAAAATCCGCAGTAGGCGCAACGCGGAAGCTACGCCTACAATGGATGCGGCAAAACAGACAATCTGCACCCCGTTATTCTAACTTAAAAAGGAAGGCCTAAATGTCTTAGCTTTTTGCCGTGATTTTCTATCCAATTCTTATACGTATTCTTACCGGATTTGGTGTCCTGTGAATGTCCCGCATGTTTGCGGTGTTTCACAATTCCATTCCGTGTATCACGCGAACACGCAAGAATGTGACTTTTTCATTCGGTTAGCTATTGGTCCGCGGAGTCTGCACTTTTTCCGTGGGCTTCTTGCTGGTGGTCTTATCCGGCTTCACGCCGCAGGTGGGCGGGCAGTTGGGAACCGAGGGCGCCGTTCCGTCTTCGTCTCCGGTAAAAACAAAAGCTCCCAGTGAGAGCGTAACGAGCATAATAAGTTTCTTCATGATTTTCTCCTTTCAGTGGAGTGCATCTTTGCACTCGTAGAAAAAGGTTATTACCATCAGGGAAGGACTTTAGTTCTAGAACATCTTAGGCATAATATGTTCTAGGAAAAGAGTAATATAGAAGTACAAGAAATAACAACGATTTCGACCAGGAAAGTCTTAGTCGAGTCGCGGTGTATTCGGATGCAGGCAAGCGTGGGGAGGGATGTGGTAGGAACGGGCAGATTCGAACTGCCGGCCTGTCGCTTAGGAGGCGACCGCTCTATCCAGCTGAGCTACGTCCCCACATTCAATGCCCACCCGTCAAGTGGACCTGTTCCAAGTGCATTGACCGCCGTAGGCAATCACTTCGGGCGCTTTCCTAATAGTTTACCGCCTCCGAGGGCTAAGCGGGAGATGGCGGATCGTCAAAACAAAAAGAAACAAAGTAATGAAGCCTTCGGGAAGACTGCGGCTATGCTGTTCCAGGCATTTCACGAGGGTTTGAGCAATACCTCCGGCTCACCACATTGCGAACCAACTCGGCATCGACGCCGTCCAACTGATCGACGAGCAAGGCAATAAGTCGATGGTGGATCGACTTATCCGCGCCATTAAAGGAAAATAGAATGTAGATGGAATTGAATCAACTGCGTTACTTCCTCACAGTCGCTCGCACAGGTAGTTTTGTTAAGGCGGCTGAAGAATGTGGGGTAGCGCAGCCTTCGCTTTCGCAACAAATCAAAAAGTTGGAATCTGATTTGGGCGCGCCCTTGTTTGATCGCCTCGGCCGCGGAGTTAAACTGACGCGTTACGGCGAGGCACTACTGCCCGCCGCGCATGAGATCGTCCGTAGGACTGTCGAAACGGAAAAGCTGCTTTCCAGCCTGCAGCGGGACGATCAAGGCAAACTGACCATCGGTGTTATTCCAACCATCTTGCCGTATTCCATGTCCAAACCCTTGGCCGCTTTTCGCGATGCACATAAAAATGTTGATCTGGAAATCCAGGAATCCACCACCGAAAAGTTATTGGAAGGGTTGCGGGCGGGCCAGATAGACATTGCCATTGTTGCCCTTCCGATTAAGCAGCCGGAAATCGTTTGCAGTGAGTTGTTCCGCGAGCCGCTGTTGGTGGCTGTGCCTCAAGGCCATTACTTGGCGAATGGCAAACCGTTACGCGTGCCGCAACTGCTTAGTGAAAGGATGTTGTTACTGCGCGAGGGCCATTGCCTGCGCGATGATGTGCTTACCGTTTGCAGCCGGTCGAAGGTTCAGTTTCAGCAAGTATTTGAGAGCGACCATTTAGCCAGCATTTTCGCGTTGGTGGCCTCTGGGTTCGGGGTAAGTATCGTTCCGGCGCTCGCGGCGCAAGGCCAAGGATGCTCGTTAGTGCCGCTGGAACCGCCCAGTGTGCGGCGCATTGGATACGTCCAGGTTAAGGGACATCATTCCTTGCCGGTGCAGAGGCGGTTTATTGAGTTCTTACGCAAATGGAAATGGTGTTGATTGGATGAGTACGGTACACCAAGTATTATGTCAAGATACTTGTTTATGATTATTCCAGAAGCCAACTAGAGATTTTCTAGTATGTAGTACTAAAGTAGTATACTAGCGACCATTTTTAGTCCTCAAAGGTAACATAACAGAGAATGAGAATAGCGCGTTGCTTGAGAATGCCGACGTGACGGAATAGTTGGGCAACCTCGGATTGGCTCAAGACTGACGGGCTGTGATAGTACATGTGGAAGCCGGAGGGGCAAGAAGTGAGACTCTGCCGTTGTGGGTTGCTCCATAACATAACATGAACTGGAAATACGCCAACCCAATGCAGTGGTGAAAGCCGCGTTATGAGTTGAACAAGGATGCATTCAGGAAGCCCCAACAACCCCTGCATCGCGCAACTCCCCAACCTCATCGCTTGTGATTCCCAATAAATCCAACAACACGGCATCCGTCTGCCCACCCAATGCTGGCGCGGCTTTACCAATGCTTCCCGGCGTGGCGGAAAATTTCATCGGCAACCCTGTTACCCGCACTGTCCCCGCCTGCCCGTGCTCGCGCTCGGGAAACAACTCACGCTCCCGCGAATGTTCGTCGGTAAGCACATCCTCAAAGTTGCGCACAAGCGCCACGGGAATGCCGCCGCGCTGCAGCGTTTCCATCCAATGCGCCGCCGGCTTTTCCCGGAACATCGCCGTCAATTGCGGCTCTAACAGCTCACGATGCTTCACGCGCAAAGCGTTCGATCCGAAGCGTTCGTCTTTCGCCCAATCGTCGCGGCCGATGGCTTGGCAGAAAGCAAGCCACAACTTTTCACTCGCCACGGCCAGGACAATTTCGCGATCGGCGCAAGCATAGCCGCTGTAGGGAACGATTGTCGCAAACGCCGTACCCAGCGGCTTGGGAATCACGCCGGATCCAAGAAACCCCGCGTAGTTGGAGGCCATGGCGGAAACTAACGAATCGAGCATCCCGACATCGACGAACTGTCCGCAACCCGTTCGATGCCTCGCCTCAAGCGCCATCAGCGCACCGGTAAGCGCGAACATGCCAGCCGTGACGTCCGCCACAGAATGGCCGCAGCGCACCACTTCGCCGCTGGAGGAACCAGTGATGGACATCAACCCGGAAGAGGCTTGCACAATAAGGTCCATGGCGGGTTCCATGTGTCTTGATCCGGTTTGGCCATAGCCGGAAATGGAAACGTAGATAAGGCGCGGATTTGCTGCCGCGAGGTGGTCATAGCCGAGGTTAAGGCGGGCCATAGTACCGGGGCGGAAGTTCTCCACCAGGATATCGGCCTTGGCGGCAAGCCGACCGCAGATTTCCAAGCCTTTCGGCGACTTCAGATCGATGGCGATACTCTGCTTGCCGCTATTGAGGCCGATGAAGAAACTGGCGTCGGACCCTTGAAATGGCGGACCCCACGCGCGGCCCATGTCGCCTCCACCGGGGCTTTCCACTTTGATGACGCGCGCACCGTATGCGGCCATCAACATGGTGCAGTATGGGCCCGCTAGAGCGTGGGAGAAGTCGAGTACGGTGAGGCCGTCGAGTGGTGGAAGGGGCACTCACTTATTAGACCTTACTGAGGCTGGGGCTTGCGGGATGAGCGTTTTCTCTTGTGCTCCGCGGTTTTCAATCGACGGCGAATTTAGGATATGCTTGCGAACGGGAGGGAGGTGAATGAGTCCTCTAATTTTCGTTTTGCTTGAAGCGATTGTTTCTTCCGGACGAATTGTGGGCATAAGCGAGACGCCCTCGGAGAGATTGTCGCCACCGATGTTAATAGTGCCGGGCGCGCCGCCGATGCTTATCTTCCGGTATTTCGATGCGGCAGATCGGGGGCGCTTCGGCAATCTGGGATTGCTGACTGACGATGCGGGACATTAGTTCCGTAGCGCTACATCTGGCGATCAGCGCGCTTAAGCCCGCAACCACCTTGCCTTTCATTTTGGTAAAACTGCTTTCGGCGCAAACGCCGCTTGCCGACGGTATTGCGGCATTCCATCGCGGCGACTATGCAACGGCCCGCACTCTCCTTGAGAAGATCCACGATGAACCCAGCGCCCAGTTATTCCTCACGCTCACAAAACCCGCCACTGGCGATTGCGATAGCGCCGTTGCCGGTCTTTCCGTGGCATTTACCACTGGTGAAAATCGTCGCTTGGCCGGGCTAGCTCTTGCCCAGTGCCATGTTCGCGCAAAACGCTTTTCCGAAGCGGGCTTGATCGTAACCGAACTGGAGAGGGCGTTTCCCAAAGACGCGGATGTCCTTTATGTTGCCGCCGATTACCACATGAAGGCGTGGAACGATGCTATTTACCGCATGTATCGCGAGGCCCCCTCGTCCTATAGGGTCGACCAACTTTCGGCGGAGGTTTTTGAGACCCAGGGCAAATACGTCGAAGCCATCGCCGAATATCGCAAGGCGATTGAGAAGAATCCGAAGGCGATTAATCTGCACTACCGGTTGGGGCGCGCTTTGCTGCAACAATCCCACGATGCGGCGAATTTGGACTTGGCGCGTAAAGAATTTCAAGCGGAGCTATTGCTGAATCCTTTCGACGCTGTTGCGGAATATCAGGTGGGGCAAATCCTTACGGCAGGGCAGGCAAAGGTTGAAGCCGCAGCACACTTTGAACGTGCTGCGGCTATCCGGCCGGATTTTGCGGAAGCCTTGATTGCCGTGGCAAAGTTGCGGACTGAAGCGAAACGCTATACTGACGCCATCGCGTTGTTGGAGCGCGCTGTGAAGTTGCAGCCACGCAACGAATCGGCGCAGTATGCCCTTATGATGGCCTATCGGAATGCGGGCCGAATGGCCGATGCAAAGCGGGTGAAAACGGAATTCGACAAGCTGCAGATGCCGCCTGATGGGGAGATTGCGGATTTCCTGAAACGGCTAGGTGATAAGAAGTGAGGAAAGCGTTAGCGCTGTTGTGCGCCGGAATCACCGTTGCACAGAGTCCGGAAGTAAAGCCCGTCTTCAAGAATGTGGCGCGTGAGGCTGGATTGACCGCATCGATTCCCAACGGCGGCGGGCGCTCCAAGCAGTTCATCATCGAGACTACCGGCAGCGGCGTGGGGTTCATCGATTACGACAACGATGGCTTGGCGGATATTTTCATCGCTTCCGGCGCCGGTTCCCCCAGCCGCATGTATCACAACGAAGGCGGAGGAAAGTTCCGCGACGTATCGCAATCGCTGGGTTTCACCAGGGATGGTTGGGCGCAGGGGGTTTGCGCCGGAGACTATGATAACGATGGCTTCACTGATTTGCTGGTTACCTACTGGGGACAGAATTCGCTGTACCGCAATATAGGCGGACGCCGCTTTGAAGACGTCACGGCGAAAGTTCACTTAACGCAGGAGCGTGTTCGCTACAACACCGGGTGCGCGTTTGTGGATTTTGACAATGACGGTAAGTTGGATATTTTTGTGGCCAATTATTTGAAATTTAATTTCAACACCACGCCTAAGCCAGGGGCGAATCCGTATTGCTTCTATCGCGGAATTGGCGTGAATTGCGGACCGCGCGGATTGCCCTTCGACCACAACATTCTATATCACAACGAAGGCGGTGTTTTCCGCGATGTTTCGGTGGAAAGCGGAGTCTCGAACCCCGATGCGAACTATTCATTGGGTGTACTGACTGGAGATTTCAATGGCGATGGTTTGACCGACATCTACGTTGCCTGTGATCAGACTCCTTCCATTCTCTACATCAACCAAGGTGACGGAAAGTTTGTGGACGAAGCTTTGGTTCGAGGGACTGCGCTGGACGATAATGGCAAGGCTCTGTCCGGCATGGGGGCGGCGGCGGGCGATTACCTTCATGAAGGAACTCCTTCCATTTTCCGAACCAATGTTTCGGATGAGCTGGGGACGTTGTATCACAACCAGGGGAACGGAGAGTTTCAGGATATCACGGTGGAATCGGGCTTGGGGCACAACACTCGCTTCGTCGGGTGGGGGTGCGGATTTTTTGATTTCGACAATGATGGGTGGTTGGATTTACTACTGGTAAATGGGCACGCATTTCCGGAAGTGGACCGGCTTAAGTTAGATATCCATTACCGGGAGCGGGCCATTCTGTATCGCAATCATCGTGGTAAGTTCGCCGATATTTCCGAGTCAGCCGGCCCGGGTATTTTGGAGGCGCATTCCTCGCGAGGGTTGGCATTCGCGGACATTGACAACGACGGTTCGGTTGAAGCACTGGTGAACAATCAGAACGAGCCGCCTTCATTGTTGAAGCTCATCGCGGGGCGCACGCGAAATCATTGGATTGCATTGAAGCTGGAAGGAGTGACGTCGAACAGGAGCGCGATTGGGGCGCAAGTGCGCATCAACGCGGGCGGGGTTGTTCAAACGGCGGAGGTGCGTAGCGGGGGCGGTTACCTTTCCCAGAGCGATTTGCGGCTGCACTTTGGGCTGGGTGGCGCTACTCAAGTAGACAGCATTCGGATTGCTTGGCCCAGTGGACGTAAGCAGGTCATAGACGATGTGCGAGCTGATCGAATTGTAAACATTCGCGAACGCTAGCGGGCTTGGGGCGCGCCGCAAGCTGCATTTTCGTGTATGATCTCTGCCAGAGGTCTTTCCACATGTCCAGAACGCCAGCATTATTTTTTGCAGCAGCACTGATCGCTCTGGGCTCCTTAACGAACGCGCAAACAGTCACAGGTTCCGTCACGGGCTCAGTGGTTGACGCCGCGGGTGCGGTAATAGCCGGCGCACAGGTCAAGCTAACCAATAACATTTCGAGGCAATCCAGGGATTTCACCACCAGTGCAACGGGCGCCTTTGAATTTACAGGATTACTTCCCGGAGCCTACAGCGTGAGGGTTGTGCAATCCGGGTTCAAAGCCTACGAACAACTAAATGTAACCGTCAGTTCGCAGGAACGTGTCGATCTACACGCAATCAAGCTGACCATCGGCGACGTGGCAACCTCTATTGAAGTAGAAGCCGAAGTGGCCCATGTGGCCACCAGCAGTTCTGACCGGTCGCAGAACGTCAATCAACAAATGATCAGCGATACGCCCGTGCGCGGCCGTGATTTCATGGCTGTGCTGAAAACCCTTCCCGGCGTGCAGGACCTTGGCAATCACGACTCGCGAGGATGGGGCGGCAATACTCCGACTATCAATGGCGGGCAAATGGGACAAGTGCTGGTGACACTGGATGGCATCGTCAGCCAAGATAGCGGCGCGCCAAGCATAAATGGTTACATTGCGCCTAGCATCGACGCCGTGAGTGAAGTGAAGTTGCTGGTTTCCAATTACAACGCCGAGTATGGCGCGCGCAATGGAGGACAACTGAACATCACGATTAAGAACGGAACGAACCAATTTCACGGAACTGCCTACTACGACTGGCGCCATGAAACGTTGAATGCCAATGAATTTTTCAACAATAGACTGGGAGTTGCCAAGCCCCGGTACCGTTTTCAGAATCCAGGCGGCACTATTGGCGGCCCCTTGCTGATTCCCGGTGTAAGATTCAACAAAGACCGGAATCGCCTGTTCTTTTTCTTCTCCTATGACTACCTTGCCAACAAGGGGCTGGCTGGTCCGAACCGGTACACAATGCCCACGGCACTTGAACGCGCCGGCGATTTTTCACAATCCGTGAATCCAAACGGAACTCCAATTCTGATTCGCGATCCGAATACTGGCGCGGCCTGCGAGGCTGCCGGCGCCGCTGGATGCTTCCCCGGAAACAAGGTTCCACCCAGCCGCTTCAGTAACATCGGCCTCGCATTCCTGAATCGTTTTCCTCTGCCGAACTTCCCGGATTCGACTGGCCAGCGGCAGTACAACTTCCAATTCCAAGGTACGAACACGCAGCCGCGCGAAGACAAGATTCTGCGGGTTGATTACAATGCTTCGTCAAAGGATACAATGTTTGTCCGCCTCCTGCAGGACTATCAGGATCAATCAGGCTACGGTGCGATTCTTGGGGCGCTGGGTGATGGATGGGGGCAGTTTCCCCATAGCTATCACATTCCCTCGGCAGGCGCGGCCATGACCTATGTGCATATCTTCAGGCCCAATTTGATCAATGAAGTGACGCTGGGCATCAACCGTGCTCACCAGGGCAACAGCCCCACTGAGACTGAATTGTTTTCCGCCAGCCAGCTTCCATTAAAAGACTCGAGCGGCAATGCGATCAAGCTGCCGAATCTTTTTGGAGCAAACACGCTCAACCTGCTGCCGCAAGTGAACTTTGGACTTCCCTCGGGCTTCAGCGCGCAATCGTCGCCAACCGGCATACCGAATCTCCCGTCGTTTGGATTCGATAGCCGCTGGCCGTTCGACGGCACCGATGAGGCGCACAATGTTGTCGACAACGTCACATGGATCAAGGGCCGGCACACCCTGAAGGCTGGATTCTATTTCGAGACCTCGGCGCGCAATGTAAGTTCCTACACTACTTACAACACGGCCGGCACTTACTATTTCGGTTCGGATTTAGGTAGCCCCGTGGACACCGGAAATCCCTTCTCGAATGCTTTAACCGGAAACGCTTATGGCTATGGGGAAGACAAGCGCAGGAACATAGAACATGCCCGTTACAAACAGGCGGAATGGTTCCTTCAAGACACATGGAAATTATCAAGGCGCCTGACTTTGGATTATGGCCTGCGTTTCCAATTCCTGGGCACAATTCGCTCCGCCAGCGCCACTTTGGGCGTCTTCGATACGAAGGCTTATAGCGACACGAAGGCGGGACAATTGCTGTTTCCGTATTGCACGGTTCCCGTCGGTGGCGCCGTAAGTTGCCCCACTGCCAATAAGGCTTCCATCAATCCGTCCACCGGGAAAACCTATCCGTATGCCTTACAAGGCACTTTCGATCCGGCCTCGTTCGCCACTGGGAGCCTGCCATTTTCCGGCATCATTCAAAAGGACCGGCAGTTATTCAACAACCCGCCAATCCAGGTTGCGCCACGCATCGGGCTTGCTTGGGATGTGTTCGGGAATGGCAAAACGGCCTTGCGCACTGGCTTCGGCATTTTCTACGGCCGGGCATTTGGCGTCGCAACAATTGGCGCAACGGGTCAAGGGGTAGGTCCGCTGGCCGCTCCTCCGGGCTATCAGGCGCCGCTTATCTTGAATACTTCCATCAACAGCTTGATCGGCTCTCCGGTGGTTTACACGCCGCAGGCGACAACCGGCGGGTCCCTCGATTACAAGCCGCCGTCAACCTATAATTGGTCTTTCGGCATTCAACACGATTTGGGTAAGGGCTTCGTCCTCGACGCCACTTATGTTGGCAACGTAGCTCATAACCAATTCAACCAGGGCCGCATTGACTTCAACGCGGTAAAGCCGTACACGACCTGGTCGCCCACCGGCGGCGCTAATCCCAAGTATCTGGATCCAACCAGCGGCAACGGAGGGACAGCCGGATTTTATTCCACCAACCTGATTCGGGCTTTGGCCGGCGGCTATCGGGGATGGGGCGCCATTCAGGGTTACACACAGGACGGCGCATCGAATTACAACGCTCTACAACTGGCCATCAACCGCCGCTTCTCCAAACGATTTCAACTGGGGGCCAACTATACGTGGTCGAAAACCTTGACTTATAATCGCAATCAGTGGGTGGATGACAAGCTGCTTAAGAATGTGACCAGCAACCGGCCGCACGCGGTAAACGTAAATTGGGGTTACGATATTCCAGGCATTACGAAACTGTGGAACAACCCGGTTGCCAAGCAGGTTTTTGATGGATGGCATTGGTCCGGAGTCGGAACCTTTTTCTACGGACAGGCCCTGGCTGTGACTTGCGGAGCCAACGGCGCGCCCATTGGTTACTGGACCGGTACGCCCACGGGTGGCTTCCCATTCCGCTGCCAACAGAACGGCAGCTTGTGGCTGGCCGATGGCGCGACTCCTTCGTCCGTATACTCGGGCGTGAATGCCAGCTTAGCCGCGGTTGATCCCCGTCTTTGGTATCCCTTTAATGCCTCCAGTTTCGTGCTGCCATCGGCTACGTCCTATGGCATAGGCAACGCACAGCCAACGATGACTTATGGACCCGGGGTGATGAATTTCGATTTCGGTTTGCAGAAGGACTTCAACATTGCAGTGCGGGAACGCAACACGACTTTGAGCTTTAAGGTGGAAGCGTTCAACGTGTTTAACCACTTCAATCCAGGCAATCCGAGTACTGGTCTCTCGATTAATTGCGCCAATGTGGGCGGGCAGTGTACGAATCCGGCGAGTTTGGCTGCTTACACGTCAACAACGTTCGGGTCCATCACGTCAACCCCGGTGCAGGCCCGGCACACTTCATTGACGGTAAGAATCCGGTTCTAAGATCATTCTCAGGGATGGTGGTTACGGGATGTTTAACCCGTTGGGGCGCCTGTGCTCACACCTCGACACCGGGCTCAAGACCGGAATCACCGTCTGAGCCTGCGAGTTAGGCCGGGGACCGTCATTCTCAATTTCCACTCCATTCAGAGTAGGATATTGTGATGACCTGGAAACTGATTCCGCTGGCGGCCCTGTGCGCCGCGACGCTTATTGCGCAAAATGAACAAGCAGGGAAAGCCACATTCGAAGGACACTGCGCCGCCTGTCATGGGGACGACGGCAATGGGGGCGAGTTCGCCGCGGGCATAGTCGTAAGGATTGCGCTCAGAAGCAACGAAGAGGTGATGGCGACGATCAAGAACGGGCTGCCCTCGCGTGGCATGCCTTCCTTTTCCTTAGGCGATACGGAGATGAAGGATCTTGTGGCGCATCTACGCGCGCTGAAGCCGCCACGGCGCGGGGCGATGCGGGCGGTTCAGGTTTCCGTTGAAACGACCGATGGCCGCGCGTTGAAAGGAGTGTCGGTAAATCGCACGGCGACTGATATGCAATTGCGAACGGCGGATGGCAAAGTGGCCCTGCTGCGCAAGGAGGGCGATAAATTTCGTGTTGTCACCTCGCAAGCAGATTGGCCGAGTTACGATGGGCAGTTGAATGGTAATCGCTTTAGCGCGTTGAATCAAATCACGCCGGGGAATGCCGCGAAGATCACGCCGAAGTGGATCTACTCACTATCTAATGTGCCCGTTCTGGAAGGTACACCGCTGGTTGTTGAAGGCGTGATGTACATCACCGCCGCTAACCAGTGTTATGCGCTGGACGCCGGAACAGGGCGCGAAATTTGGCGCTTTGAACGGCCTGCCACGAAGGGCCTTGAAGGGAAAGTGAACCGCGGCGCAGCCGTCTCTGGCGGACGGATTTTCATGGGGACGGATAATGCTCACCTGATCGCCCTGGACCGCTATACCGGTGCGCTGTTGTGGGAAGCGGCCATGGCCGACCACAAGCAGAATTACTTCGGGACGTCGGCCCCGCTGGTGGTGGGCAACTTGGTGGTGGCGGGCATCGGCGGCGGCGATAGCGGGGTGCGCGGCTTCTTATCCGCCTATGATGTGGCTACAGGCAAGGAAGCGTGGCGCTTCTGGACCATCCCCGCAAAGGGCGAGCCTGGTTCGGAAACTTGGAATGGCAAAGACTTCGCGCATCCAGGCGGCGCTACCTGGTTCACGGGCAGTTACGATGCCGATATGAATCAGGTTCTGTGGCAAGTGGGAAACCCGGGACCAGATCACAACGGTGACAATCGCGAGGGCGACAACCTTTATTCCGATTCGGTAATTGCTTTGGACGCGGCCACCGGCAAGCTGAAGTGGCACTACCAGTTCACGCCGCATGACGTTTGGGATTGGGATGCGCAGGAGCCGTTGCTGGTGGTGAACGCCAATTGGCAAGGGAAGCCGCGCAAGTTACTTTTGCAAGCGAATCGCAATGGGTTTTTCTACGTGATCGACCGGACAAATGGAAAGGTGCTGTTAGCCAAGCCATTTATCAGCAAGCTAACTTGGGCCAGCGGCATTGATGCAAATGGCCGGCCGATTCGTACGGCCGATCAGGAACCGGCGGAGAAAGGCACGAAGACGTGCCCGGCGGTTCTAGGCGGCACTAATTGGTGGTCGGCTTCGTTCGACCCTGGGACAAGTTTGTTTTATGTGCAGACGATTGAGAGTTGCGGTATTTATCGCAAGGGGCCAGTGGCTTGGGAAGCGGGGCGTGGCTTTATGGGTGGCAGTTCGCGGAATGCGCCTTCCGATCCACCGGAGCGAATTCTGCGGGCGATTGATATCCATACAGGAAAGATTGCTTGGGAAATGGCGCAGGTGGGGTCTGGCGAATCGCGCTCCGGGACTTTGGCGACGGCGGGCGGCGTGGTTGTTTTTGGCGAGGATAGCGGCGCGTTGATGGTGGCTGATAGTAAGTCGGGTAAGCCGCTGTGGAGTTTCCAGACTAACCAATCGTTAAGGGCTTCGCCGATGACTTACATGTTCGATGGCAAACAGTATTTGGCGATTGCATCGGGTACTAATGTATTGGCGTTTTCGTTGAGTGAGTAATCTGAGATCATTGAGATTATGGCCAAACAGGAATCCGCAAAAGATTACATCAAAGATACAGACTATAGCGGTGGCGTTCCCACCCGCGTGTTGGGGCGCACCGGCGAACGCGTCTCCGTCCTCTGTCTTGGCGGTTGGCATATCGGCGCGGTGAAGCCGGAAAAGGAAGCGTTTCGAATCATGCATGCGGCTATCGACGAAGGCATGACTTTTTTCGACAACGCTTGGGATTACCACGATGGCCATTCTGAAGAGGTAATGGGTAAAGCACTCGCCATGGACGGCCAACGAAAAAAAGTTTTCTTGATGACCAAGAATTGCGAGCGCGATTATGCCGGTTCGATGAAGAATCTGGAAGACTCCTTGCGCCGCTTGAAGACGGACTGCATAGACTTGTGGCAATTTCACGAATGCAACTACGATAACGACCCCGACTGGATCTTCGAAAAGGGCGGCATGAAGGCGGCGCTGGAGGCGAAAAAGGCCGGAAAGATTCGCTTCATCGGTTTCACTGGCCACAAGGATCCGCGCATTCACATGGCCATGCTCGGTAAATACAAAAAGTGGGACGCATCGCAAATGCCGATCAACGTTGGCGACGCGGTTTTTCGCAGCTTTCAAAACGAAGTTGTGCCGGAGTGCCATGCCCACAATGTCGGCGTGATTGGGATGAAAGGGCTGGGCGGCGGATATCCTAAAGCGTTGTTCCCTGAAGCAATGAAGGTAACTCCGGCGGAATGCTATCACTATTGTTTGAGTTTGCCCATTGCGACCCAGGTGAGCGGCATACTCTCCATGAAACAGTTGAAAGAGAACCTGGCAGTGGCGCGGATGAAGCCGATGGGCAGGAAAGAGCGCGAAGCGTTTGTGGAGCGAGTGCGCGAAGAGTGCACTGATGGCCGTCACGAAACGTTTAAGTCAACGCAAATGCATGATGGCCCGCATCATCGCAAGCAGCACGGTTTCGCTGTTGCATGATTTGGGACCGCTCACTCGGCTATTCATTTCACTGCAAGCCTTCCCGCTATGTTCGAAGACGATAAGTTGCGCAGTTTGGAGCAAATTGGATAGCCTGGTTGGACTTTAGCCGCGTGCCGCTTTCAACCGGGCAACCACCCTATTCGATGCTTTTGGCGCGGGCTTCGACACAGGCTGATTATGAAACCAGCTGGCGATATAGGCATCGGTGACGCGCCTCCGCTCCATAATCCATTTGCGCTTGCCCCACACGCGGTTCCAACTTTCGCCCACTTTCCAAAATGCCTTAAGGGAACTGAGCTCCACCGTGCAGCAAGCGCCGATGACAACAAAGTCGCGGAGGGTGATATAGAACCAATTACGGCGATACAAGTCGCCGGTCATGTTCTTAATGCGCATCAGGAAGCGGTTTTTCACCGAGTGCATGTTGATTTCCGGCGGGAGCGCGCGGCGAATGCCCGGCAGAACGTTGCGGACGTGGTAACCCTTCGGGGTGGGTGTATAGAGGCAGCGCCATCCAAGCAGTTGGGCCCTCCAAGCGACATCGGCGTCTTCGCGATAAACGAAGAAATCGGAATCGAAGAACTCACCATTAATGGAAATATCATCGATCATTTCGCGGCGATAAAGCGCGGCGGCGGCCGTTGCGCCGAAAACATATTCACAATTGCTGAAGTGGCCGTTATCCACCTGCTGGCTGCCCCGGTCAAGATGGCGCAACATCGGAGTGAAGAACATGCCAGTGGAATCGATGAGGGGTTTGTCGGGAAGCTCGAAGTTGGCCCTTATAGCCAGAAGTTTGCCACAGACCGACCCGATGCGAGGGTGAAGTTGACCCGCGTCCACCATGCCTTGAATAAAGCCGGGCATCAGAAGCACATCGGGATTCAAGGTGAGCACCCATTCCCCGCGGCTTAAAGCGATGGCTTGGTTCTGCGCACAGGAGAAGCCGATATTCTCATCGTTATAAATAATCCGGACCCGATCCTCGAATTGTTCGAGGATGTCGATGGTTCCGTCTGTTGAGGCGTTGTCGATAACAATCACTTCGATATCAGGGTAAACCTGATCGAGAGCCGATTCTAAACAGCGCTTAATGAAACGGCCGCTGTTGTAAGTTACCAGCGTTACCGACACCATATCGTGTTTGGCCATGGGTTAAAAGTTACGATCCTCTGACGCTATTTGTGAAACAGCCTTTTGCCTTGCACCGCTCCAAAGTACTGACAGAGCCATATTGCAAACGCCCATCCAAACGGCAAGCGGAGTCAGGCTATGTTCCCCTAAGATCCCCACAAAGCATCGTGGACCCGCCGCAAAAAGTACAGCTGCTGCCACGCATCGTCCCCCTGAATTGGAAAAATGCTTGCAACTGTATCTAAAGAGACTAGCATACCAAGCGGTTATGCGTTTGGAATAGTGCATCTTTCCTACCGAGTGCCCCCCAAGGTGTTTACCAGTACTGCTGGGCACGAAAGCTATTCTAACCCCTTGGGTATAAAGCCTTTTAGCAAAATCAACATCTTCAAACCAGACGGGTTTAAATCCCGAGTCAAACCCTCCAACGGCGCGCCAAACATCGGCGCGAACCATCAAAAAAGCGCCCGCCGGTTGCTCTATAAAACCGGCCTGGGTGACATCAAAATCAAAGTAGCGATAAGCCCGGTTTATAGGGTTTCTTTTCCAGAGACGATTTATTCCGAGCACTTCAAATGCCAATATTTCAGGAGTAGGGAAACGGCGCAATTGAAAGCCACTTTGTGCTTCGTTCTTAATATCTTGTAGCAACCCACAGGCCGCCCCATGTGCAAGAGTTGCTTCTACCATCGGTAGAATTGATGTAGTAATTTCGACATCTGGGTTGAGCAAAAGTATACACAGGGGGGTGTAACCAGGTGTGGAAGCGCTCCCCTCATTGGGGATTGCATTGAACCCCTGATTGGCGGCTTCGGCGAACCCCACGTTTGTGGGGTTAGAGAGGACGCGTGCTCCAGCCGCAAGCGCCAGGGAGGCCGAGGCGTCGGAGGAGGCGTTATCCACCACGACAACTTCAATGCCTTGATCCAGGGCGGACACTACGCAGCTTTCCACCACGGAAGCGGAATTGTAGGTTATGACGATGGCTACCGTGCGTGTCATGTCAGTTTGAAGTAAAGGCGCCAGAAAAGATCACGCGCCGGCGTGCCTTGCAAATGTTCGATTTCGCGATCATGGCGCGCAAGAAGATCGGGAGGAACGTGCGGTCCTTTGTGGCGCATCATACGGCGAAACCCGGCCATACCTTGCCACTTGCCCTTTAAGACAGCCAATCCGGCTCCATTGCGGAAGCCAAGGGCGATGAACAGAACTTGCGACACCAGCACCGGCCAATTGAAGCGAGGGAAATGCCGGGCCACGATCCACAGCTGGTTGCGAGCCAGACGGCGCGCCGTTTCCGCGTTCCAAATGCCCAACGTGGCGGACCCTTCGTGAATTCCAACGGCTTGTGGAACGTAAAGCCCCCAAAGACCGGCTTCGGCGCAGCGCAATCCGAAATCGATGTCTTCCAGGTAGCTTTCGAAAGACTCTTCAAGATAACCGATGCGGTGGAACAAACCGCGGCGGAACAAACCAGCGGTGAATGA
>JAYVXT010000375.1:0-6132 GCA_043785065.1 Bryobacterales bacterium | reverse complement strand
CCGCCCAATCGGCGTAGCGATAGCGGAACCAATCCCGGATGCGCGCCAGATAATCCCGATCCCCCGGCTGTTCCAGCGTTGCCATCAAGAACACGGCGCCCGCCGCGAAAACTATATTCGGCAACCAGGCCGCCAGGGCCGGCGGCATCTTTCCCAATTGGGCCATGCGGATCAACCCGATCTGCGACATCCAATATACGAACGCCAGCGAAACCGTGATCACGAACGCGGCCGATTTGCCCGCCTTCCGCGAGGATACTCCCAACGGCACGCCCAATAAAGCCAGCAGCAAACAGGCCGGCGGAAACGAAAAGCGGCGATGAAATTCAATCGCGGCCTCTTGCGATGCCGCGATTTCCTTCCACAGCGGAAGCGTGTCCATGTCGCGATACGCCTGCGCCTTGGTCTCACCCGGCCGCTGCGCTTCAAGGAGTTGATCGGCGTTGTAAGAACGGACGTCGTAGGATTTCTCCGGTTCTTTGCCGACGCTATGCGTCCGCTGCTCCTTCATGTGCAGCTGAATGCGGTTTTGAGCCACATCGGTAACCGCAATCGCATCGCCCGCAATCGTAATCATCGGAGCGTCGCCTATTTCCTGCGTGCCTTTCTTTCGCTGCTCGGGCGGAGTTACATCGGCTATAAAAATATTGCGCCACTGCACCACGGGACCTGCAATCACATTGCTAACATAAACGGTCTTATTGGGAAACTGCTCGGCAAACACGCCCCGCTGGATTTCGGCGGTCATCTGCGCCGAAGCCAATTGATTGAGCACGCGGTAAGTTTCCCGAATCGACCATGGGGTCAGCCACAGCGAACATGCCGCCGTTAGCAACATTCCGAAAGTGGAAAACAGAATAACCGGGGTCAAAACTCTGCGGCTGGGAATGCCGCCGGCGCGCATCGCTGTAATCTCGCCATCGCTGGACATGCGGCTAAGCGCAATCAGCACTCCGGTTAACACCCCTAATGGCAGCGTAAACGTCAAGGCGAAAGGAAGCACCAAGACGAGCAAATACCCAGTGGTGGAAGGCGATGCCGCACCCCGCACCAACTGCTCAAACAACAAGCTAAACACGCGTTGTAAGAACAGAACAAAGGTGAACAGCACCGTGCCCAGAAAGGCGCCCGATATGATCTCCTTCAAAATGGTGCGGCCAAGCAGTCCCATGAAATGCGCTTAGTTCGAGGTCTCGTAGGGTGGCGGGGGCGCAACTGGCGCCCGCGGCTTGTCGGTCTGCGGCTGTTCCAGTTCCAATTCGTCAAACAACAAACCGGGAGCTTCAATCGAAACGCCATTCATATACCCACCCCCACCGCCGGCCGAGAGCGGCGCCGATGTCGCGTAATAGGAAAATAGGTTTGTTTCACTCGAAGCAACCATCACATCCCGCAAGGAGCGCCAGTTAAGATTCCGGAACCGCACGCCCCGTATCAACTCCTCACGGCCATCGGGATAAATCTTATAGATCAACAACGGCAAACTAAATTGAAACGCTCCCGGCTGCGATCGGGACAATTGCGAAACTCGTTGACGCTCCTCGCCGCCCGCCGCCGATGGGTAATCCAGCTTGCGCACCAAAATGCCATAGGCCTTGCCGCGCTGCTTAGTTAAATCAATCAGCTGCGCCTTCAAGGCCGCCAGCGGTTTCGATTCACTCACCGTCACTTCGACGTTACTCATGAAAGCCATCTTCGCCCCAAAATCGCCAGGAAACCGTGCCCGCGCGTTCGACCCCTCGTGGCCCCGAACCGGCTGCCTGGTATAAAGTTGCGTCTTAAGGACGCCTTTCTCAATCATCGAAAGCGGCTCGGGCTCGAGGCCTTCCAGATCAACATCGTAGTTCCCCAAATAGGGTTTGCCATCCGCAAAGAACTTGCGCGGAACGTCCTTCACATTGAAAAAATCGGGTAAGACTCTAGCCCCAATCCGCGAGCTCCATTCACTCTGCGGAAAGGCGAATTGACGACCGGGCGGAAGTACGGGCGCGCGGCTGGTTTTGAGTTCATGGCCAAAAATTTGCGCCAACAATTGCGCTCCAGCCCTTGGTTCAAACAGCACGGGCCCGGTGTAAACCTCGCCTACTTTCGCCGCCATCATCGCCTTCGTGTTTTCGGCGACTTCGGTCAAAGCCTTGCGAATATCCCCCTCCGCCGGCATACCCGATTCCTCTTCGGCGCAAATCGCCACGTAGTCCCAAATCGTGGTCCCATCGGCGGCTTGCGTCTGCGTTTTCGCACGGAGATGAAAAGCGGTTTCCGGGATCCGGTTCTTAGACCCTTCGCTATTCACGTAGTAAGCCGTATCGGAAACCACATCGAAATCAACGGTGGAATGCAAAATCTCCGGATAATTGAGAAATATCTTCGACCACTCCACAACCTTCGCCCGCCACTTAGCCTCGTCCAGCTTATAAACAACTTCGGGCAGAACCTTCACCACCGGTTTGGCCGCGGCAAAATCGTTCAGCGGCTCACTCTGATTGACATCCTTAAGATCGGCTGTCTTGCGATTCAGCGCCTCAACCGCCGACTTGTATACCCGGTCGGTCGCCAGCCAATATTGCTGCCGGATTAGATCGTAGCTGGCGTCATAAGCCCATTGCCCTCCATCGTATCCGCCGGAAACTTGACGATCCGTATACACCGAATTGGTATTGTCCGAATTAGGGGAGCCTAGGCGCAGGAACAAACGGGGAGTAAAGGATTGATTGTTCGAGGAACGCACCAAACCACCCAACGTCGCCGACACATTGAAAGTGTTGGTCCGCTCAGCGCCGTATTCAATGTAGTAAGGAGGATACGGATTTGCCCCTGGAACTCGAATTTGAAGGGAGCGCGTCAGTTCATCCGACATCGCCTTCAACACAGGATCGTCAATTGGGGCCTGCGCGCTCACAATACAAGCGGTGAAAAGGATTAAGCCGAGTCTCATTATTTGCTTGCTCCTTCAGGACGGCTTAGAAGTGGACGCAAATCCCTCGACCGGCTTCTCTTTTGCACTTCAATTTCAGAAACCAGAATTGCCGGCGAAATCGCCGACACTGGCACCGAACCCGATTCAGCCCCGCAGAATCCGTTGAACACTTCTTGCGTATCGGAGGTGGCCAGGATTCTTGCAAAGCTCGAAAGCGGCGTACCCACGATATCGACCCCGCGCACCAGTTCATCCGGCCGCCCATCGGCATACACCCGGTACACAATTAATGGCATCACCGAAAATGCCTGCAGCCCCTGCCTGCCGGTCGTCGTAAACCCACCCGTCACTTTTTCAAAATAGAGTCCGTAGGGCTTGTTCTGTTTCTTCACTTCGACGAGCAGCAATTGCCGCAACTGCTTAATTGTGACTTTTTTTGACGACTCTACAATCAGATTCGACTGCCGTGAAACAATTTCCGCTCCCGCTTGCCGCCGTCCATGTCCGTTCGACGCAGGGAAACCTTGAATAGGCGAACGCGACAATAGAAAAGTCTTCAAAATGCCTTTGTCCACCAATGTGACCGGGCGCGCCTTCACACCTTCATCATCGTAATCAAACCATCCGTACAAATCCGTATTGGCCAATCGATGGCGCGTGGGATCAAAAACAATTGACAGAAAATCAGGCAGCACACTCTTGCCGACGCTCTTGGTGAAGGTTTGGCCTTCGGCTTCATCTTTTTGCCGGTGCCCTTCAATGCGATGCCCGAAAATTTCGTGGAAAAATACGCCGCTGGCCCGGCCCGACAAAATCGCAGGGCCCACAAACGGTTCCGTTTCAGGAGCTTTTAATAGGGCAATTACATCCGCCGCGGTTTTGTCCACCGCGGCTTTGACAATTTCGTCCTTGGGCAGGCGATCAATGGTCTCACCCTCAAAGGTTTCTGTCGCATTCAAATCCATCCCATCAAGATGCTTCGCCCGCGCGCTAATCGAAATACGGGCAAACTGGCGCCCGAATTCCAGCTTTGCCCCATCGGTATTCACAAAGTATTTGGTTTCCCGCTGCGAGGACACCGAAACCCTGCTGTTCAAGATTTCCGGATAGAGCGTGAACAGGCGCGACCAACCCCTCACCTTCGGCTCCCAACTAGAGGCTGAAAAAGTCAATTTCGCCGGAGGCGCTGATTTAGTTTCCGGCTCAGCCGCCGAAAAATCTCCCGAAGGATCGTCGGGCTTTGCTTTAGTTTCCTGGTCGGTACGCAGTCGCAACAAGCGTTGAGACGAGGCGCGGTAAACCCTATCAGTCTCTTCCCAAAGATAACGCTTGATCGCATCCGGATTATTGTCGACTGAAATCGGGATCCCACCGGTGAAATAAGCAGGGTCGCGTGGATTGCGGTGGAAATTATCAAACTGCATGGCGCCCACTCGCACCGTAACGTCCAACGTCCGGCTATTGTTTGAGGACCGGTTGACCACCGCGCCCCCCGACGCGGAAAGGGATTCAGCCTGTTCCTCAGTCACTTCATAGGCCGAAAAGTATGGAGGAGGATCGCCCTTCTCCTTGAGAATCTTCATGTTCCGATCAAGCTCGGTCGAAAGGATATCGACCAAACGAGGTGGATTAGTCGCCGCCGCGCCCAATAGAACCAACAGGGGCATGGCTATCATTAAAAAGCGTTTCCAGAAATGCACTGAGCTCTAGAATAGCAAAATAGCTGAAAGCTACCTGCTTTACAATCGCAACGTCTAGCAGCGAAGAAGTCACTGCAACCGAAAAAATTGGCTGAGGCTATTAACCCCAGCCTGAAGGGAGAGAGTACAAAAGAAAAACCCGGAACACGAACAAAACGTACGGATTTCCTACATGGACCAGTAATAGATGGGACCAGTAATAGATGGGACCACTAAAGAATGTGGAAATGGCTATTGACGCGATATTTCGGGTTTAGACATCTCAATCACGCCTTTTTCTTTCATAACCGACAAGGCTAAGCCATAGCGGCCACGCACCCCTGTCTTTTCAAAAATATGCTTCAGGTGGATCTTCACGGTACCTGGGCGGATGCCCAATTCCTTGGCGATTTCCTTGTTCTTTAGTCCCTGCTCAACCTGCTCCATCACCTGCTGTTCGCGGGGAGTGAGTTCACTGCGGGAATATCGTTCCATGCGGCTGGATTCGCGGAACACGCTGTCGGCCATCCAACTGGAACCGGCCGCCACCGCCTTCAGGCAAGCCATCAGCGTTTCCGGGTCCGACGTCTTGCGTACAATCCCCTTAGCCCCCGCCTGCAGGAAGCGAAGCGCCTCAGCTTCCGTAATGGAGATCCCCCACAGGATCAACTCAATTGCCTTGAATTCCCCCCTCTTAATTTGGGCGATCCATTCCAGCACGGCCTGAATCCCCAACGACTTGTCGAGGATCACCAAATGGGGCTGACGGAGCTTGATCGCCTCATGCGCCGCCTCCAATGTGGAAACACTCCCTATGTGCTCCAGATCCGCGGACTTTTGCAGCAGGCTTCGAAGCCCGGCCGCCGTAATCGGTTGTGTTTCGCAGATCAGAACCAACTTTTTGGAGGTGGCCTCGGCATGCCCAGCCTCCAATCCCACGGTTAGTCCCATTTGCGCCGGCATGTTTTGCGGCGGCGTGGGGGGGGCCTGCATGTTTAACATTGGCATGGTTAGTAACAATTCTGTTCCAAACGCTTCTTCTTGCCTCATTTGATTCTCCTTAATTAAAACCACTCCCGCCGCCTCTGTCACAAGACCCGCGCACCAAGCCGCAAGAGCCTCGCATCAAAAGGCAAACGATTGTCGACGGTAAAGTTACCGGGGAATTGTACTCAAGATGTTTTACATCCCGTTCCCCATCCTGAAATGGCATATCGACCATGCAACCCTAAGGTTTAAGTTATTTCTCGGGCAAAGATGTCTCATGTTTTTATTGGTACTTGCCGATAAAAGAACAAAAGACTTTGAAAACCAGTCCGTGCGACGCATGTTTAGGTCGATACCAAGGACTTTGACAGCGGACTTGCTCGGATAGATGACGTGCTTTCGGATAGTGGTTAGTGACTGCGCTAAATATTTTTATATATTTTCAACAACGATTCGCAACCAAGGCTGCGCTATCCGCCGCGAACCGGGGACGATCCATTCCCTTATTTCGCCGCCGTTTCAGCTTGCGGCGGACAACCACAATCGCCG
>JAYVXT010000374.1:0-18433 GCA_043785065.1 Bryobacterales bacterium | reverse complement strand
GATCCGACGATGCAACGCCCAAACTTCAAGCCATGGGTCTTCACCAGACGATCACTCAGCCAACCGCCGAACAGGTTGCCACACGCCCCGCAAACGAATGGCAACGGTGAAAGATAGCGCATCTCGTTTTCCGTGAAGCCGCGACCCTTCTGCAAATAAGTGTGGAGCCATGAAAGATAGAAGTAAGATCCCCAGCAGTAAGTGTGATACATGAGCAGAATCATCCAGAAGTTTTTCTTTTTAAGCACGCTCGCCCATGGCAGGCTGTGGTGCGCCTTCGTCTTGGCCGCGCCGATCTCCTCCATTTCGGCTTTGGTGACGCCTTCCTTCTCAAACGGATAATCGCGATACCACCAATACCAGACCACGCTCCAGATGATGCCGAGGAACCCAAAACAGTAGAAGGTCGCCCGCCAGCCGAAGGCGATTTGGATCGGAACGACGATCAGTGGAGTCAGGGCGCCGCCAATGCGCGATGCCATCCACACAGTCCCAGTCGCCTTGGCGCGTTCCCCCACCGGGAACCATTTGGAGATGGCCGATGCGCTATTGGGATATGCGCCCGCCTCGCCCGCTCCGAAGAAGAAGCGCGTGACTAGCAGCAGCGAATAGCTGGAGACGGCGCCCGTCATCGTAGTGAAAAACGACCACCACAGAACGATGCGCGTAAGTACTAAGCGTGGACCATACTTATCGCCCCATACGCCACTGGGGATTTCGAACGCCGCGTAAGTAAGCGTAAAAGCCCCCACCACCCAGCCCCAGTGCGGCGGATCAATACCGAGGTCGGCCTGCATTCGGGCGCCGGCCACGGAAATGCAGACACGGTCAAGGTAGGTAATGATAGAGAGCGAAAAAAGTAAACTGAGGACCCGGTAACGATAGAGCACCCGGCCATTGTATCTATTTTTCGATCAGCTTAATTTCGAATAGTTTCGGCCAATACTTACCGGTGACGAATAGCCGCTTGCCAACGGAATCGTAAGCAATGCCGTTCATCACATCGGCCTCTGGCGGCCGATTTTCAAGGATGCCGGCGAGGTTAATCCAACCAAGCACTTTGCCATCTACCGGCGAAATTCGAGCAATGCGTTCGGTCTTCCAGATGTTGGCGTAAATCTCGCCATCCACCAATTCCAGTTCGTTGACGCCGGAGATTTGGGTTTCGCCGTCATGCACCGTAATCCGCATCTTTTCGGCAAGGGTTGCGGCGTCCCATACGCGGATGGCCGAAGTGCCATCGCTCATGTAGATTACATTTCCGCCTGAGGTAAGCCCCCAGCCCTCACCCTTATAGTTGAAGGTGCGTTCCAGCTTGAAATCCTTGCGGTCATAGACGAAACCAGTTTGCGTTTGGTAAGTAAGCTGAATGATTTTATCCGGCAGCACAGTGATGCCTTCGCCAAAGTAATCGGGCATGATGTCGAAACGTTGCACAACTTCCCCCGTTTCAAGCTTCACTTTTCGCAGCGAGGATTTGCCGTTCAGTCCGGTGCTTTCGTAAAGATAGCCGTCGCGAAATTCCAGGCCCTCGGTAAAAGCGGTGGGATCGTGCGGAAACGTATTGACAATTTGATAGCCATAATTACGGGGACCGCTTGCGCCGCAGCCTGGGCTTACAAAAGAGAGCGGCAACATAGCCAGAAAAACAAAGGATTTGCGCATAACAGAATTGTAAATGTTCTTCTTGATCTTACTACCGCTGGGGCTGCTTCCTACGAAGAGGATGTTTTGAGAGTCCGGCCAATGGTGGGTCGGGCAGCAAACCATAGACAGCTATTTCGTAGGAGAACGTGGGAAGGTAAACTCTTCCGTTCACAATCGTAGGAGCAACGAATTTGGCGAAACGGCCTGGCGTGTCCCGATCCGCGTAGATGTTGCTGCACCACAGCAGGGAGGAAATATCGTTGCCGTCCAACGCGCAGAATACAGCCGGAACACCGTCCTGCGAATAGTCGCCAAAGTTGATCCAAAATATACCATCCTTGTCGCCATTGGCTGAAACGGCCATACCCTGAAACGGAGAGTCCCCCGATGTATGGGATTGCGCGGTGGAAGTTGGATTCACCAAGCCGCCGGCCATGGTAAATTGCGCCGTAACGTCGCCCTCCGAAGTTATGTAGATTTGCGTGTCGTTAGTGCGCGGCCAAATGGCCATGTTGTAAATCCCGCCGTATTGAATTGGCCTCAGGATTTGAGGAGAAGTGGCTTGTTTCGATCCGAGCCTTCCCATGTTGGTGCGGTCAACCACATACAGATTTCCCTCTTTGTCGCCGCCCAAAAGTTGATTTGTAGCGGGAATCAGCATCGGGCCTTGGGAGGAGAGATCGGCGTCATCAACACTAAGCTGCGACCAATCCTCCGGCGTGAACCAATCGACGATTCCCAGGCTTGGCGATAGTTTCAGGATAGATTGGCTGAAGTTGAATTTGCCGTCATAATCGCCATTGCCGGTGGATAGGTACACATTGCCGGCATCGTCGGCGGCCAATCCGCGGCCTGATTGCCAAATCGCCCCGTAGCCGCCGGCAGGGGTGGAATTGAACATAGCCACTTGATGTTGGATGTTCCCCGCATCGTAAGCAGCAATCCAACCATGATAAGGATATTCGTCGTTGTGCGATCCGAAGGCGATGTAAATCGTATTGTTGGCCAACAGCAACCCAGGGCGCTGCAGATGCTGAACCGGGTCGAAGAACACATGGCTTCCATCCCCGTTATCCCCTGAGCCGGCAACGGAGCCTTTGATTTCCATGGAGCCTCCAAGCTTCGCCGAACCATCGGTTAGATCCAATGCCTGCAGAGAAAAACTGGGCTTTTTATCAATGAGATTACAAGTAACAACGTAGATTGCCCGGCGCGCCAAATCGATCGCTGGAGTGGACAAAATGCCGATTTCTTTTTCGATATCCGCAAAGCGGCGATAATAACTGGTTGGCAGCGCCGGACCTAGATTCACTTGCCACAGTGGCTCTTTCGCTTGCGGATCGTCGGCATCGAAGGCATACACACTGTTGTGCATGGTCGCTACATAAAGGACGTTTTTCAGTTCGCCTTTAATGGCCACATTCCTAACATAAAGCGGCTGGGTGAAAACATGGCCATCGACTGCATAAGCTCCAATTTTGCCGAACGTTTCCGGAGAGACGTTGCCAGGGTTAAGAATAGTTTCTTCAACGTTGGAGTTAGTGCGACCGTTACCATAGTTTGACGTAAGTATATTGGGCTGCGCATGCAATGCCAAGGCCAGCAATGACATGGTAATAAGTTTTCTTAAACGACTCACTGAACTACAAGGTTAGCAAGTTTAAGGGGCAGACTATTTTATCAGGAAATTAGCATTACTTAATTTGTACCGTTGCGAGCGGGTGTGCGACATGGAAATGCGAAAGTGCACGAATCCCAATGAAAAGGGTAAACGCCCTTACGCAAGGGCAGTGTCCGGTGGGCCGGACCCCCTGGTCTGCGGCTGGCCCCCTGGCCAGCCTTTGTTTACCGACGAGTTGCTAGCCGTGGTAAGTGTGCTTCCTATGCGGAATATGAAGACTGCGTTCGGATCGCCTTGAGCATCAAGCGTTAGTGTTCCCGTCAATTGCGCTGACGAGGCAAAGCAATAAACTCCAGGAATCAGAGTGAGTCCTCCAGGATCCTGGCCAGTCAAGTTGGTGTTGCATAACTGATTTAGAAAGTTATAAGCCGTGGTGACGTCATTTTGCGCCTGTGCCGCCACTGCGTCGGCCGCATGGATCATGCCGGGAGCAGTCACCGTCCCCGGAGGAAAAACCCGTTATCGCACTGCCCGGACTTACACCCAAATCGCCGTTGATAATCGACGGACCTGTATTGGTCACGGTCGAGCCCCCTAACACTGCGAAACTAGAGGCTGTTCCAAGTGTTGGGGCGGTAGCTGCAAGAATGGTGTGAGATAGAGCAGCGGAAATCAAAAAAGCAATTCCGGCTAGATTTGAGCCCCATTTAATCGAACAACTTAGTGCTTTCACGTTGGTACTTTACCATCCATTTGGAGGTTACTCAATCCTATAAATGGGTTAGTCCATGAGATCACTTCCCCTGGTTCTCAAAGAGAATTGCACACCTGTCGAGAAAAACAGTACCCTATCTGTTGGCAAGCAAAGTCAAAACACTATGAACGGCCGCCTCACATTTCTACCACTCTTCTTATTCGGCATTTACGGTGTGTACTTTTATTACAGCCATCGCGATACCGTTCCCGTCACTGGCCGCTCACATATGGTGGACATGAACCCGCAACAGGAAGAGGCTCTCGGCTACCAATCGTATCAGCAAATCCTTCAACAATCCCGCGTCGCGCCCGCTAGCCATCCGCTTTCCCAAACCGTGAAATCCATCGGCCAGCGATTGGCTAAGGTTTCCGAAGATCCTGGATATAAATGGGAGTTTAACGTCATCATCTCCAATCAGGTGAATGCTTTCTGCATTCCGGGGGGCAAAGTCGCTGTTTACACCGGCATCATTCCAGTGGCTAAAACCGACGACGGCTTAGCCATAATCATGGGTCATGAAATCGCTCACGCTATTGCCCGCCATGGCGCCGAAAGAATGGCTCAGGAAAAGCTGGTGCACATTGGCGAAATCGCCACTGGCGTCGCGATGGCAAATATGGATTCGCGCAAGCAGCAAGGCATTATGGCCGCACTCGGCCTCGGCGCGCAATACGGCTTGCTCTTGCCCTTTTCCCGCAAGCACGAATCGGAAGCCGACGAGATGGGGCTTGTTTTTGCCGCCCGCGCCTGCTTCGACCCAACCGAAGCCATCCGCGTTTGGCAGCGCATGGAACAAACCAGTAGCGGACAACCTAATCAGTACCTGTCTACCCATCCGAGCCATGAAACCCGTATCGCCGACTTTCAAAGGTTAATGCCCAAGGCACTGGAGATCAGGAAACAGAACTGCCCAGGCTAACCTCTATTTGTACCCAAAGCTCCCCTAAATTAGTACCTATGATAACTGACTTGGCGAATTCCGCCGATATATAATCATGAACTGCCGCTGGTAAAACACTAAGGAGTAATTTCGTCATTTTGAGCCGGTTCCACTGCTTCCGTGTCCGTTTGGCCATTGCCGTCACGATGCTGCCCGGAGTGTCTCTTGCCGAAACCATCCCCTCCGGTACTATTCTTGAGTTGCGGTTGCGGCAGGAAGTAAACTCCTACTCCTCCGTCCAAGGTTCCACCATTCAAGCCTACTTAAGCGCTCCGGTCGTGGTGGATACAAAGATTTTCCTGCCCATGGAAACGGTCGCTCTCGGCAGGGTGCGGGATGTCAAAAGGGTTGGCCTCGGCCTCATTCGCGAACGCGCCAACCTGCTCATTGAATTCGACCAATTGGTGCTTCCCAACGGAGAGCGTTACAACGTAAACACCAAAGTGATTGAAATCGAAAACGGCCGGGAAAAGGTTACGGCAACCGGTAAGATTCAGGGCATCCGGTCCACCAATATGCCAGGGTACAGAGCCTCTGGATTGCTGGTTTCAATCGCCGCCGTGGATCCGATCGCCTTGGCCTTTTCCTCCACTATCTCGGCAGCCTTGTTGCGCTTTTCGGAGCCGGAGATTCGCCTTCCCGTTGGTGCGGAATTGATGGTTAGGCTTACCGCGTCTCTTCAAGTGGAAACCACATTCGCCGATCCCGCGCATAAGTTGCACATAACCGACGATGAACGTTCGGCGATGCGCTCAGCCATTCGCCGTATGCCTTTCCGGACCCATACACAACCGCAGAAGACCCTTACCCAAAAAACAGTGCCCGGGCGGGATTCCGATATTACCAATTTTGTATTCACCGGCACGAGGGATGCACTCGTCAATGCCTTTGCCGCGGCGGGCTGGGTGGAATCCGACCGGCGGTCCGCAAGTAGTAATTACCGCGCTGTCCGCTCGTTCGCGGAAAATCAAGGGTACCAAAGCGCGCCCATGTCGGTATTGATGTTGGATGGCAAACGTCCTGTTTGGAGCCTTTCCAAGGCGATGAACACTTTCCATAAACGCCATCACATCCGCATCTTTGAAAGTGGGCAAAACTGGCAAGGCAATCCACTTTATACCGCCTCTTCCACGCAAGATACCGCCGTCGTGTTCTCCGCCAAGAAGTTCATTCATCGCATCGACAACAACATCGACAATGAGCGGGCTAAAGTGTTAAACGACTTGCTGCTGACGCGCTGCGTTGAAGAGGCCGAGACCATGGATCGTCCCTGGGTTCCCAAGGAAACCAAAAACGCCACTGGCGAAAGTCTGATCACCGATGGGAAGATCGCCATTGTGCGCTTTAACGATTGCCACAACCCCAGCCGGTTTGATGAAGCATTAGCCGCGCCTCCCGGACCATTTCACGGCAATGCCGCGTCGCGCATTAGCCGCCAGACTTTCCTTACGATTCGCAACGACGTCGTGCGCGGCAACATGGTCTATCAAGGCGTGAGTGGAGTCATTAGCGGCATAAAAATCCTTAGAAATAAGGAGCCCGAGGAAAGACCCGAGCGGCAAACTGGAATTACCAGTCCAACTTTTCATCCCGCCGATTCCTTCATAAGCTCTTTTGCGGCCCCCGTCGGCCCAGCGCCACCGCCGCCACCACCTGATGAAGCTATCAATCCCTGGGAGCCGCCAAGGGTGGAGTTAAGCTTTGATTTTGGTTTCCTGCGCTTCGCTAATAAGAGCACTGGCGCCGAAGGTGTACAGATTAACCATATGCTGCCCGGCTCTAACGGAAGCATGGATCCGTTCATTGTGGTTGCCGAAAATTTGGTCAAATCCGGCTACAGTTTCGGTGGATCGGCGACGTTCAACACCCAACGCTGGATCTCTCACGAATTGGGCTTCCACTATCAGCGAGGCGGCTTCAAGCTTGGCCTTCAATCCATAACCAAAACGGGCTCGGCGGATTTGCCGACAGTTGAAGAGCAAGATACCGGATTGTTGACGCGTCAATTCTCATACAACACGCTGATGAACCTCCGCCCACGCGAAAGCCGCTGGAGACCCTACGTCGGCGCCGGTCCGGTACTCCAACTGATCAATCTGTCCGATTCGCCTTTCAAGAAGGCTCGCGGCATATTCCGCTTCGGGTTGAATAACGTCGGCATCATTCAGGCGGCTTACAACTTCGGCAATGCGGCGCCGCTTGAAGGCGGCGGCATTTTCCAGCTTGGAATGCAAGCCGGCGCGGGGTTCAAATATCGCGTTGCCCCGCGGTGGACCATGCATATGGATTACCGGGGAACGGTTAGCCGCAGTCCCGATTTTCTAAAGAAATCGCTTACCCTGCCCAATATCGTGCCGATCGAAGATGGCGATCCGCAACCCAAAACAACTATTTCGCTGCAGCGGGGCCTGTTGCGGCAACAACGATTCACCGGCGGATTTTCGTTTACATTCTAAGTATGTCCACTCTCGCCGACCCTTCCGCCCGGCAGCAGTTGCGCCATCTTATTAAAGGGGTAACACCAGACTCCCCGCGCCAGTGGGGATCCATGACCGCTCCCCAAATGATCTGCCACTTAACCGATTCATTCCGTCTCACCACTGGCGAAAAAGGGGTCGGCGATGTCCAAAACCGGTTTACTCGCAACGTCTTTAAATTCGTCGCATTGCACGTTCCAATGACCTGGCCCAAAGGCGTGCACACTCGCCCGGAGATGGATCAAAAAGCAGGTGGTACTCCTCCCACGCAGTTCGAGGAAGATAAAACTTTGCTGCTAAGTTAGTTCGACCGCTTCTGCCGCCAGCCTCGCGGATTCACCCCAGGGGCCCACCCCATATTTGATGAAATGAAGGATAGCGAGTGGGACCGTTGGGCGTACCTGCATATAGATCATCACTTACGCCAATTCGGCCAGTAGGTGGATTCAAACTCATAGTACCTAACAGCAACTAATCCTAGGAGTGGTAGACCAAAGCCGCGTTGACTAACTAAATGTTTTTCATTAACTTAGTTGTATGTTTGCCGGAGATTCGCCAAGCAATTTCGAACTAGTTGTAATGCTTGCCATGCTGAAATTACCCGGCACAGCCTATGGAGCGAATCTGCGACGTCGAATTGAAGCCGAAACGGAGCAAACAGTTACCTACGGATCGCTCTACGTTGCGCTGGAACGATTAGAAGAAAAGGGGTGGATTCGTTCCCTACCCGGTCCTCCGTCAATTCATCGTCAGGGAAAACCAAAGAAGATCTATCACTTCACAATCGAAGGTCTGAAGCGCTTCGGGGAAACCGGCGCCAATGTGCAGTCATTGCTGGATTGCGAGGGCTATTCATGACGGCTCTCCATTTTCCGCAAAACAGCGGGTGGGTCCGTCTGGTCAAACTGGTGGCGCCGCTTCATCTTTCAACACCGCTTGAGGGCGATTTAGCGGAAGACTATGAACTGATTTCGCTCGAACAGGGGCAATTGGTGGCCAGACGTTGGCTGGCGCATCAACTAAGGGCTTCAAGCCTTCAACTCTTGTGGCGTGAGATTTCGCACTCCTCGTGGAGGTTGCTTGGAATCGGAGTCGTTTCATCGGTCATTTACCTACTTATACTTGCCGCTTTGGCCCCGCTTCCTTTGCCGGCGTCCGCCGCATTCAGTCGAATCCTCGGAGCATTTCTGATTCCGCTTATACTGGGTTTTATGGTTAGTCTAATCTTCCGCAAACGGGAACTTTCGACGGCTATGATCACCGGTCTGCTCAGCGCGGCGGGCTTGTCAAGCGCCGACGTTTTGCCGGTTGACGGACCGTTTCTTCAAACTTTATCTTCGACCTGGGCTTGCTCCCTGGCCTGTGCGGTGGGTTGGATCGCCGGCGGAATTTTTACAAAGTCTCTACGGATAAGAGATCATAAGATGAGGGAGCAGGTTGGCCTCAAGGCCGCCTACCAGGCAATCATGCATTTTGAATACAGCACCATAATGGACGCACCAGTGGAAAAGGTGTTCTCTTTTCATGAACGCCCGGACGCAATTCAGCTTCTTACGCCGTGGTGGCTGTTCCCTTCCATCAAACGCCTTCGCGGCAATGGCCTTGAAGAAGGCGTTGAAGTGGTTGTAACAACCATGGGCTTCAGCAAGTGGCACGCACGCCACGTGGCTTTTGAACGGAATAAATTGTTCGTGGACGAAATGGTGAGCGGCCCAATGAAGTCCTGGCGGCACGAACATCGTTTCCAGCGGCTAGAAAACGGTACGCTGCTCACCGACTCGATCGACTTTGTGCCGATCGGTCCCGCCATGCCGGTGAACTTTGGATTGCGCATGCTATTCGCCTTCCGCCATGCCGTAACCAAGCGATGCTGTGAAGCAGCCCCTTAATTCTCAAGTATTCCAAGCTACCATTGTAATTTGACGGCGCTAATTCTTTCCGGTGGTGGCATGTTCGCGGCCTGGCAGGCCGGCGCTTGGCAGGAACTGTCGAATAGGATGCCTAAACCCGATTGGGTCATTGGGGCCTCGGCCGGTTCGCTCAATGCCTGGGCGATAGCAGGCGGCCTGCCACCTGAAGAGTTGATTGACCATTGGCTAAATATTTCGGCCTACGGCAATCTCCGCTGGCGCTTCCCAAAAGGTCCAATGGGGAGCATCCTCGACCCTTCTCATATTTGGGAAGATATCGACGAAATCCATGCACGCTGCATGCCACGAACCAATATCGGCGTGACGCTGACGCGCTTGCCGTCGCTGAAAGTGGAGATGGTCACCAATGAGAAAATCACGCCGCAAGTACTGCGGGCTTCTTGTGCGGTACCGGGTCTTTTGCCTCCCGTAAAATGGAACGGCCACTGGTATTGGGACGGAGGTTTGATGGACGGCCTGCCCCACTCCTTCGGACGCAAGGTGGGAGCTTCGCGCCTTGTGTGTATGAACGTCTGGGTAGGTCTGCCACAATGGTGGACCATCACGGGAAAAATACTGCACCGTTTCCACCATTGGAGAGAAGGTAAACAGCCCGATGCGACCGATTCGGCGGAATGGATCTATCTTGCCCCTCCAGCGATGCCCGGATCGTTTCGCGATGCGGCGATTTGGTCCCGTTCCAACGTGGAACGGTGGATTGACCAAGGCCGCGAGGCTGGCCGTAAGGCCAGACTCGATTAAGTTGACTACGGGCGTGACGGGTCAATAATATAATGCACTCAATTCCGATTGACGACGGTTGAGTGTCAGGAGAACTGCTCGGTTGGATAACCGCGTTCCACCCAAGCGTCGAACCCGCCTTCAAGGGGACGCACTTTGGTGATGCCTTTCTTAATGAGGAGTAGCGCCGCACGGGCGCTGGATTTTTCGTCCGGTCAAGAACAGTACAGAACTATTTCCTTGTCGCGTGGAATCTCCAAGTGGCGCTCTTCAAGATCTCCGAAGCTCATCAGGACCGCTCCGGGGATTACCGAAGTGCGCTTAATCTCCCACGGGTCGCGCATGTCAATTAGGAAGAAGTCATTCAGTTCGCGGCGTTGATGAAGATCGTCGACGCTCATCCGGCTAACACGGAGTAGGTGCATGAAACGGCGGCGTTGGTAGTATTTGTAACCTAAGTAAGCAATCAGCGCGACAGAGACAGTTACACCCAAGCTTGACCCAAGTTGAACGGCCGCAGCCGCGACGATTTCTAATTGATGGTGAAACAAGGCCCCGGCGGCCAATAGAGAACCGGCCCAGAGCAATGAGCCTGCGGCATCGGCCAGCAGAAACCTTCCCGTGGACATACCCGACATGCCCGCCAGTGGCGGGGCGGCAGTGGATAGGCCGGGAAGAAATTTGGCGCCCAGCAAAGTTCCCCAGCCGTAGCGCTGAAAGCCGCACTCCGTGGTTTTGACGCAAGAATCCGGTTCGAGCGAAATCTTGCAGAGCAACTTTAACACGCCGCGGCCTTTGGCGCGCCCGATCAAGAACCAAGCAAAGTCCGCGGCAAGGCAAGCGGCCAGCGACCCGATGATGGCCACGGGCCAGGAGTAAGTGCCATTCGCAATCAGCGCGCCCATGGCCAGCAGCATAGGCATAGCCGGAATCGGCAGGCCTGCTTGTTCGGCAAAAACCCAAATAACAAGCACGGCGTAACCGTATTCTTTTAGGAAATGAGGGATGCCGGTCATCTTACGATCTTACGCGAGATCGAACAGAATCAGATTCGCTTGGTCAGTGCCGGTAATCTCCAAGTTAGTCTCTTCCGAGATTGCCACACCGTCACCCGCATGCAGCGTTACGCCGTTTAGGGCGATGGAGCCTGTGGCCACTTGAAGCCAAGCATTGCGGGCCGGCGCCAGTGGAATGGCCAATTTCTTTCCGGGCGCGAGGTCAGCCACCGCGACAAAAGCGTCCTGTTCAATGGGCGGCGTCCCTTCCCTGCCGTCTGGTGAAGTAATCAACTGCCACTGATTTTGGCGGCCTTCAGCGGGGAACTCGCGATCCTCAAAACGCGGCGCGATTCCGGTTTCAGCGGGCTGAATCCAAATCTGATAAAAGTGGACAGGCTGGGTTCTTGAGTGGTTATATTCGCTATGTTGGATGCCCGTTCCAGCGGACATGCGCTGCACGGTTCCCGGACGCAGAACAGCTTTGGCTCCGGTCGAGTCCTGATGTTCCAAGGCCCCAGCGATCACCCAAGTGATGATCTCCATATCGCGATGACCGTGGCGGCCGAAGCCCATGCCGGCCGCAACACGGTCGTCATTGATGACGCGCAGAGAGCGGAAACCCATGTGTTTAGGATCGTGATATTGGTTGAAGGAAAACGTATGGCGGCTATTGAGCCAGCCAATATTGGTCTCGCCCCGTTCGGCGGCCGGACGTATGGTGATCATAAGCTACCTCCAATTGTTGTTGTAACATCTACTTTGATGCGCCAGGTTTGGAATTGGATTCAGGGCGCCAGCCGCAGTTGCGGTCCACCAAAAGCTACCGGCGGAATGGATCATCGAGATGCGCCCGCAAGTTATTCGTGCCGGATCGACAATGGAGTCCGGGATTGGCACGAAAGAAAAGGCAACGCCACCCAGGCTTCCGTGAGAGCATGACGCAAGAGCGATAGCCGATCTTGTTCGGCCTGGTCCGCAGCCGTCTTCATCCAGGACAACAGCCGGGTGTCGGTCGAGAAATGGTGACGCAAGCAGCCTGGATCCGCTAACTGCTGGCAACTTACAGCGGTGGACCCTCTGCTTCCACAACTGCTACCCTAATTGCGCAACAAGGCTTGAATGTCCAGCTGATGAACCTTGGCGGACCTGCTGATGGGCTACCTATTCACGGATAAAGTGGATAAGGTTTGGGAATCGATTGAATTCGTGGCGCGGTGGCGAAGTTTTCCGCCATCCTATTAGATAGAATAATGACCATGAGAATTCTTCGCCCCCTAGCTTTGCTTTTCGCCACATCCGCGTGGGGCGAGGATTCCCCTGCGGAATTCTTTGAGCTGAACGTCCGCCCGGTCCTTGCCAAAAACTGTTTCTCTTGCCATACGCAATCGAAAATGGGCGGGCTTGAGATGATCTCTCGCAATTCCTTGCTGAAGGGGGGCAAATCGGGAGCGGCAATCGTCACCGGCAAGCCTGAAGAAAGCCTGCTGATGAAAGCCGTCACCTTTGAGCATGAGCGCCTGAAGATGCCGCCGAATGGCGCAAAGCTGGCTGCCGACGAAATTGCTTCGCTGCGGGAATGGATCAAGAATGGCGCGGTTTGGCCAGAGGGGCCGAGCGCGGCGAAATACAAAGAGTATGTGCTAAGGCCGGAGCAAAAGGCCTACTGGGCTTTTCAGCCGGTGAAGGCTCCACAGCCGCCCGCTGTGAAAAATGCGGCGTGGCCGAAAACTTCCATAGATCGTTTTATTCTGGCTAAGCTGGAACAAAGCGGCATATCGCCTAATGCGCCGGCATCACGGGTCGCGCTGCTGCGGCGGGTTACTTACGATTTGACTGGCTTACCGCCTACACCGCAGGAGACCGACGTCTTTCTTGCCGATTCTTCCCCCGCCGCCTACGGCAAAGTGGTCGACCGGCTGCTTGCCTCCAAGCGTTACGGGGAACGATGGGGTCGGTTCTGGCTGGATATTGCCCGCTATTCTGACGACAAGTTGAACTCCACCATGGAAGAGCCCGCGCCGAATGCGTTCCGCTATCGCGATTGGGTGGTGGATGCGTTCAATGCCGATATGCCTTACGACACCTTCGTCAAGGCGCAGTTGGCGGCTGACCATATGAATGATCCGAAGCTGCTGCCGGCGTTGGGTATGTATGGGCTAAGTCCTGAATTTCAGGATGACCGCGTGGATGTTACCACGCGTGGTTTTCTTGCGCTAACCGTGGCTTGCGCGCAGTGCCACGATCATAAGTTCGACCCGATTCCAACTAAGGATTATTACTCGCTGCTGGGGATTTTTAATAACTCGCAATATAAGGAATATCCACTGGCGGCGAAAGATGTAGTGGCCATTTACGAGGCCAAGAAGAAGCACGCCGACGATCGGGACAAATCCATGAAGGATTTTCTACAGCGGCAGGGCGACGAGTTGGCTTCTGTGTTGGCCCATCGGGCAAAGGATTATGTGCTGGCGGCGTTGGGACGTGGGCCGAAGGATGGGCTTAACCCAGCGGGCCTTGACGATGAAACCCTGGAGCGCTGGCGGAAGTATGTAAAGCGCAAAGAGCATGAGCATCCTTACTTAGCCAAGTTAGCCGCCGCTAAAGATGGCGACGATTTTCAGAAGTTGACTCAGGAGTTCGAGGAGTTGGTGTTGGCCGTCAATCGAGAGAAGAAGGAGATTGATGAGAAGAACAACATTACGCTGGGCGGGTCGCAGAAGCGTGGGGATTTGAGTCAAGCGAATTTAGCTTCGCTGGAGCGAAATAAATATTTTCTTTGGCGCGATCTTTACGGACCCAACGGAGTGTTGTTTTACGGGGATAAGAAGATTGACCGTTTCCTTTCCGGCGAGTGGAAACGGCACTTGGACATGATGCGTGCGAACTTAGAATTGGACAAGAAAGCGGTTCCGGAAAAGTTCCCGTTTTTGCATGCACTGGCGGACAAGGAAAAGCTAAGCCAGCAGAAGATTCATGTGCGGGGAAACCCAGCCACGTTGGGGGATGAAGCGCCCGCTGAGTTTCTTACTGTGTTGTGCGACGATAACAAACCGAAGCCATTTTCGAAAGGGAGTGGGCGGCTTGAATTGGCCGAAGCGATTGCCGGCAAGCAGAATCCGTTGACTGCGCGGGTGATGGTGAATCGACTTTGGCAGTGGCATTTTGGCGATGGCATTGTGCGAACGGCAAGCAACTTTGGCGTGCTTGGGGAAAGGCCTTCGCACCCGGAACTGTTGGATTACCTGGCGGCGAAGTTTATGCAGAGCGGCTGGTCGATCAAGACGATTCATCGGGAGATTTTGCTATCAGCGGTTTATCAGCAAGGCAACGCGGATAATCCGGCGTTTGCGGCCAAGGACCCGGACAACCGGCTTCTGTGGAAGTTCAACCGCAGGCGCTTGGATGCCGAGGCTCTGCGTGATTCCATGCTCTATGTGGCGGGTATGTTGGATGAGACGTCCGCGGGCCAGGCCAAGCCGATTGACGAAGGGAACCACAAGCGAACTTTGTATGGCTACATCAGCCGCAAGAAGCTGGACAATTTGCTGACACTGTTTGATTTTCCCAACCCGAATCAAACCAGCGAGCAACGCGTGGCGACGAATGTGCCGCTGCAGCGGTTGTTTCTATTGAACAGCCCTATTATGTTGAATGTCGCCAAGGAAATGACTAAGCGGCTGGAGGCAACGCCAGAGCCGCGGCGCATTGACGAAGCCTACCGGCTGCTGTTTAACCGATCGCCGAAGCCTGCCGAGAAGCAGCTAGGCGACAGTTACGTTGCGCGAGGCGCGGACGCATGGCCGGAGTATCTGCAAGTATTACTAAGTTCGAATGAGTTTTTGTACGTGAATTAGTGGAAGGTAAAGCAATGCTGAAAACACGCCGTGAGATGTTACAAACGATAAGCGCCGGCTTTGGAGCCGTGGGGATGGCCGATATGCTCTCCGGAGCCACTACGCATTTTCCGCCCAAAGCCAAGCACTTCATCTTCTTATTCCTGAATGGCGGCCCTTCGCAGGTGGATACCTTCGATCCTAAACCGATGCTACAGAAGATGCACGGCAAGCCGAGTCCATCGGGCAATTTGAAGACGGAACGGAAGACGGGCACGCTGCTGGGCAGTCCCTTCAAGTTTCAAAAGTATGGCAAGAGCGGGATAGAAGTATCGGAAATCTTCGCGAAGACTGGAGCATGGATTGATGAATTTGCCGTGATCCGCTCCATGCACGTGGAGCGCCCTAATCATGAACCGTCGTTGTTCACCTGGAACTGTGGCGTTCCGCTGCCTGGGCGACCGTCGTTCGGATCGTGGCTAAGTTACGGGTTGGGTTCGATGAACAAGAATCTGCCGGGGTTTGTGGTGATGTGCCCGGGAATCCCTACCGTCGGCCCGCAGTTGTGGACGTCGGCATTTCTACCCGCCGCCCATCAAGGCGTTCATATTAAGAACGACGAAAAGACCGATCAGTTAATCCCGTACATCGCCCCGCAACGGACCGCCGAGGCACAACGGCGGCAAATTGATTTATTGGCGAAGCTGAACCACATGCGGCCTGACGACCCCGAGGTGAATAACAGTCTTGAATCGATGGAAGTGGCGTACCGCATGCAATCGGAGGCTCCGCAGGTGTTCGACCTGGCGAAGGAAACCGAGGCCACGCGCGCCAAATATGGCAACACAAATTTCGGCCGAGGCTGCCTGATGGCCCGGCGCATGATTGAAAAAGGCGTGCGTACGGTGCAGATTTACTTTGGCAATTTTCAACCCTGGGATAATCATGACGACATTATGCGTCACAAGGTGCTTGCGGCCGACGCGGACCCGGCGATTGCGGCGTTGATTGAAGACTTGAAGCAACGTGGATTGTTGGACGAAACGGTTGTGCTGGTGGGTGGCGAATTTGGACGGACGCCGTCGGTGGAAGTGAGCGGCTTAGTGAACGTGCAGAATGGGCGGGATCATAACAATCACGGGTTCAGCATGCTGGTGGCTGGAGGTGGCTTCAAGGGCGGCACTGTGTATGGGGCAACGGATGAATTTGGATTCAAGGCCGTGGAAAAGCCAGTGCATCCGCACGATTTGCAGGCGACGATTTTGAATCAGATGGGTATTGATCACACCAAGTTGACGTACCGCTACAGTGGACGTGATTTCCGATTGACGGATGTGGAAGGTACGGTGATTCGGGATATTTTGGCGTAGCGATCAAGGAGCTTGACGCTACTGAGATTAGGGAGCTAAGAATCGTTGGAGCCGCTTCTCTATATTTTTCTCTTTCGTTAGTTGGCATTCCCAAACAACCATCACCTTCCAGCCCACCAGCCCAAGGCAATAAGTTTTTTGCGTTATTAGCATCTCTGCTAACGTTGCGCTCTGACTTTGGTTTCCAGTATTCGATGCGTGTCTTTGGAATATGAGCGTCGATACAGCGGGGATGCTGATGCCAGAAACACCCTCGAACGTCTATGATCTTCTTCAACCGGCTGAATACAAGGTCGGGTTTTCCGGGAAGTCCTGCCACATGCAGCCTGTACCGGAACCCCAAACCGGTGAGCAATGCGGCGCACGGTTATTTCTGGCGATGTGTCTCTGTCGCGAATCCGGCTCATATTCTTCGAGCGGCGTTCTTTTGTTATCGTGTCCAGTTATGTCCATTTCTTCAATGCAGCGTTCTCCAGAAGAATTGGAGTCCTCTAGGCAGTCCTCATCCACTCGTGATTTGATTTGGAAACTTGCGAACAAGCCAGCGTAGTACTTCGATTTGATCTGCTCCGGTTGCGCGTCTAATCTGTATCAAGAGTTTCTGAAGCGATGGCCTGTCAAGAGTAAGGTTCCGGGCGCCTTCATTACAAACGGAACAAATAGCCCGCAAGTTCGTTGCATCATCCGGTGCCGGAATCCCACTATTTTGGACCAAGGAATTGTGGGATGCCTTTGCTGTAACTCGACCGATGTCTTAAATGCCGCCTCACCTAGTATTGTTAGCTGGCGAAGCACCGCATCTTGAAGCAACCCACCAGCAAAAAACTGTTCCCTGGTTACCCCGTCGATATATGCCTGCGCTATTTCCGCCGCCTGGACGATATCGGCAAGGCGCTGGGCATCACGCCGCATAGATCACACGCGCATCCCGCAGAATGCGAACCCGCACAGCTAGCTTCAACCACTTCTTGGTGGCCAGATCAACAGGCCTTCCCATCAATTTGGCGAGTTCCTGCTCTAAACCGAAATAGTCCAAACCCAAGACCGTACCAGCTTCAAATTCCACTAACACATCCACGTCTGATTCCGGGCTCAGTTCGCCGCGGGCGGCGGATCCGAATACTGACATTTCGGCGATTCGATAGCGTTTGCAGATTTCAATGAGTTCCAGAGCCGGAATGTCGAGGCCTGTAGTTATAGTCATGGTAAGTCCTTAATCTAAATTACCAGGATGACGAAGAGCTAACACCGTGCCCGGACCTTTCGTTCCGTGGAGATCCCGCTTGTCATCGGCGCTATTTGCCATCGGATAACTTTTAACTCCGAAGACAGGTCCACGCGCTCCAGCAATTTTTCGACTTTAAGAATGGTCCCATGTTCCAACTCAGCATCGCCACATTGATTACAGTGCAACACGGGAAGAGACTTTAAGATCACAATCGACGAATCGCGAACTTTGAAAGACAGCTCCGTCACTTTCGGAACAAGAGCCCCGCCGCAAATCCGGTATTTCATTGATTTGTCCTCCTGATTCTCAGCCCGGAATCCTATTCTTATATATTTTCAGCACGGTACGCCTCCTCTTCGCATCTTTGTCACAACGCCCTTTCACTTCAACAACCCGTAATGCTAGCGTTGTTCTGTTCTCCAAAGGACACTCGATGCCTACTCCGGATGAGCCTGGCGCGCCGTTCCAGGTCAGGGTCGGGGGGCTTTTGTATATGACACTAAGTAAATATAAGTACCGTGTCAGACTTGGTTTGAGTCAAGAGCTTTGAGAACTTTGCAAGAATGCCGCAAGCCAGAGATGGGAATAGCGCTCGTGCAAACAAAAGCGTCTGAAGCTTGCGCTGCTCCCACTTTCAGGAATCATTGCCCAGGATCAGAACACGTAGCGGAGCGCTACTTGAACCTGGCGATTGTCGATCTTGGTTGCCGAGATCACCCCGAAGTTTGGGGAGCCCACTGAGTTGCCCGGAATATCGAGCAGCGGGTGGTTGGGCAGATTGAACACCTCCAGGCGAAACTCCAGGTTGTGCCTTTCGTTGAACCGGAACTCCTTGAGCAGTGAGAAATCCCAGTTCACCACGCCAGGCCCGATGATCGTATTGCGTCCGACGTTGCCGAAGCGGAAGCCGG
>JAYVXT010000373.1:0-6147 GCA_043785065.1 Bryobacterales bacterium | reverse complement strand
TGAAATCGATGCTGAACGTAATGTCGAAATTTCTCAACATGGGAATGTCGATGGAGGATGTAATCCGCAAGTCCACCTGGAATCCGGCGCGTGAAGTGCATCGCGAACAGCATGGCCATCTGTCGGTTGGCGCCGATGCCGACGTGGCCGTGATTCGCCTGGATCACGGTAAGTTTGGCTTCACGGATGTGGAGAACGACCGTATTGACGGTACACAAAAACTGGAATGTGAACTTACCGTGCGGGCGGGCCGCGTTGTGTGGGATTTGAACGGCATCACCAGTGAAGACTGGCGCAAGCGCGGCCGCACGTTGCCTCGTAAACAGGCTTATTAAGGTTGCAAGGTTACACTAAGTCGGTGTGCTCTTCGCGGCGCGTTATCCTTGGGTTCTTACTGGGCGCGTTCGCTTTCCTTTTAGGGGAAGCGTTTCTGTTTCGCACCAATCTATATCGCCGCGCCCTGCTGCCGTTCTCCACTACCGGTTCGCTTGAAATGGTTCTCGACGCGGAACGCGCGCGGCCCATTCGCCACCCCAATCAAATCCTTGCTGTCGGAGATTCGCGGATGGCGCTTCGCATCTGGCTCGCCAATCGATTGGGCACAAAGTACACTTTTGCCTTCGCGGGCATTGCCGGCTCATTACCAAGGGTGTGGCGCTACCTTATCCGCGATATTGACCCCACCCGCAACCGCTACGCCGCGATCCTATTGCCCGTTGAAGATTACGACGACGAAGATTGGGAGGATATAGGAAATCGCTCCACCGATCTGCGGTACCTCATCTACCGCCTCCGCTATCGCGATCTTCCGGAATTCGCCAGCTCCTTCACCACGAACGATTTGAAGATGACTGCTGCCCGAGGTATCTTGCTGCGCGGAATGGTGCTGAAGGATGACCTCACCGATTTCCTCAACAACCCCGCCCGGCGCATCGACTTAGTAAGTGGACAAACCCGTTCCTGGTATGGCGTACAAGAGGATTTCGTAGGTTCGGACCAAACCATGGAAGGACTAAGTATTGATTGGGCCACTCGCAGCGCCACTTATCCCGCCCGCCTCAACGCCGCGGAGCGCAAGATGGTGGACGAAGTGCTGCTGCGAGGCACAACTCCGCAAACCGGACGCAAGGCCATTTATATGCGCCAATGGTTCGGTAAAATAATCGATCAATACCAAGGCAGCCGCACCAAAGTTATCTTCTATCGTATGCCGAGGGGCCCACTCCTTAGGCCCGCCGGCTGGGTGAAAAAGGAAACGCACTCCATTCGCGATCTTGCCGCCAAGCCCAATACAATCCTACTGGACGAGCATCTTTTCGATCTACTGGAGAAACCCAAATTCTTCATGGACCCGTTGCATCTGAATGCGGAAGGATGCCGGTTGTTTACGGAGATCCTCACCAGAAAAGTAAGTCAGGTGTTAGGCGAATAGATGCTTTTCAACTCTGGCCAGTTTTTTCTTTTCTTCTTCGTGGTGTTACTGCTTCACTACTTACTACCCACACCCGCCAGGCGTTGGTTGCTGCTTACCGCCAGCTACTTTTTCTATATGTGCTGGAACCCAAAGTTCATTGTGCTGCTGTGGACTCTCACTCTGATTGATTTCTTCGCCGCGCTATGGATTGAAAACTCCCAAGGCTCCAAACGCACGGCGGCCCTTTGGTTCAGCGTTGGCGCGAACTTGCTCTTCCTGGGCTTCTTTAAATACTACAATTTCTTCTCCGCGAATATAGCTCAACTTCTAGGCCGCGCTCCGTCGGCGTTTGCTTTCGATATCATCCTGCCACTGGGCATCAGCTTCCATACCTTCCAAAGCATTTCCTACGTAGTGGAGGTTTACCGCAACGAACAAAAGCCCATCCGCAGCCTGGTGGACTATGCATTGTTCATCGCCTTCTTCCCGCAACTTGTCGCCGGACCCATTGTTCGTGCGCGAGAATTCTTCGCGGACTTTTACCATTGGCGCCCACCCTCGGCGCAAATGGTGCAAAGCGGACTTCTGATGATGCTGCTTGGGCTGATGAAAAAGATGATCGCCGCCGACCAGTTCGCGCAAGTCGCCAACAACTACTTCGCAAACGTTACGGCCGCGCCTGGACTCTACCCGGCATGGTCGGGCGTGATCGCTTTTTCGCTGCAAATCTTTTTCGATTTCTCGGGTTATACCGATATCGCCATCGGCAGCGCGGCGCTGCTTGGCTATCACTTTCCGGAAAATTTCCGGCGGCCATACCTTGCCGCTTCTATCACAGAGTTCTGGAGAAGGTGGCATATGTCGCTTTCCAAATGGCTGCGCGATTATTTGTACATTCCGCTTGGCGGCAATCGCCGCGGCCCGCTGGCCACTTACCGTAATTTGATGTTCACCATGTTGCTTGGCGGGTTGTGGCACGGGGCCAATTGGAATTTCATCATCTGGGGCGGCTATCACGGCGGATTGCTGGCGGCGGAGCGATTAGCGGGAGTTGATCCCCACAGACCGGTCTCCTGGTACTGGCGCATTCCTCGAGCCGGGCTGACATGTGTGCTGGCCGCCATCGGCTGGGTGTTCTTCCGCGCGACCTCCTTCCCCGATGCCAGATATGTATTGGGACAAATGTTCGTCCTGCCTGCGCATGGCAAGTTTCAGTTGGGCACACAGTTAAGCCGCCTCGCGCTTCTGACACTTGCACTGGCAATCGCCGAAGAAAGATGGAACTGGTTCGAAAGACTAAGCCGTGCCCCAATGTTGCTCTTCGCAGTCGCTGTGGCGGTATCCTTGCTGTTACTTGAGATTTTCTCGGTAACAGACATCGCCATCCCATTCGTCTATTTCCAGTTCTAAAACTGACCCAACCCTTCGGTCAACTCAACATAGGTGCCCCAAGGATCGGTGAAGAAGGCAATGGAAATTCCTAACGACTCCACCTTGCGATAGGGAATGTTAAACTTCACCCCCATCGATTCCATACGTTTCGCAAATGCCTCAAGCCCCTTCACCTCAAACCCAATGTGATCCATGAACCGGCCCTTAGTGGGCTCGGTCTTAGTTTCCGATTTTGAAAACGACAGATCCGCGCCGGGGATATCGGCCTTCTCAAACTTGCCTCGCTTACCGGGGACCGCGCCAAACATCTTCATATACCATGCCCGCGAATCTTCCACCGATTCGGTATAAAAATGGATGTGGTGGTGGGCAATGGGAACGTTCATCTTCGTATCTTCGCTGAGTTCCACCTTTACGTTGTCGGGCGACATCACAAAGATCTGCCTCGCCTCTTTATCCAACCGGGCAATGGCGAATCCGCCGGCCTTGCATTTCTCAATATAAGCATCCAGGTTCTTCACCGTGAAGCCGAGGTGATTAATTACCGAGCCATCCGTACCCCCGCCAGCCTCGCCCTTTTGGACCACTACAATGACGCCCGGAATCTTGTAAATTTCAAGCGGCCCCATTTTGCCGGTGGTAGATCCCAGCGTGTCCACCCAGAATTTCCGGTTAGCCGCCAGGTCGTTCGTCTTTAGGTGCAGATGCCCCATTCCCACGCCAAGCGCATTGCCCTCGGGAAGCTGCGCCATCAGAGCGGTCAGATGACAAATGGTAGCCAGTAAGGCAAGTCTCATAGAGGTCCACAATATCAGAAAGCAGTTGGTAATTGGTGTCGAAATTTCCCTTCATTCCCAAGAAGCCATTCACGCGGATTTAGTCCGATGCGCGCAGCGACTTCCCCGGTACAGCCTCCGAGAACTCCAACCGCCGCGATGGGCGCGCCCGGCCACCTTTGCTGAGCAGCTATATTGGAGTTTCGGAGCATGTATGCAAAGCTGGGATCGGACGCCATCGTTGGCAAGAAGCGTCAAGCAAGTACTCGGCAAGCTCGGCATGGCCATCTATAATCTTCGCGGCAAGTACGCGCAGGACGGCCTACTGACCGTGCACTCCGCTGCGTTCCGGCAGGATCAGCGTTTTAAGGACGCCTATGCGCGTGGCGTTCGCGCGAGTAACGGCGTTGATCCAGGTTTCGAGTGGCGCGTCCACACTGCATTGTGGGCTGCTCAAGCAAGTCTGCGTGTGGACGGCGACTTCGTCGAATGTGGCGTGAATGCAGGTTTCATCAGTTCGGCCATCATGAGGTGGCTAGACTGGAGCCGTCTCGGAAGACGCTTCTACCGGTTGCTGCGTTGCCTGCCCTACAAAACGGTGACACGCTCATCGTGTGAAAGCTCGACAGGTTGGGGCGCAGCTTGCGCGACCTCACCGAAGAGGACAACGAGGCTTTCGACGCCCTCTCCACTGCGTTCCGCTTCGAGCTCCACTCCAACCGGCCCCATCGAACGAGCCCTCCACGGCCAAAATCGTAATTGCCGCCTGGAATATCGAACGCGACAATCGCCTCGAAGCAGGCCTCGCCGCCGATGGCATCGACCCGCTCCTGTCCGAAGCGAACGAAAAAACACTCAACCGCATCGCCACCTGCCGCATGCGCGCCGAACGTACTTTCCACAAGTTTCTCAAGGAATTGCAGGCCTACCAATCCGCCCGACAAGCTAGACGAACCAACCCCGAAGAACGAAGCCAAAATCGGCCGCGACGAACAGTGCCCGTGCCACTCAGGCAGCAAGTACAAGCACTGCTGTTTGCGGAACGAACCCAAATCCGCCCTCCCAACGGATCCTAGGTCCGGCGGAAGTCCTACCATCGAACGCCAACCTTTGCGATAGTGAAATGGTGACCTTGCCTCAACAGCCAGCACAACGTTTGGCACTGGCTGGAATGTTTGCTTCGGCGCTACTTGCCATCGCCAAAATCTGGATCGGCATGAGAGCCAACTCCACTTCAGCCGTCGCCGATGGGCTTGAGTCCGCCGCCGATGTCATCGCCGGCGGAGTTGTTTTTCTAGGCCTTTGGGTGGCGGCGCGTCCGGCTGACGACAATCACCCTTACGGCCATGGGCGGTTCGAGATTCTAGCGGCGCTCGCCGTCGGCATCATGCTGGTGCTGGCTGGTGTTGGCATTTCTTCGCGAAGCATTGGGCGCATAGGGCGCGACACGGTGCCTCCTTCCGCCTTCGCAATGTGGCCCATCCTCGTGTCGCTTGGAGTGAAATCCGCATTGGCAACCGTGAAGATGCGCCAAGGCAGGATGATTGATTCCGCGGCGCTGATCGCTGATGCGAAAAACGACACGGTGGACGTTATTTCCAGTACGATCGCGCTTATTTCTCTCGGACTTACTTTGTATGATCCGGTAGGCATGGTGGAAGCCGACCATATCGGAGGAGCGATCGTCGGAATCATCGTGGGGCTGCTTGGCCTTACCGTTATCCGCGATACGGTTTATCCGCTAACCGATGCCATGCCTGAACCCGGCCGCGTGGATCAAATCCGGCGGATAGCGCTTACCGTGCCAGGCTCCGAAGCGGTGGAAAAATGCTATGCCCGCAAGACCGGCATGAAGTATCACGTTGATCTGCATCTGGAAGTAAACCCGGATTTAACGGTGCGTGATTCGCACGTGATCGCCGGGCGGGTGCGCGACGCGCTGAAGCACGAACTGCCGTGGATTGCAGATGTGCTGATCCATGTTGAGCCTCATTAATTTATTAACAACGATTTGTTAACAGCGATTGCTTACCAGCGCAGACTTAACCCTAGCTTCAAGAAGCGGGGCCGAAAAATCTTTCGCTTTTCGACGATCCAGGTTCAGGAAATATTCTATTGTCAAAGACCTACGAAGCGGGCTGCGGGGAGACTCCATGTTGTGGCCGGAGCTTGGCCTTGCCTGTTATGTGTACGAGGCATTTGTGAGCTCCTGGATATTTGGAGGCGGCTGTGGCTGGATGTTGTTCCCGAATTATTGTCCCTGCCTGATATACTACGGTCCAGCATCTTTACTTTGAGGTTAAAACAAATGCGATATTCGCTTCGAGCCCCGCTGCTCGCCACGGCACTGTTGGCTGGGCTCATGGGCCAGCTTCCCACGTCGGCCCAGACCCTTTACGGTTCTCTTACAGGCAACATTTCCGACCCCACGGGGGCCGCTCTTCCCAAGGCTAAGATTGAAGCAATGAACCTCGCGACGGGGGTGACCAAGTCAACCACCACCGACGATCGCGGCGCTTATCAGATGAGCGATTTGCTGCCAGGCACTTACAAAATCAGCATCTC
>JAYVXT010000372.1:0-18473 GCA_043785065.1 Bryobacterales bacterium | reverse complement strand
ATGCGCGCAATGGGTGCCTTTTCACCTCCACCGGAAAGCTTCACATTAAGAATGCCCAGTATCGGGAGGACCCCAGGCCCATTGACACCCTTTGCGGGTGTTATACTTGCAAAAACTTTACCCGTTCGTACCTGCGGCACCTGTATTTGGCCCAGGAAATTCTGTTTTCCGTACTAGCCACCTTGCACAACATCTACCATTACCTTGACATAATGCGCCAGATGAGGCAGTCTATTGTCCTTGGGGCATTCCCCAAATTCTTACGCTCGGCCCGAGCCGCTCAACTGGAAGATACTGATTGACCTTAGGTTTTTTCTTACTGCAAACTTCGCCCGCGGCGATGCTTCAATACATTCCGGTGCTGTTGATCTTTTTGATCTTCTACCTTCTCCTGTTCTTGCCCATGCAGAAGCAGAAGAAGCAGGTGGCCGAGATGATGGCTGGATTGAAGAACGGCGACACGGTGGTCACCAATGGCGGTATCATCGGTAGTATTCACACAATTCTCGAAGACGATACGCTCATCATTCGGGTAAAGCCCGATAACGTCAAGCTGCAAATTGCGCGGAGCGCGGTGGCAAGCTTGTATACTGAGCGGACAGCAAACAAGTAAGGCGGATAATAGCTTTTTTTATGGGTAAGAACTTAACGATCAAAACGGTGGCGATTATCGTCATCATTCTGGTTTGCATTTACGGCATCATTGGGCTTCCGAAGTCCAAGGCGGAACTGCTCGCCAACTGGAACCAGAATATAAAACTCGGTCTCGACCTCAAGGGTGGCAGCCACTTAGTGCTTCAAGTGCAGGTGCAAGATGCATTTAAGGCTGAAGCGGACCGCGTCATTGAATCGCTCAAAGAGCAGTTGAAGAAATCTAACGTCGATTATGCTTCCATCGACCGTAACGATCCGCAGCGAATTGAAGATGCCGAGACGGTGCAGATAACCGTCAAGGGAGTTTCCAACAATGGAATGACGGCATTCCGCGAAGCAATCACCACGAATTTTCCGGACTGGACTTTGAACTCAATCGGGGCCAACGACTACAAGCTGAACATCAAGCCTACTTCCGCCCTGGTTCTTCGCCGCGACACGATTGATCGCACGAAGAATACGATTGAAAACCGCATCAACGGCATGGGGTTGAGCGAAGCCACTGTACAGCAACAGGGCCGCCGCGATGCCGAAAGCGAAATCATTGTGCAGATGCCTGGAGTTGACGATCCGGGCCGCGTAAAAGACATCATCAAAACAGCTGCCGTTCTTGAAATCAGCGCGGTGAAAGACGGCCCATTTCCTTCCATGGATCAGGCTTTATCCAAGATGGGCGGAGTAATGCCTCTTGGAACCAAGCTCGTGAAGCAGGCGCCGCGTCCTGGCGATCAAGGCGAAACTTGGTGGCTTGTAAATCGCTCGGCGGTGGTAAATGGCCGCGACCTGCGCAACGCCCGCCCCAGCCGCGATGATACCGGCAAGTGGGAAACTTCATTTCAATTGTCCCCGGATGGCGGACGCCGCTTTGGCGAATACACAGGGGGCAACATCGGCAACAAGCTAGCTGTCGTATTAGACAATCAAACACGCAGCGTGGCCACCATCAACGGCAAGATCGAAGACAGCGGCCGTATCATGGGACAGTTTAGCGAGCCGGAAGCCAGTGATTTGGCCCTTGTGCTTCGCTCAGGTTCGCTCCCAGCCGGCATCACCTTCCTGCAAGAGCAAACAGTTGGCCCTTCCCTAGGAGCGGATTCGATTCAACATGGAATTCTTGCTGGTGTCATCGGTGTCGCCGCCGTCGTGATCTTCATGTTGGTTTACTACAAGAAGGCCGGCATCAACGCCGTACTGGCGCTTGTGCTTAATGCCGTCATCCTGATCGCGTGCCTCAGCTACTTCGGCGCCGTATTAACCCTCCCTGGCATCGCCGGTATCATTCTGACCATTGGTATGGCGGTCGATTCCAACGTTCTGATCTTTGAACGCATCCGTGAAGAGTTGCGTGCGGGCAAGGGCGTGATAGCGGCGGTGGACGCCGGATTCTCCAAAGCATTTTTGACCATTATTGATACGCACGTCACCACCATTGTGTCCTGCGCCTTTCTGTTCGTGTTCGGCACAACGGCGGTGAAGGGCTTTGCCATCAGTTTGGTGATTGGACTGATAGCCAACGTTTTTACCGCTGTTTTTGTGTCGAAGGTAATTTTCGACTACGAACTTAGCGGCAACAAACAAGTAGAAAGTTTGAGCATTTAAGAAATTCAATTATCCGTTTGAACTCTTGCGCCAGATATGATACTTTGACCAGGATCGAACGGGAACTCTGAGGCATGAACCGGTGTCTACATAATTAGGCGCCCAAAGAAGACGCTCGATGGAAATTTTTAAGAATACGAATTTTGATTTTCTGGGCAAGAAATGGCCCTTTATTATTGCCAGCTTGATTTTAACTGTAGCTGGCTTGATTAGCTTAGCTATTAAAGGCGGTCCACGGTATGGGATCGATTTTAATGGCGGCACTGCGACCTCCGTGGCGTTTGGATCGGATCCGAACGAAGAGGAGATCCGCAAAGTGCTTTCGGACAAGATCCCCGGAGATATTGTTGTGCAGAAGATTCAAGGCCAAAACGAAGTGATGATCGGCACCGAAGTCCAAAACGAAAAGCAATTGGAATCGGCCCGTGAAGCTATCTATTCGTCGTTGGCGGGCAAGTATGGCGCACCGGGTGGAAAGCTTGACATCAACAACGCCGGCCAGGTGGCGGTGTTGGATAAGATTCGGGATGGGTTGTCGCGGGGCAATCCGAATCTTTCCGAACAGCAGATGCAGGATTTGGTGAAGGCAATTCTTGCCTACCGTGATTCTCATCATGGCATTATTCCCAGTTTCGATTCGCTTTCTTCAGTACCCGGAGTAACTCCGCAGGTAATTGGCGTGTTAAAGAATGAATTAGGCGCGTCGCAATACAACATCAGGCATTTTGACCTGGTCGGACCCAAGGTTGGCGGTGAGTTGCGCAGGCAAGCATTGACAGCCACGTTACTGGCATTAGCCGGCATGTTGATCTATGTGGCTTTGCGGTTCGAGTTGGTCTATGGGGCGGCGGCCGTCATCGCCGTGTTCCATGACACAATTATTACCATCGGACTATTTTCGATTTTCAACAAACAAATCGATCTGCCTGTAATCGCCGCTCTACTCACACTAGTCGGTTTCTCGATGAACGACACGATTGTTGTCTTTGATCGTATTCGCGAGAATTTGAAGTTGATGCGAAAGGAAAGCTTGTACAACATCATCAACACCAGTATCAATCAAACATTGAGCCGGACCATACTTACTAGCGGTTTAACATTCCTTACGGCGCTGTCATTACTTTTATTTGGTGGACCCGTGCTTCATGGGTTCTCTTTTGCTCTCGTTTTTGGTATCCTCGTCGGAACGTATTCATCAATCTTCATCGCAAGTCCTATCCTGGTAGCCTGGCAAGATTGGGCAGCCAACAGGAACGACGGGAAGACTGGCGGAGCGGGTGGTACTTTGAAGGCGGCTTCTAAGTAAGCTGCTAGACACTAAACCGCGGACGGGTTTAAGGCCCGGCGCATAGAAAGGGACAACGGATCATGTTTGAACAAACATTCGTTGATGGAACAGGGAAGACAAGCAAACCCTACACTATTGCTTTATCCTTCTTGATGCAGTTTATGCTGGTCGGGGTTCTTATTTTGATCCCCCTGATCTGGCACGAGGGATTGGTAGGAGCGCAGTTGAGCACATTTTTGGTTGCTCCTTCACCGCCGCCCCCCCCACCTCCGCCTCCTCCACCTTCCGCTCCGATAAAAGTGGTGAAGGTGATACCGCGCCAATTCGACGGCACGAAACTGATGGCCCCGAAAGTTATCCCGAAAGATATTGCCATGATCAAAGAAGAAGAAATGCCTCCCGCTGCCGGCCCTGTTGGCGTGGTTGGTGGCGTTCCAGGCGGCGTTCCCGGCGGAACTGCCGGTGGCGTTATCGGCGGGGTGATTGGCGGTGTTCCTTCCGCAGCTCCTCCACCTCCACCACCTCCGCCAGTAAAGGTTGAAAAGCCCAAGCCGACTGGCCCGGTAAGAGTTGGCGGTAACGTTCAATTAGCTAACTTGCTTTCGCAGCAAAAACCTATTTATCCCCCACTGGCAAAGCAAGCCCGCATTTCCGGAACGGTTCGCTTTGAAGCGATCATCTCGAAAGACGGCACAATTCAACAACTCAAAGTTATCTCCGGTCATCCTTTGCTGATTCCCTCAGCATCGGAAGCTGTAAAAAACTGGAAGTATCGCCCAACTTTGCTCAATGGCGAGGCGGTGGAAGTACAAACCACCATCGACGTGAATTTCACATTGAGCAATTAAAGTTCCACCGGTCCGTTCATCGATTTTAGCTGAGAAAAGCGCCAAAGCGCTTATTTACAGTGCAGTAAAAAATTAGTTTAACTTCAACTTCAATTCAACTCGCAGGAGAGAAAAATGATTCTTCAATTTCAAGTCTGGGCCTTGTTCCTTTTGGAAGGGCAGGTAGGCTTCGACTTCGTCAGTATGTGGCACCAAATGGGTGTGCCCGCAAAGCTGGTGGTTGTTACCCTCTTTATCATGTCCGCTTGGTCCATTGGCGTCATGATTGACAGGCTGATTGCCTTCAACGCAGCGCGCAAACAATCCCGAGCATTCGCACCGGCCGTAGCCGGCGCTTTACGCGAAGGCAAACTCGACGAAGCAATTAAAGTCGCCGATCGTTATAAGAAAAGCCATTTGGCCAAAGTAGTTGTAGCCGGCTTACAAGAGTTCCAGGCGCATGGCGCGTCCGCCGATCTATCGGGCGAACAAATCGAAGCCAGCAAAAGGGCTCTTGAACGTTCTGAAGCCATCGTCAACGCTGAATTGAAAAAAGGCGTTAGCTCACTAGCCACCATCGGTTCCACCGGTCCGTTCGTCGGACTGCTTGGCACCGTCGTGGGTATCATCAACGCGTTCCAAGGTATGTCAACCGAAAAGACCTCCGGACTGTCGGCTGTTGCCGGTGGTATTTCGGAAGCGCTGGTTACAACCGCTATCGGTCTTCTTGTGGCTATCCCGGCCGTTATGATGTTCAACTATTTCACTAATCGCGTGGAAGCGTTCAATGTGGAAATGACCAACTCCAGCTCAGAACTGCTTGACTATTTCATCAAGCGCTCGCAGAAGGCTGCTGGGGCACGGCACTAGTCTGTTTGTTAATGAAAGAATGGTCCCTAGGCGCAAATTTCGTTTTGCGCGTGTTCTCTAAAGTGAGTTGAAGTTCTTGTGCTGGTCCTGCGCCAATCTAAAAAGCGTTAGGGCCAGGCCGGGAAACTGGAGATAACTTTTATGTCGATGTCCGCTATCAAGAAAACAAAGGCGCAAGGTGTTCTTTCAGATATCAACGTGACTCCCATGGTGGACGTTATGTTGGTCATGCTGATCATCTTCATGGTCATCACGCCCATGCTGTCCAAGGGATTTAGTGTGAATCTTGTGAAAACAAAGAATCCCATCGCCATGCAGGCCGCCGACAAAGACGATGCTGTGCTGATTTCGGTCACCAAGGATGGCAAGGTTTATCTGCAAAGCAACCCTGTACCAGTAGATGAATTGCCAAGTAAAGTGAAAGACATGCTGACCAACCGGTTGGACAAGACTTGCTACATAAAGGCCGATCAGCGCGCTAAGTATGAATTGGTTGTGAAAGTCATCGACAATTTGCGCGCCGCTGGTGTGGATCAAGTTGGTTTGCTTACCGACAAGCCCAACGATTCGGAAACAGTCACAAAATCACCCGCCGGCATTTAGTGCCTGGCGCTATCTAGACTAATATTTGTAAGGAGCCTTTACTATGGGAATGGCAGCAGGTGGCGGCGGCGGAACGCAGGCCAATATTAACGTCACACCTTTAATCGATGTTTTGCTCGTGCTTTTGATCATCTTCATGGTCATCACGCCGTTGGTGCCGAAAGGGTTGGAAGCTCTTGTACCTCAGCCTCCTCCTCCCAACGCGCCGCCTCCTCCTCCGGATCAGGATCGCACGGTTGTCATCATCATCGAAAAAGACAACTCCTTGAAGATTAATACGGAAGTTGTCAGGAAAGACAAACTAGGCGATCGGCTGACACAGATTTTCAAAACCCGCGCCGAACGAGTCGTTTTCGTCAAAGGGGATCCTGATATCGACTTCAAGGAAGTAGCGGAAGCCGTGGATATCGCTAAGGGCGCCGGCATTGACAAGGTTGGATTAATGACAGCCAAAATGGAGCAAGGGCAATGAAAGGCAAACTACTATCCATTGCGGGCATTTTGGCAATGTTGCTAAGCTCCACCGCTTGTGAAAAGTTGAAAGCTCGCGATGAATTGAATAAGGGCGTGCAGGCGTTTAAGAGCGCTAAGTACCAGGAAGCCGTTGACCATTTTAATACCGCGATCAACTACGATCCTACTTTTCCTACTTCCCGGCTCTATTTGGCGATGAGCTACTTAAGCCAATGGATTCCAGGCGCACCTTCTGAAGAGAACAACTTGATGGCTAGCAAGGCCATGGAAAACTTCAAAATTGTTCTGGAACAGGATCCGAAGCAAACAGTGGCAATTGCCTCCATCGCTTCTCTCTACTTCAATCAAAAGAATCTGGATGAAGCTACAAATTGGTACCAGAAACTTATCAATGCCGATCCCAAGGATAAGACGGCCTACTACACCCTGGGTGTGATTGCCTGGACCAAAACTTTCCCCAAGCGGATGGAAGCCAGAGCAAAGCTCAGCATGAAGCCGGAAGATCCGGGTCCGCTTAAGGACAAAAAAGTCCGGGAAGAAATCAAAGAGAAGAACTTGGCTATTGTCGAAGAAGGTCTAAAAAACTTGGATAAGGCGCTTGAAGTCGACAAGGAATACGACGACGCTATGGCCTATACCAATCTGTTGCACCGCGAAAAGGCTGATCTGATGGATTCCACCGAAGAATACAAAAAGGAAATCGCTACTGCCGACAGTTGGGTAGACAAGACGCTTGAGACCAAGAAGATCAAGAACGAACGCGCCCAAAAGACCCAAGGCGGAGTCATCATGGATGAAAAGAAGCCTGAAGACACTAAAAAGTAGTGAGCGCAAAGGCCGCTTCCCCGCGGCGCAAGACAGATAAGAAACAAATGAATGCAGTTCATCGAAGCGAATCCGTCTTGCGCGTTGCTTCTAAAGTGAACGCATCCGTCTGAAAATAAAGAGCTGCCCGCCGGGTGGCTCTTTTGTTTTGCGGAAACGCTGCTCTCTTTCCCGCTGCCCTTGTGAAACGTGTTAGCTTAAAACAGAAACCTTTGTGAGTGATCTTGCCCCAACTGCCGCGGCCAACGCGGTGCTGCCTACTCCAATAAAGCCTGAGACCACGCACGTATTTGAACCGCTCTACCGTGAGCTTGAGGCGAAGATTCTACAGGTTCGCCCCAATGAGTTGCTGGAACCCATACGTAAAGCGTACCTGTTCGCTGCCGCAAAGCACGAAGGACAAACTCGTAAATCCGGCGAGCCCTACATGGTGCACCCTTTGCACGTCGCCCACATATTGGCGGACATGCAGATGGATTCGGTATGCATCCAAACCGGACTGCTGCACGACGTGGTTGAAGACTGCGGCGTAACTCTGGACCAAATTAAATCCGCGTTCGGCTATGCCGTGGCCGGTTGTGTGGATGGCGTCACCAAACTCGCCAAAATAAAAGTGTATTCCCGCGAAGACCGCCAAGCCGAAAGCGTGCGTAAAATGCTACTGGCAATGGTGAAGGATATTCGCGTCGTAATCGTGAAGCTTGCCGACCGGCTTCACAACATGAGAACTCTTGAAGCCCTTCCCCTGGACAAGCAACAGCGCATCGCTCAGGAAACGTTGGAAGTTTATGCGCCGATCGCCCACCGGTTAGGCATGGGTAAAATCCGCGGGGAGCTAGAGGATCTTGGCTTTCAGTATTTGGAGCCTGGGGCATTCGATGAAATCCGGCATTCCATTGAATCGCGCCGCATTTCCAGCGAAGATATTCTCGTTCAGATTCGTGACACCGTGAAGACAAAGCTGGCGCGAGAAAATATCCCCTCCCGCGTTGAAGGCCGTGTTAAGCGCCCCTATTCTGTTTTTCAAAAATTGCGTAGGCAGAAAATCAGTATCGACCAAGTGTACGATCTGCTCGCCATCCGCATCATTACAGACTCGGTAAAGAACTGCTACGGCGCCTTGGGAATCATCCATAACGAATGGCACCCTATTCCGGGCCGCATTAAAGACTTCATTGCAATCCCGCGTCCGAATCTCTACCAGTCACTCCACACATCCGTGATGGGTCCTGGCGGCGTGGCGTTTGAGGTTCAGATTCGCACTGAGGAAATGCACCGCATTGCCGAGGATGGGGTCGCCGCTCACTGGAAGTACAAGGAAGGCAAGAAGGGCCAACAACAAGACGAACGCCAAATAGCCTGGCTGCGTCAATTAGTGGAATGGCAGCAGGAACTGCGAGACCCCGGCGAGTTCATGTCCACCTTGAAAACGGACCTGAATCTTTATCCGGAAGAAGTATATGCTTTCTCGCCTGCCGGCCGGGTTATCGTTCTTCCAAAAGATGCTTCCCCCATCGACTTCGCCTATGCCATCCACACTGACGTCGGAAACAGTTGCGTCGGCGCGAAAGTTAATGGCCGCATTGTTCCACTGAAATACGCACTGAAGAATGGCGAGGTAGTGGAAATTCTAACGCAGACGAATCACCTTCCCAGCAAGGATTGGCTTGGTTACGTCAAAACCGCCCGCGCCCGCAATAAAATTCGTCACGTCATCAATACAACCGAGCGCGTAAAGGCAATTGAGATTGGAGAAAAGCATTTAGACCGTGAAGCGCGCCGTCTGGGTGTGCAAATGCGCCGCGTCACCAAAGAGGATCTGGAGCGTGTTGCCGCCGATTACGGCGTGGCCAAAATCGAAGATCTTTATGCTTCGCTTGGCTACGGAAAATTTTCCGCCCGTCAAGTGCTAACCAAGCTGGCGCCGGATCAACTGGTAGTTGAACCGGAAACCCCCAAACCGACGGCTCCCACACAACAACAGTCCCTTGAAAAAGACCAGGATGTAGTAGTCCGCGTGAAGGGCGTTGACGATGTATTAGTCTACTTGGCCAAATGCTGCAATCCGATCCGTGGTGAGGCAATTGTTGGATATATAAGCCGCGGCAAGGGGATCGCGGTTCACTCCTTGAATTGCCCGAATGTTCAAAATCTGATGTATGAAGTAGAACGGAAAATTGAAGTGGAATGGGCCCGCGGGGCCAGCGAAACGTTCATCGTGCGAATGAAGGTTTATACCGACGACCGGCCCGGAATCTTGAATCAACTAACCAGCATCTTGTTTAGCGAGAACAGCAACATCAGATCCCTTGAAGCACAAGGGGATGATGAGCGCGACGGCGAAGGCGCCATCGTTTCCATGTCGGTGGAAGTAAAAGAGAAGAAGCAGCTGGAACGCGTGATTAGTTCCATCCGGCGCATCGGCGGCGTACGCGACGTAGAGCGGATTCAATAACGGAGCCAGGACTTAGATGGTTGGGCAGATTGAAATGATCGATCCGGAACACATAGCGATATCGAAATCGAAGGGCATTAAAATTGATTGGAGCGACGGCCACCAATCCAATTACGACGTGGAATATCTGCGCGAACAATGCCCCTGCGCCACTTGCACCGGAGCCCACGGCACGGAGCCGCAACGCTACCAGCGGCAGGATGCCAATCCCTTTCAGATGTTTAAGCCTAAGTTGAAAATGGATCAAGTTGAGCCGGTGGGCAATTATGCGATCCGTATTTTGTGGAACGACGGTCACAACACAGGGATTTATTCTTATGACCATCTCCGCAAGATCTGCGAATGCCCGGAGTGTAAAGCGGCAAGGATCTAACCGCGCGCTTCGAATAAATTTCCCGGCGCCAGTAGCCAGTGTGGATCTAGTTTGGACTTCACGCCTTTCATCGCCTGAATATCTTGAGCTGAAAACTGTATCTGCAGTAGATGACGTTTCCGTTTACCCAGTCCATGTTCGGCCCCAACGGTTCCGCCCAACTCAACCGCGTGCTTGGCAAATTGCAACATCAAAGCCTTTCCAAGCTCCACTTGATCCGCGTTTTCCGGCAACAGGTTTACATGAACATGCGCGTCGCCAATATGACCAAAAATTACGTGCGGAGCAGGGAAGGCTGCAAGCGCCTGGTAGTAGTAGTTCATCATTTCGCGATTCTGATCGAAGGGCACGGCGAAATCGGAACCCATTTTCTGAAATCCGTTTCGACGGACAATATCGTTCACCGCCTCGGGTAGTGCATGCCGGAACTGGCGGAATCGTTCGCGGTCCGCAGCTCCCAAAGCAAACCAACTCGCTTCGTCGTAGGCGCCGCTTTCCGCAAGCCGGTCGAGCCAGGGATCAGGATCGTCCCCTTCCTGTTCAATAATGAGACAGGCAGCCCCAGCGGGAATACCTTCAAATCGGGATCGTAGCAGGTCGATGGCATCCGCATCGCAGTACTCAAGCATTCGCAATTTTTCAATGGATCTCCAAACAGCAATAGCATCCAGCGCCTTATCGTTGTCGGGGAAAAACACAACGCCATTGATCAGCTCCGCGGGCGAAGGTATTAATTTAAGCTCGGCGCCAACAATAACGGCCAACGTTCCTTCGGAACCAGCGATTAAATCAATCCAATCCATGCCGGGGCTCAGCGGATACCCGGCCTGATGTTTGGTCGTATTCGGAAGCGCCACGTGCGGGACATCAAAATCCACGACATCTCCACGGCGTAACGTGCGCAACGTACCGTTCATGAAGCAGACACGAAGAGATTCGATATGCAGGCGCGTCGATCCAAACAGGAATGAACGGGAACCGCTGGCGTTGTTCGATATGATGCCGCCAATTGACGCCCAATGTTCAGTGGGGTCCGGCGGGAAGAACTGCCCCGAGGCCAAGGCAGCCTGCTGCAATTCTTTGAGTGTGGCGCCGGCCCCGGCATACGCTAATCCTGGCGTGACTCTGACCTGATTAAACGCTTTCAAGGAAACGGACCAACCGCCATCAGGAATTGCGCCGCCGGTGACGCCTGTGAGCGCCCCGGCAATGGTCACCGTCTGGCGCTCGGCAGTAGCCTTCGCCAGCAGTTCCGACAACTCCACCTCACTAGTAGGCGAAAACTCGCGCTGCGGCTCACCGCGCCAGCCGCTGGCATCCTCAATCATCGCTAGACCTCTAAAATAACCGGCATGATTAAGGGCCGCCTGGATGTTTGTTTGGTCAGGTAACGCTTCAAATCCGCCCTGATTTTTTCCTGCATGACGCCCCAGTCCGTGCGTTCTTCCATGCTTGAAGACTCAAGCGTCTTCACCACCACTGCCCGCGCCGCGTCCAGCACTTCTTTATTGTTTTCAGAAAGGAAGCCGCGGCTAATGATCTCCGGCAACCCTTCACACTTGCCCGTATGCTTGTCGATAGCGATGATGGGAATCACGAAGCCGTCTTCCGACATATGCCGCCGGTCGCGAATCACGAAGTCTTCCACCACCTCATCAATCGTTCCCGAATCGATGCATATGCGGCCAACAGTGACACGGTCCCCGCGCCGCGCGCCCTTCGCGTCAATCATTACCGTATCGCCGGTATCCAGGATGAAGGATTCCTGCAGGCCCGCTCCGCGCAAGTGTTCCGCCAGTTGCGCATGCTTTGAAAGCTGCCGGTATTCGCCATGAATCGGTATGAAATACTTTGGCCGCACCAGATTCAGAATCAGCTTCAACTCTTCGGCCGACGCATGGCCCGACACGTGAACAGGCGGGTTCATGGAGCCGTAAATCACTTCGGCCCCACGCCGGGCGATGTGGTTAATCAGCCGGTAGATCGCTTTTTCGTTTCCGGGAATGATGCGGGCGCTCAAGACAACCGTATCGCCACGCTCAATTTTCATGTTCTTGTGGTTATCAACGGCGACGCGGCTCAAGGCGCTCATCGGTTCGCCCTGTGTACCAGAAACAACCACCACCGTTTTGTTCGGCGCGTTGTTCATAATGTCCTGCGGGCGTAACAATATGCCGGTGGGAATGTGTAGCAGCCCCAGATTGTGGGCGATCTCCGTCACATTGTTCATGCTGCGGCCAAGGAAGGCGACCTTCTTGCCGTTCTCAAACGCCAAATCCAGAATCATCTGCAATCGATGAATGGAGGACGAGAAGCAGGCAATAATCACTCGCCTTTCAGCGCGAATAATGATGTCTTCAAGCCGTGGCCTGACGGCCCGTTCGCTTTCCGTGTAACCAGGCCGGTCCACGTTCGTGGAATCGGACATCAACAATAAGACGCCCTTTTTCCCGTACGCGGCGAAGGTATGCAGATCGAATAACTCGTTGTCCGTGGGGGTCGGATCCACTTTGAAATCGCCGGTATGGATAACCACGCCAAGCGGAGTTTCAATCGCCAACGCCACCGAGGACACTATAGAGTGCGTCACGCGAATGAATTCAATCTTGAACGGTCCGATTTGAATCTTGTCCCCGGCCTTAATGATCTTCAGCCGGACATCGTCAAGCATCTCATGTTCTTCAAGACGCCGTTCCACCAGCGCCAACGTGAATTCCGTCCCATAAACCGGAATATTCACGTCGGTCATCAGGAAGGGAATTGCGCCTATGTGATCTTCGTGGCCATGCGTTAACAGCAAAGCCCGCACTTTTTCCTTGTTTTCGATGAGGTATGTGAAGTCGGGTGTGACTATATCGACACCCAACAACTCCGCATCAGGGAAAGTCATCCCCGCATCAATCACGATGATATCGTCTTCGTATCGCAAGGCCATGGAGTTCATTCCGAACTCGCCAAGGCCGCCTAATGGAATAACTTGTAATTTGCCTGACGGCATAATATTGGTAATTTACCTAGCGTATCACTTAACACTATTGGACCATTCTACTCTTGCGATTCATGTAGTCCATTAGCAGGTATTGCCCCAAGGTATGCGGGGTTGTGAAGTACGCCTTTCCTCTGCAGATTTGTGTTACTTGTTGCACGAACTGAACTAAACTGTAGTCGCTGGCAAGCATGAACGTGTTGATCATAATGCCTTGGCGCTTACAGCGATTTACTTCCTCAAGCGTTCGCGAGATCACTAGTGGATCCATGCCGAACGGGTTCTTGTATATTTGCCCATCATCCAGAGTCAGTGCCGATGGCTTCCCATCGGTGATCATGATGATTTGGCGCATGTCTTTCTTTTCCTGTGCGAGCAATCGCTGCGCCAGAATCAGCCCATCTCGCGTATTCGTATAGTATGGTCCCACTTGAATGCGAGCTAAGTCGCTCAAGCGGATCTCCTCGGCCGAATCGTGGAAAAGCACGCACCGCAGCGAATCGCCCGGGTACTGTGTCTTCAACAAATGCGCCAACGCCATGGCCACGCGCTTGGCCGGCGTAAATCGATCCTCGCCGTAGAGAATCATCGAGTGGCTGCAATCCAACATCAGAACCGTGGCGCATGAGCTTTGGTATTCCGATTGATGCACGTGAAGGTCGGAATATTCGATGTCGAACTGTGCCTTCACTCCTTCCCGCCGCAACGCGGAAAAAAGCGTTTCGCTTACGTCCAAATTCAAGGTATCGCCAAATTCGTAAAGCTTAGACGAACCGGAAGATTCCACACCGGTGGACATTTCGCGCGTATCGTGCGCCCCGAAACTGGATTTGCCCATGGAACCAAGCAGATCTTTCAGCGTTTTGAAACCGAGAAAATCAACGCCTTTATTGGCAACTTCCACGCGGATTTGCGAATCATCCGTATGCCCCTCGCCGCCCTCCGTCTGCAAATAACCTTCGTCAACCAGCTTCCGGACTAACCGATCCACCAGTTGAGAAAACTTCTCCTCATCCATCTGGGCCAGCTTTTCCGCGATCTGTTTGGCGCGATCCAAATCCGGCCATTCGTTTGATTGCAGCGCCCTTGCCAAAGCTGCTTTCAAATCGGCCAAAGTATTTTCAGAGTCCGGATAATACTGGCGGTCGAATCCACTTTCCAGAAAAAAGTCCGACAACGCGGCAAGCAATTCCTCGGCGGTTATGCCCAGATCCTCGTCCGTGTATTTTTCGTACTTAATCCATTTCATTGAAACTGTTGCCTTCTGCTACGGCGCTCGTCTTCTTCATCCGGTTCCACTCGTTCGCGTTTCTTTTTCTGCTCAACCATGAAACCTTGCTCTTCACTGCGGCTGATGCGGCGGTGCGCATACAGGCCTTCCAAGACAAACTCCGCGCAAGACGCCCGCATCCCGTCTGAGGCGTTCTCGCCCACACGCAAAGGCCGCAGCTTTTCCATTAACCCGCTGATCAACACAAGCTGCTTCACCATTTCAGAGGACGCGGTCATCTCGTCCAGCTTCAAAGTGCCACCCAATTCAAACCACTTAACCACGTGATTCAAATTCAGATCCTCAAATGACTTCGTGAACACGCGCCCAACCGCCATGCGCACCAAATCCTTGGCCACCGTGTCGCCGCCCTTTAGCTCGCCTTCATATTCCAGCTCGATCTTCCCGGTAATGGAGGGAAGCGCGGCGTAAACGTCAGCCACCCGCGGAACCACTTCACTATCGCCCACGGTCAAAGCACGCCTCTCGGCATTGGAGATCACGTTTTCCAGAACCGAAATGGGCAGCCGTTGTGATACGCCACTGCGCTTGTCGATCCGCTTGTCATCGCGGGCCACAAAGGCGATCGTTTCCACCACCTCGCGAATGAAATCCGGAATCTCAACAGGAATCGATGACGGCCGCTTGATCCAGGCCTCCTGCGCCGTAATGCTCATACCCATATCCACGACCGGTGGATAGTGGGTGCGAATTTCGCTCCCAATACGATCCTTCAGAGGGGTGATGATTTTGCCACGCGCGGTATAGTCTTCAGGGTTCGCGGTGAAGACCATTAATAGATCCAAGGGCAACCGGATTGGAAATCCCTTGATCTGTACGTCACCTTCTTCCAGGATGTTGAACAAGCCAACTTGAATCTTCCCCGCCAAGTCCGGCAATTCATTGATGGCGAAAATTCCGCGATTGGCGCGAGGCACCAATCCATAGTGCATGACCAGTTCATTCGAGATATCCTGCCCGCTACGCGCCGCTTTAATGGGATCAATGTCGCCAATCATATCGGCGATTGTCACGTCCGGGGTAGCCAGTTTTTCAACATAGCGTTCTCTAGGCGTAAGCCAGGCGATTGGAGTTTCGTCCCCCTTTTGCTCCAGCAATTGCTTGGCGTACTTTGATACTGGCTTCAACGGATGGTCATGGATTTCCGAACCAGCCACATAGGGCATCGCCTCATCCAGTAAGGAGGTCAACATTCTTACCAGCCGCGTTTTTGCTTGCCCCCGCAATCCCAGCAAAATGAAGTTGTGCTTGGCCAGAATCGCGTTCACCACCTGCGGCTGTACCGTGTCTTCATAGCCGATGATGCCAGGGAATAACTCGCCGCCGGTCTTGAGTTTCGCGATCAAAGTTTCCCGCATCTCGTCCTTTACCGTGCGCATCGCCGCGCAGGCTCCCCAATGCTTGCTTGCGCGTAATGCGCCCAAGGTGAGGGGGAGAGATTCCGTGTTCAACGCCATGATCCATTATCCCGCTTTCATAGCCCTCTAGCTTGTGTTATGTTTGGAACCTTAATGGTTCGAGAACTCCCTGATGTTGAATATCAACGTTTTTGGCGGCGGCTGCAGCAGATTGGATTGAACGCCTATGAAGCCCGCTCCTATTTGGTGCTAATCGGTCACCCGCGATTTAAGGCTCTGGAACTAGCCGCCCGCGCCCACGTCCCACGTCAGAAAATCTACGAAGTGTTGGATTCGCTTGTCGAAAAGGGATTCGCCCGCGTTATCCAAGAAAAAACCAAGCTGTTTTCCGCCGTCGAGCCTTCACTTGCCATTCCTTCCTACTTCGAACGATTACGTCAGGTGACCGAACATGAACTATCGGAGAAATCGCAACTAGGCGGCAATCTGGTGGAAGACCTAATGAAGACTTACGCCGAGGGGCAGGGGGGCCGCGGCACCCTTGACTTCCTCCGTATAGTCAGCGAGCCTTCACAAACCGCCGCTGGCTATCGCGGCATGATCCTTGAAGTAGCGCGTGATTATTTGGAATTCTCCCGGCCGCCCTATGCCGTTGATCCGCTGGATGAGCAATTGGTAAAAACGGCCCGCTCACGCGGCGTTCGCTGCCGTTTGCTGCTCGAAGCCGGTGTCTTCGATGCAGATCATCGCAAGCGTTTGGAAGAATATTTGTCACTGGGAATTGAAGTTCGCCAAACAAAATCCTTACCCATGAAGCTCGCTGTTTTCGACGGCGCCAAAGGCATGATCGCACTCCTCGATCCGGTAGTGACGCGCCCCTCCTGGACTGCCGTCGTCTTCGATCATGAAGGCATGGGTGAGGCCATGGTTGGTTTGTTTGAAGATTATTGGAGTAAAGCAATCGCCATGAAAGCGCCGCAGCTTTAAGCAGCTACCTTCCGGCGTCCTTAGAGGCCGCTTGATCGCGCCGTTGCGCCCGCACTTCGCGCAACGCATAAATCCGCCGTCCTTGGCTTTCAAAATAAACGCGGATCAAAACTTCGCCCAGTAGTCCGGTCGTAAACATCATCAATCCAGCCAGCAGCAATAGCGCCCCGGCGATCATCATCGGCCCATGATCGGTTACAAGGTCATATCCCATCAACTTGTATCCCAGCAAATAGGACAAAATCAGTCCGCCGAAACCCGTCCCAATCAGCCCCAACTTGCCGAAAAAATGCATCGGTCTGGTGAAGTAGGTAAGCAGAAAGCGGATCGTAAGAATATCGAACAGCACCCGGAAAGTCCGGCCCAATCCATAGTGCGACTTTCCACTTCCTCGGGGGACATTCTTAATCGGCACCTCAATAATTCGCGCGCCATAAAAGCTAGCCAACGCCGGAATGAACCGATGCAATTCCCCATACAAATTGATGTCTTTCAACACCTCGGCTTTATAGGCTTTGAAGGTCGTTCCGAAATCGTGAAGTTCAACCCCGGAAGCTTTCGACATCAACCAATTGGCGATCCGCGATGGAATCTTTCGCGTAACCGCATTGTCGATGCGATTCTTTCGCCAACCACTGGCTATGTCCCAGCCTTCATCAATTTTGTTCAATAGCAGCGGAATGTCTTCCGGTTCATGCTGCAAATCCCCATCCAGAGAGATGATGATAGAACCGCTAGCTTCATCGAAGCCGGCCGCCAGCGCCGCCGTTTGGCCAAAGTTGCGGCGCAGCCGGAGCACTTTCAAGTGCGCGTCCGTCTCCACCAGATTCGCCAGCAAATCAAAGCTCTTATCGGTGGAAGCATCGTCCACGAATATGATTTCGTAGGGTCGGCCAAGCGCGTCAAGAACCTTCGTCAAACGGTCATAAAGCGGCAGTATGGCGGGCTCTTCATTATGAATTGGAATGACGATGGACAGCATGGGTATTCTTATAGTTTACCTAATATGGTCTGGAGAAACGAACCATGTGTTAAAATGAAATCTCGCGGCAAGTTTCATCGCCTTAGGGACCCGTAGCTCAGTTGGTTAGAGCGCTTCCTTGACACGGAAGAGGTCGGTAGTTCGAGTCTACTCGGGTCCACCATATCACACAATTTTGGAAAACTCTGTGTGCGGTGGTGGGGCGGACCCCCTGGCCCGACTGCTCAGGTAACGGAAACAGCTTCGAAACAACAAGATATTTTCAACCCTCCAGCGTTTCTTCAACCCACAAATGGTCGAAGACGTTCATAGCATTGCCTCGCCACTCGTAATGCTTTGTAATCGATTTTTGAATGAATCTGCGAGCTAACTTCCACCACAACCCAGCCGCGATATCCAAATTTGCGTAAAAGCCGGAAATGTTCTTTATAATCCAGCATCCCGTCGCCGGGGATCAGGAATTTCGGTGCCTCGGCCGTTCCCGCCGCGTCCTTCAAATGGACGAATCGGGTAAATGGCGCAAGCTGCTTCATTGTCGTCGCGGGATCCAGCCCCATCAACTGAAAGTGGCTGTAATCATAGGTCAGCTTCAGATAGGCGCTATTCACATGCTTGTGCAGCCAAAGAAGCTTTTCCGGCGTGTCCACCGCGGACCCAACATGCGCCTTTACGCAAAGCACCACCTTCCGCCGCTCCATCACGCCGGTCCATTCCCGTAAGCGGTCCACCAGATATTCCTTGCGTTGATCCCAATCTTTCGGCCAGCCACCTCCAACCACGCTCTCCACAACCGCAGGGTGCTTTGCGTTAATGGAAAGGCTTAAGTCCGCAGCTCTTTTCAAGCGCTCCATTTGCCGCCTCTGCGCCGTCGGATTGGCCATTCCGTCAAGCTTTTCCATAA
>JAYVXT010000371.1:0-6179 GCA_043785065.1 Bryobacterales bacterium | reverse complement strand
ACCGCGCCTCTCGGATTTGATAGGGCTTCAGTTCTTTGGAATGCAGAGCCAACACCAAGGTGTTTCCTTCTTTCACCCAAACTTCATGACTCCCTCTGGTTCTGTCTAATCTCCATCCTTGCTGGTTGAGCAGGGCTCTCAATTGCTTGCCAGAAATACTTCCCGACAAGAGCCGTTGCTTCAGTTTCCCGGACCCTGCCAGGACTCGATCATAACATGGCGCAAAGGGCTTAGAGCTCGCCGAGTCTAACTAAGAAGGTGGAACAGCCCGTCATACTGGAGGGGCTGGTTACGCGGATTGAAGCGTTTCCGCGCTCTTCAACCTTCCGGCTAACGCATAGCGCATCGACAAAGTCTTCGCGCCCTTCGTTTGAAGGTGCAAGCTCTCAACAGCAACCGCAGCCGTGCGGATAAAAGCAATTGGGGGCGGCCATCAACACCGGCGTGGGAGAATAATGGTTTGATTATTCCAGTCGCAATGCCGCGCTACCATTATGTAACGTTATTACTTCGGAAAGGTTTAACATGTCTACTTTCAAAGCCGCTTTGCGCCTAACGGCAGCATTCTTGATGGCCGCTACTTATACGGCGGCTCAAACATCCACCTCGCAACTCTCCGGAACCGTTCGCGACGCCTCAGGCGCCGTCGTCGCAGGCGCCCAGGTCACCCTTACCAACGATGCCACGGGCGTTGTCCAACGGCAGAACACAACCAACGCCGGAGTCTATGTATTTCCGGCGATCAACGTGGGCTCCTATTCCGTCAAGGTGGAATCGGCCGGCTTTAAGAGCTTCACTCGCAGCGCGAACACGGTGCAAATCAACACTCCGATTGTGGTGGATGTCGCGCTGGAAGTAGGCGCGTCAAGTGAAAGCGTCTCCGTCGTCGCTTCGGCTGAAACCCTGCAAACAGCTAATGCCAGCATCGGCAACGTGATTGAACAACGGGCCATTGTTAGCTTGCCCTTGAATGGCCGCAATCCTCTAAATCTGCTGATCTATGAACCCGGGGTAGTGCAACGCTCCGGCAACACGGTAAACGTGAATGGAGCGCGTTCGGGCGCGGTAAACGTCACCATTGACGGTATTGAAGCTAATGAATCCACCAATCCGAACCCAACCAACAATATCTTCCGCCTGAACCCCGATAACGTGCAGGAATTCAAGGTAACCACATCCAACCCGACCTCCGAAGAAGGGCGCAACTCTGGCGCTAACGTTTCTATCGCCACGCGTTCCGGCACAAATACCTTTCATGGTTCAGCCTTTGAATTCTTCCGCAACACTTCATTGAATGCCCAGGAATTTTACTCGAACGCCCAGGGCGCAACCAAGCCTATCATTCAGCTGAACCAATATGGATTTGAAATTGGCGGACCCGTGCGGCGCAACAAAACGTTCTTTTTTGGAAGCTGGCAGGGGCAACAAGCGAACTTCGCCGATCCGGTGGACAAAATCTTCGGCCCGGTGAACCTTTACAGCCCTTCAGCGCTCTCCGGCCTTTTCCGCTATTTCGTTGCGGACCCGAAAGCTCCGCTGGTGATTGCCGGACAAAAGATCACGCAGAATTCGTCTCTATTGGTTGATCCCCGCACCGGCCAATACGCGGCGGGCATTCGCAATTGCGCGGGCGTGGCCGATGTGAATTGTGTCGCCGCTTACAACATCTTCGCCAATGATCCGGCGAAGGCCGGTATTGATCCGGCGGTGAACAAGGTGTTGGGCAAATACCCCGCGCCCAACGCATATAACTCGGGCGATGGACTTAACGTGGGTAACTATCAATGGAACACGCCTGTTCGTGTTCGCGGGCCGCAATATATGTTGCGCGTGGATCACACCATAAGCGAAAAGCATTCCGTATTCTTCCGCTGGCTTGGCGCGGAACAGAATAGCTTGAACGGCGACCCCGCCAATGGCCGGCCAGTGGTTATTCCCGGCTATCCGGCCCGCGGCGAAGTGTTTCGTCCGGCGAACAATGTGGCGCTCGGTTTCCGCAGCGTGCTTTCGCCACGGCTGGTGAACGAATTAACCTTGGGCTTTTCCCGCTGGCAGTTTTTGTTTACGCAAGGCGAAGCCAATCCCATGTTTCCCAATACGCCCCGCTTCACCTTCAATAACTCAACTGTGGATTACACGTCCAACCCGCGCACATATCGCGCTGTGAACACGCCGCAGATTGTGGAGAACCTAAGTTACTTAAATGGGAAGCATGTGATGCGCTTCGGCCTCAACATCCGCCTGTACCAACACAACGATCAGCGCGGCGACGTAGGCGGCATTAGCCTAACCCCGGCCATTTCGCTATCGCGCACCACACGGCCGCCTTCCGCGGCTTTCAACCTTCCGATTGTGGCGTCTTCAACCGTGGCCGGTATTTCCTCCACCGATTTGAACCGGCTCCAAGGGACAATGAATGACTTACTCGGCATTCCCGCCGGACTTACTCAAGTCTTCTTGGGCGACTTAAAGAACGATACTTTCCTGCCGTTTCGTTCCGGCGCGGGAGTGACACTCTGGTCTCAGGGCCAGCGTCAGAAACAGTACAACGTATTCGCGCAGGACGAGTACAAGTTGCGGCCGAACTTCACACTGAACTATGGCATCCGCTGGGAACTGAATCCGCCGCCTAGCGAGGCTGGCGACCGCGCCTATGTGCCCAACAAGGCCATTGATGGCAGTCAAGGTCCAGTGACATTCGTCAATGCCGGCCGCTGGTTCAAAAATTTCAACGCCGGAGCAATCGCCCCGCGTTTTGGTTTTACCTGGTCGCCGCGTAATTCCACAAAGACTGTGATCCGCTCCGGCTACGGCATTTCGTTCGACCCGCTGAGCAGCTTTTCCATAACCTCCGTCGCGGCTTCGGTACCCGGGCAGACCTTTACTTGTAACTCATCCTTCTCCGGCGCGAATGGCGCGCTAAGCACTACCGCGGGCTGCCAGCCAGTAAAAGACGTTCGTTTAGGAGCGGGCTTTCCGAATGAAATGACGGAGCCTACAGTGAAGCCTTCCACGTTCCTAACGCTACCCGTTCAGACATTAAGCAACGCCCCCAACGTGCGCGTCTTTGATCCCAACATGAAGCTGCCTACGGTCCATCAATGGAACTTGACGATTCAACGCGAATTGCCCCTGGGTTACGTTGTCTCGGTGGGTTACGTTGGCCGCCGCGGCGTGCGGCTGTACCGCTCATGGGATGCGAATCAGATTGACGCAAAACCGATTCTACCCTCGTTTCTTGCCATGCAGAAGAACGTGGCCATCGCAGGTTGCCGCGCCGACGGAACATTGACCGTGGGCGGAGCCGCTTGCCCTGGCGCGTTTGCCGTGCCTATTCTGCAGCAAGGCATAGTGAACCAGGCGTTCCTTACATCGGCCAACACGTCTACCGAACTGAGCCAAAATGGAGCCGGCGGTTTCGCCGGACGCGTGGAGCAAACAACGATCGCTGCGAAGTTGCGCCCCAATCAGCAATTCAACCAGATTCTGGTGATCGACAACGGTGGCGATTCCAACTACCATGCCGCGCAATTGTCCTTCCGTAAGCGGTACGATGCGGCGGGCTTGCTGCTTGGTGGGTCTTACACGTTGAGTAAGTCGATTGATAACCTTTCGATTGACCCTGTGGGCTCGACCGTCGGCGGAGGATTCACCACGACTAACGCGCGCACGCCCGTGGATGGACGCAACTACCAGAACGAGCGCGCCCGTTCCGATTTCGACCAACGCCACGTGTTGAATGTCACCGGGATTTATGAGCTTCCATTCGGCAAGGGAAAGAAGATGTTCACCAATGCCCCTCGCCCCATTGATACGGTGATCGGTGGTTGGAGCTGGAACGGCATTTACACGTACCAATCGGGCGAGCCGTTTAGTGTGCGTTCCGGCGTTTTGACGGCCAACAACTCCTCGCAATCGCGCGCGGCGCTCAAGCCCGGCGCAACGTTACCAGTGGCGCAACTGCAGAGCAAGGAAGGCGTGGTTGGCCCTGTATTCTTTGCCAATGCCGATGCGTTCACTTTCCCTAACCCCGGTGACGTCGGCTTGGGCCGTAACATCTTCCAGGGGCCGTCATACTGGAATTTGGATGCGGGCATTACGAAGGGATTCCGGCTGACTGAACGTGTAAAGATGGTGTTTCGCACGGAGTTGTTTAATGCGCTGAACCATCCAAACTTCCGCAATCCACGCGATGCCAGTGTTGGCAGCCCGGCGATTACGTCTGGGGTTTTTGGGCAGGCTTGCTGCGTAACATTGTCGACTGCGAGTTCGGCGACGACTAACTCGAATGGCGAAAGTTGGAGAGTCATTCAGTTGGCGTTGAAGCTCAACTTTTAGGTTAGTCCCAACACTTCTACTATCCCCTCGATGGAAATCGGGGGATCAGAACTAGACGTAACGTTCGGGATCTGTCCCCGATACGATTCAGGTGATCTCAAAGCCCCGAATTGTTCCGAAATTGGTAAACTAGTGTGCTATGCGATGCCTGCCAATTCTCTTCTTAACATTAGCTCTTTCCGCCGCCACCCCTGAGGAGGACATCAAAGCAGCGGATCAAGCCTGGGCGAAAGCCGTAAAATCGCGCGATGTCGCCACGCTCGAAAAGCTGTACACAAACGACTTGGTGTACGGCCATTCCACCGGCAATGTCGATTCAAAGCCGAAGTACCTGGACCGGCTGAAGACGGGAAAGCAGCGCTACGAGACCATGACATTCGAATCCACCAAAGTACTGCTGTACGGGGATTCGGCCATGACGCACTCCTTTGTCCGCTTCACCGGCGTCAACGATGCAGGCCCATTCGATGATCACTTAATGCTGATGCACTATTGGGTGAAAAAAGACGGGATGTGGCGGCTGGCCGGGCATCAGACAGCTAAGATTAAGTAGCAATTACCCCCTTTTGAGCCAGCCAAGCCCCTCAAAAGACTGAAGGTTTTTGTTTTTTTTCAAGGAATCAAAACCTACGATCCATAGTAGTAGACGCCTTAGATTGTTAGGCTTGGAAAACTATGCGATGCTTCTTTCCTCTGGTCTCAATTTCATTGCTGACTGTTATCGCTCAGACCAGTGATACCGCAATCCTCGAAGGCCTGATTACAGACTCCACAAAGGCAGTTGTCCGTGGCGTCTCCATCACCGCCACCAACACGCTCACTGCAATGGAACGCAAAGCGGAAAGCGGCGCGAACGGCGCGTTTTCCATGGCTGGTCTTCCCGCCGGATCATATAGAATCGTAGCCAGTAAACCAGGCTTTGCCGATGCGGAACTAGAAGCGATCACGCTGGCTGGGGGAACAAACGCAAGCATCCAGCTGCGGCTGAATGTTACTCGCGGCCGGGCCGAAGTCATCGTTACGGGCGTCGCCGGAGAGATCCGTACCGATCAGCCGCAAATCGGCAATCTACTCGATTCGGCGCAAATTCAGTCCACCCCGCTGTTGAACCGGCGCATTACATTTTTACCTTTGCTGAGCGCCGCCAACAGGCCAGCCATCAGTCAGGGCGACATTTTTCTGAACCAGAATCTATTTACAACCAACGGGGCCGGCCGCCGCCAAACCACGTTCGAGGTGGACGGTTCCACCGGCAACGATAGCTGGGGCCGGCAGACCATTTTCAGCACCGTTCCTATGGCGGCGGTGGAGGAAATGAAGGTGCTTGAAAGCGGTTTTTCGGCGGAGTATGGTGGCTCAACTGGCTCAGCGGTAAACATCGTCACCAAGAGTGGCGGCAATCGGTTCCACGGTGAAATTCTTGAAATGTTTCGCCCCTCGGCAGCGGGCGCGGCGCTTTCCGGCTTCACTTCGGCGAATGCCACTAGCGGAAATCAGATCACTAGCGACCACCTCGACCAGACCGCCCTCAGCCTCTCCGGGCCCCTATTTGGCCGCCACACGCATTTCTTTACCGCAGTGGAACTTAGCCGCCAGGATCGAGTATCGCCCATCACGTCACCCATAGCGCCCGGCAGCTTCACCGGCGAATATCGCGGTGTGTTGGCCTTCGCTCGCGTCGATCATCAAATCAACGACAACAACGCCCTGTTCTTTCGCGGTAACCTCGACGGGTTTCGCGATACGAATCCGAACGGCACTGTGGGCGGCAACAGTCTTCCTTCGGTAGGCCGTATCTTCCGCCGCAAGACTTACTCGACCGAGTTAGGTGAGACCGCCGT
>JAYVXT010000370.1:0-6197 GCA_043785065.1 Bryobacterales bacterium | reverse complement strand
ATTTTCTTGTCCCAATCGGCGGTCGGGTTTTCGGTTTCGTACCAGGTTCGGAAAGTCAAGAAGGACTCGCCATTCACCTCCACGGCTGGGGATTCAAGTGCGCCTGAAACAGGGGAGCCTTGGCCGTCGTAGGTACCGGTTGATTCGTTGCCGAACCACCATGCATGCCCGGCGGGCTTGCGGCCAGTGACATGCCACATTCCGCTTGGCTTCCAACCTGCTCCAGGGCCGGCCTCGGCATCTTCTAGCAGCAATGTGATGGTATGAATCGTATCAAGGCGCGCCGCCACGTTGGTCCTCAGACTGGGAAGCGTGGGATAGAAGGCATCGCCTGGGCATTCCGTGGTCCCGCTGGCGAATGGCGAGGGGTTGGCGTCACGGTGGCCGGAGATGTTCATCAAGTAGAGCCGCGTGCCGGGATGGAGCGTAACGCCCAGTGGGTCGATTTTTCGTTGATCGGCTTTCCAATCCAGGATTGATTGCAGGCTCGTCAACGCATCAGTCGAGGGAAGTGACTTCGTGTATGTCCCAAGCAGCGACACGCCCATGGTGCCGCTGTTCTGGCCCGAGAAATGGGCGCCCAATACATTATCGCCTCCCGCTCTGCCTTCAAAGATGCGGCCGTCGGGAGCCACCAGATAGTTGTATCCAATGTCGTCCCACTTATTGGAGAAGACGTGAAAGGTCCAGATGGCGCGGATCCAGGCTGCGAAATCGGACACGGGGCCATCGGCGGTGTGATGAACGATTAGGTGAGTTACGGTTGTGTAGGTTGGCGTACCGCGGTAATTTTGGCCGTCGGGGCATCCCCAATCGGTACGGGAGACAACTTGAGGTTTGCCGGCTTCGATGGCGCGTGGGGGGACGCCTTTCGCTTGTTCCGTCGATTTTCCCGGATCGATGAAGACGAAGACCACGCCCGGGGTGGAGCTTTCCCATTCGAAGAACCGGATGCCCTCGCCGAGCCAGGCGAGGGCGGAGGAGGGAAGCCCGGAGTCGGGATCGGCTGTCAAGGCGCGCCAATTGGTCCATGAAATTCCATCGGCGGATCCCCTCACATGTACGACAGGTGTAATATCCGGACTCCATCTTACGGCGACGGCGGAGAAGGGAATCGGAGAGGTCATGACGCCTGTTGAACCCGGAGCGTTAACTTCACGGTAACCAATTGATTGACCGTGGCTCGACGCCGCCAGGAGCATGCCACAAAAAAGCTCAGAAAAAGGGAAGCGCATTCGGTCTTAGGATACCCTCATTCGTAGGTGGAAGTAATACCCCCTTTTAACCTAGTCTCCTACTCATTTTCCCCTTAGGCATTCTGCGCGAAATACGGTACAACAGAGATTCGCCCTTGTAGTTAAAAGACACTAGGACCAAGATCAAAAAAGATTGTAAAAATAAGACCAGACCGGAACCAATGGTCTACGAATATGCGCAAGGCGGAGGCGCTTCGGCTTAGAGAAATAACGTGGGATTTATAAGTTTGAAACCGCGCCGAAGCGAACTTGCGCTTAGAGATTCATGAAATGGAGGGAGCATGGGGGGCACCAGCTTCACTTCATGTAGTAGTGCCAAAGGCGCGCCATTAGAAGCGCGTCATTAACACTCCTTTTTCGCAGGGAGGAAAATGATGGAACGCAGTGAAGACTACTTTATTCGGCATCCCGACAATTGTGCTCAATTCGGACTAACTTGCCAACGTTGTATTCCGGAGGCGGCCCAACAATTGGCGCAAGTAAGTCCAGGGATGCGCCCAAGCGGTGCGGTTATGTTATTCAGGATCATGTTTGAACAGCCGGCTTGCCGGGTGCAAGAAGATTCTTTTCTACATTCTTATCAACGAGTTACTGCCCGTCTTCCTGATCCGGAGATGGCGGGGTAATCGCACCGCTTGAGAAATTTGAAACGACCTGCTGTCTGCACGCGTACTTCTTGGTGAAGGAGTAATTAAGCGATGCAGGCTACTGCTGCTGCCTCCTATGAAGGCGTGCACGACGTTAGAATGACCCGCAAAGAGCGGGAATTGATGGACTTATTGCGGCAAAACCAAGGTCAGGTTTTGAGCCGTGACTTTCTTTTGCAGAGAGTGTGGGGCTACAGCGCGGGTGTAAGAACTCGGACGCTGGACGTTCATATTCAGCGGCTTCGGAGGAAGATGCGTGATTTGGGTGTAAGTGCCGAAATCCAGACCATTCTTCGTGCAGGCTATTGTTGGCAAGGTTAATTCAAAACTAGAGATCAATTAACCACCGATGCTATTCCTTAGCTTGCGCATTGAGGCGGCAAGCTGGAAGGAATCGGTGGAGTAACTAATCCAACGAGCGCCTCTTTGAGCCCAGGCCACCGAGGCTTCCGCTGTATTGACGAAAACCGCAGGGGCTAGACCAGCCTCGGCAGCGGAACGTAAAACGCGTTCTCCCGCGTCCAATACATCCCTGTGATTTACTTCTCCGGGTTTTCCGAGGCTCTGTGACAAGTCGTATGGGCCAAGGAAAATTGCGTCTATGCCTGGGAGCTTGACGATTTCATCCACCACTATTACTGCTTCGACGCTTTCCAATTGAAGAATCAAAGCCACTTCGCGGTTCGACCTCTCCATGAACTGCGGCGACGGTTCGGTGGAATAGCGCGCGGCCCGCACAAAGGGGTTTAAGCCTCGTTTTCCGATGGGGTGAAAACGAGCCATTTCCACTGCTTGGCGCGCGGCTTGCAAAGATGAAATTTGGGGGATTTGTACACCCGCCGCGCCTGAATCGAGCGCCGCTTGTATCCATTCGACCGTGTTCGAGGGGACGCGGACAATGGCTGGAATGGAATAAGCCTCGGCCGCCCTTAGGTAATCGGGCAATGATGCCGCCGCTATGGCTGCATGTTCACAATCAATGACCACGAAATCCCACCCGGTTGCGCCTGCAATCTCAACCGAGGCGGGCGTGGGGAGTTCAACAAAAATCCCAAACAAAGTTTTATTGCGATCTAGCGTGCGCATAGTTGTGGAAAACTCCTATGATAGTCGAGGATGGCGCGATATGCAGCTGTAGACATTGGCAGCAATTCAGTGCGGATGGCTGTTGGCGAAGTCTCACTGAAAGACGGAATCAAGATTCTGGCGGCGGAGCGGCAGGTGACGCGCCTGGGCTCGAGTGTGTTCGCCAGCGGAAAAATCAGTAAGGAAGCGATGGCTCAGGTGATTGCCGCCCTGCAACATTTTGCGGCGATTTATACCCCGATGCATGTGACGGCGGTGCGGGCGGTGGCAACCAGCGCCGTGCGCGACGCGGGCAATCAGCAGGAGTTTTTAACGCGGGCCTCGAAGGCCATCGGAGCTCCGGTGGAGATCATTTCCGGGCTGGAAGAAGCGCGATTGATTCATAGCGGAGTGGTGACGCGGTGGCCACGGCCAGAGGTGCGGCGGCTGATGATAGACATTGGCGGCGGCAGCGCGGAGATTATCGACTCCCATCGTGGAAGATTGGTTTCGGCGGCATCGAAACCTTTGGGAGCAGTGCGATTGACGGAGATGTTTCTCAAGCACGACCCGCCATTGACGCAGGAATTGGAGCGCCTTGATGGCTTCATTGATGAGAAGTTGCGGACAGTGTTGCGTGGCCCGCAACCGGCTTTTGATGAAGCGGTGGGTACCTCCGCCACGGCGGCGGCGGTGATGTGCGCCATATTGAGAGTTGGCCGTTTGGAACGGGAGGCGGCTGACCGGATGACGGTTTCCACCGCGGAAATCGGTTCGTTGTTTCAGAAATTGTCGCGGATGGACTTGGCGAAACGGCGGAAGTCGCCTGGCATTGGGCCACGGCGGGCTGAGATCATTTTGGCCGGCACGGCGGTATTGTATAAGATTTTAAAGTGTTTCGATGTGACGCGGTTTCACTACTCGACGGCGGGTGTTCGCGATGGCATTTTGGCCGACTTATCGCAAAGGCGGGCGGGGGCGGAACTTAGCCGCTTGAACGCGGAGCAGCGGCGCGGAGTGGAGGCGCTGGCCAAGCGTTTTGGCGTGAATGTTGCCCACGCAAGAAAGGTGGCCGAACTTTCGCATGCCTTGTTCAGCGGTCTTCGTCCGTTGCATCAACTTCCGGCCAATGCCGGAAAGCTGCTGGAAGCAGCGGCCTATTTGGTGGATTCCGGGCATTACATTTCCGGAATTGGGCATCACAAACATTCCTACTATGTGGTGGCCAATGCGGATCTGGCGGGCTTCACGAATGAAGAGCGCCAGACGGTGGCGCTGCTGTGCCGATTCCATCGGAAGTCGATCCCGGAGACGAGGCATGAGTTTTTTGTCGCGCAGCCTGAAGCGGTGCGGGAATTGGTTTGGAGGCTGACGCCAATTCTGCGGTTGGCGGATGGATTGGAAGAAAGCCAATTACAGCGGGTGGCCGATGTGGATTGCGAAGTCACTAATACCAGAGTGACCGTTTCGTTGCTGTCAAACGAAAACACGAATTTGGAGCAATGGGCCGGCGAGCGGGCGGGAGCAGTTTTTGAATCGATCTATGGTCGAAAACTGCTGGTGGAGCATGTTGTGGCACTATAACGAATTCAGAAATGCGGATAGAAGCCGCCGATCAGCGGAGGACAACCCGGCAAACCGCTCCGTGGCCGAATTTGCTTCTCCTCCATGGCGCTTGATTGCATCCTCCACCGTTCCGGCGCTACCGTCATGCAACAAGGGCCGCCTGAATCGAAGGCCCCACAGGGCTGGAGTGCGGAGTTCGTTTGCGGCGGCCGGCCACTGCTCAATACCATCGCCCGTATCCACATCGTGCAGTAGCAAATCAGAATAGAGCTCGACGCGCTTGCGGTCGAACAAAGGGTTAGGATTAGGGCCGGTCATCAGTATCGGTGTGTGACAGACCGCGCAACCGATGGAATTGAAAATGGCATCCCCGGCGCGGACGTTGGCGTCGACGGGACCTCGCTCAATGGGCGCGAGGAACTTCATGAAGAATTCAAAATTGTCGATGGAACGTAAACCCGTGCGGCGGTTGCGGGAATCTTCAATGCCTGGTTTGGCGCCACATAGCTTCTGCAATTCCAGTGAGACGCCGAGAATTTGCTGGCTGGGGAATAAGTCGTTGGTGATGCCCATTTCGTTGACGTAAGCATCGGCGCTAAAAGCGAGTAGTGTCGCGTGCTGGGCTTTCCAGCCAAAACGGCCAATCCGTTTTTGACCGGTGGCCACATCCACCAGCCGGGCGGCGCGGCCCTTAACGCCGTCTCCGTCGCGGTCGGTTGGGTCTTCCAATGCAATGATTGTTTCGTCAGGGATCGCTTCAATGAGGCCGTCGCCGAAGAGTTGGATGGGCGCGCGGCGGGCGAACACATTTGCCTCGGCTGGAATTTGAACTTGGCATTTGTGTGGGGGGACTGAGAACAGGTGATACAAGGTGCCGCCATGCAGGGCAGTGAACTTTCCATCGGCGTCGCGGTATCCGGCGCGCACCTCCGTCATTGTGCTGATGCCACCAACAGCGGGAACACTGTGGCAGGAAGCGCAGCTGTTTCCATTGAAAGAGGGGCCCAAACCCTCTCCAGCGGTTTCAATGGCGATGAAGTCTTCTAATCCGAGACGAAACAATTCCTGTTCGCGCGCGGTTAATCCAGGCAGAGGATCGCCCGGTTGAACGCGAATTGCTCCGGTCTGGGCGAAGCTTGCCGTGAAGAAAACGGTGAGTGTAATTACGCGCTTCATGACTTCTTCCTTACTTTCTTTACAACGATGATCCCACGCATGAGGTTGTGTCCCGCGCCGCAGGGCCGCGAACATTCAAAAGCTATTTCGCCACTTTCCGGAGCCTGGTAGCGGACCCGGATTTCACCGCGGCCTCGCGCTGGAATTGCGACATCGATGCCGGCAGAGGGGATGCGGAACCCGTGGCCGGTGTCGTCACTGGTGAGTACAAATTCGATTAGTTCACCCGGATTGACGGTGATTCTCGCGGGATTGTAGGTGAATCGTTCCGCTTCGATTGAGACAATCCGGTCCGGTTTGCGATCAGTGGCTGGTTGGCCGAAAGCGGTTGCGCAGGCGAAGAAGATCACTAGGAATTTCATGTTAAAACCACCATCCTATTCCCAAATTGATTCCATCCACCGGCTTCAGCACACTGCTTGAGTTGCGGTTAAAAACGTAATCGAATTTGATGGAGACGTCGGCATGGGGTTTGTAGGTTAATCCG
>JAYVXT010000369.1:0-6200 GCA_043785065.1 Bryobacterales bacterium | reverse complement strand
TAATGCTGACGCTCTGTATTGTTGGCGTAGGGATGGGGCTCGCAATCGGGTACATCATTTCAAAGGCCGTATCCGGACCAATTAAAAAAGTCGTGGATGGCCTCTTGTCGCTGGAGCGCGGAGATTTGACGCAAACTATCGGTCTCCATGGCGAGGATGAAGTTGGAATTCTCGCCGCCACATATGACAACTTGACCATGCGCTTGCGCGAAGTCATGCGCGACGTGCAGCTAGCTTCCACTAATGTAGAGCAAGCAGTGGCTCAAGTTTCCTCTTGCGGCTCCGGCAATGAAGGAAATCACCGGTTAGGCAGGACATCAACTATTGAGGAAACAGCGGTCGCCATGCATCAAATTCTCGAAAGTAGCCAGCGAAATGCCCAGCTCTCTTCCGACGCCGCGGAACGTTTTAGCTTGGCCAAAAACAGCGCCGGCCTAGCCCTCGCCGCGATGAACCAGATGATCGTTGCAGTGACGGACATTAATGATTCCAGTCACAAAATATCCAAAATTATTCATGTAATGGACGAAATAGCGCTCAAGACAAATTTGCTGGCTCTCAATGCGGCGGTTGAAGCCGCTCACGCGGGCGAACAGGGGAAAGGTTTCGCCGTTGTGGCCGCCGAGGTGCGCAGCCTTGCCCAGCGCAGCGCGGAAGCCGCCAAGGATATCAATACTTTGATCGCGGACTCCGTTCAAAAAGCGGCAGGCGGCAAATCGCTGGCCGAACAGTCGGGCAGCGCCCTGGCCGATATTACCAATCAAATGGAACAAGTCAGCCAAATGGTTCGAGACATTTCCGACGGCAGCTCCATGCAAAGACAAGCTATTGAAGGAGCCAACAAATCAATCTCGGCTATCAACAAAACAATGCAACAAAACTCACAGCAGGTTGTTAGGCTACGCGAGGTAGCCGGTTATTTTAAAGTTGACGTCCAATAATTTATGGCGGCTCGATAATAAATAGTGGGCTCAAGCAAAGTTTTATCCGTTTCGCTGCTAACCCTTGGAACATTCGTTCGTCAAAGCGAGTATTCAGTGTATTGAAAAGAATATTGCAATGGGGGAAATGGCAGTCCCAGCAGCACGGGCGGTGACGACGCTGAATGAAGCGGATCTCATCCGCCGTGCCCAAAAAGGCGATGGCGATGCATTCGCATTGCTTGTAGAGGCCTACGACAATAATGTCTTGAGAATAGCCTATAACCTCCTCCGTAACGAGGACGAGGCGCGGGATATTTACCAGGAAGCTTTTCTTCGTGTTTTTAAAAACTTAGATCACTTCCGGTTCGACTGCGCTTTCCACACTTGGCTCTACCGGATTGTCACTAATCTTTGCCTCGATCATCTTCGCCGCCGGAAGGTTCGCAAAGAAGATTATTCCACCCGGCAAATTGACTCGACCACCACTAACGCTGTTGAGAGGATGGAAGAACACCGCGCTAGTTCCGATCCTCAACGCCACCTCATCAGTAAACAATTAGGCGAACGCATCCGCCAAGCTCTGGAATCCCTTTCCCCGCGCGAGCGGATGGTCTTCGAGTTAAGGCACTATCAAGGCATGCGGTTGCGCGGCATTGGGGAAACACTTGGAACCACCGAAGAGTCGGCCAAGAACTGCCTATTTCGAGCGACGCAAAAAATGCGCGCCGCTTTGGGAGATTTGGTATGAACTGTGACCTTGCCCGCCAAAAAATGACATTGTTTGTCCACGGGGAACTGAATTTCGACGAGGAAGAACAAATGGACCGTCACGCGTCATCCTGCCCACCCTGCTCCCGCGAATTAGCTCTCGAACGGGCAGTCCTTGATCTCGCTTACGCCAATCGTCTTGAGCCTTCGGCCGCCCAACTGGTCTCCGCCCGCAAAGCTCTCGCCAACCGCATCGCCGCCGAACAAATAAGCCGGCGCTACAGGCTTGGGGCGCGCCTCGAAGAATGGTTCGATTTCCATCCAGGCTTGCGCTGGTCGCTGCAACCCATCGCGGGCTTACTTCTCCTCGGAGCCGGATACTTGGGTGGCTCTCAACCCTCGCTCCACCCTTTCGATAAAACAAGTCATCAAGCCAAATTTGAAGCCACCCCTACCGAACAGCGTGTCCGATTCGTGAAGTCCGCTCCCGGCGGCCAAGTTGAATTGCTAGTCGATGAAATCCACCAAACCAAGGTCAGAGGAACCGTTGAGGACGCACCTATCCGCGAACTGTTGCTGACCGCCTCAAAGGACCTCGACGACGCCGGATTGCGCGCCGAAGTTTTCGATGTTTTAAAAGGACGGACCGAAGCAATCGATGTCCGCGCGGCGCTAATCTCCTCGCTCGATAAAGATCCCAGCTCGGAAGTGCGGATGAAGGTTCTTGAGTCTCTGCGTCCCTTCGCCGCCTACCCCGATGTCCGGCGCGCGATGTCCAAAGCCCTGCTCGGCGATTCGTCACCGGAAGTCCGCATCCTGGCAATCGATATGTTGGTTTCCGTTGACAAACCAGACGTCGCGGGCACACTTCAAAAGCTCCTCGAAAAAGAACCCGATCCGTATCTGCGTCAACGCAGCCACGCCGCGCTGGTGGCGATGAAGGCGTCCACTGACACATTCTAAAGTTGAAGCGTTACCCAAAACTTAAACTGAAGCATTACCCAACAAGTTCGCCCCAATATTCTAAGGGCCTGTTCCGAATTAACCTATCCAACACCTCCCCTGCGGGAAACCATGAAAGCAACTATGAAAAAAACTATTGACATCACAATCCACTGTCTTACGGTCAGGGCTTCTCGGAATAGCGTTCCGAGCCGCGCGCGTAAAGCAAGCGGTCTCACGAGAGGGCAAGGTTATTTCCTGACGAGCCCTAAGTTCCCCGCCGAACGCAGCCCCGTCCACCCAATTGTCTTCGTATTCGTTTCGTAACTTAATGGCACACCGGCTAACCTTTTTTGTGAGGAAACGTCAATATAAATACAGAGACAAGTAAGCAATCGCCAAGCTTGCCTCAACGTTATAATGCAAAAAAGGAAACAGGTTATGCGCCGCTTCATCCAATTTTTCATCACCTCACTAATCCTGACTGCCGTGGCCATTGCCCAACCCGCCCCTCCCGCTCCACCGGCGGCCGAGGCTCACATCTTCTCCTTTGCATCCAATAGCTACCTCGGTCTAGGTGTTAAGGAAATCGACGCCGGCCGCGCCAAGGAGCTCAAGCTCAAAGAGGAGCATGGAGTGGAAGTATCTTACGTTGACGAAGATGCACCCGCCAGCAAAGCAGGAGTGAAGATATCCGACGTCGTCCTTGAATATAACGGCCAGCGAGTGGAAGGCAAAGAGCAATTTATCCGCACTGTTGGAGAAACGCCGGTCGGCCGGCAAGTCAAACTAAGCATCATCCGGCAAGGGGCGCCCCTGACGCTCACCGCAACCATTGCCCGCCGCTCCACTAGCATGGTCAGTTCCCACTCCGCTCGAAAGCTCGCCGGCGATGTTCGCGAGGAAGCGGAAAAATTGCGCTCCAGAATTCAAGAGGAATGGAGCGCCAACATGCCCCGGCCTTATATGGGATGGTCCAATGGCCGCCTAGGAGTGGAAGCGGAATCGCTCAGCGATCAACTGGCTGCTTACTTCGGCGTCAAGGAAGGAGTTTTGGTTCGTTCCGTACTGAAAGGCTCGGCCGCGGAAACGGCCGGCATCAAGGCCGGAGACGTTATTGTCAAGTTCGATAACAGTAAGGTCACCACGCCCCGCGAAATCGCCACTCAACTCCGCGCCGCCCGTCAGAAGAAAAGCATCCCATTGCAGTTGATGCGCGAGCGTAAGGAAATGTCTCTTGAAGTGAACCTGCCCGAAGAGAATAGCCGCCTCACCTTCCCTAAAGCCCGCACCATCCAAAACACCACACCAAACAAAAAAGATCAGCCCATCGACTAATATCCCGCATATAGAAAGGCAGGCCAGTTCCTCATCGGGGCTGGCCTTTTCTTTCTTTTAAGGCGGGCCGTGTTTGGTAAGTTGCCGCGGCAGACGCTACAATCGGGAGTTGCCGCCATTATGCGCCCAGCCACACTCGCCTCATTGCTGCTGCTCGCCGCCTGCTCCCCGGATCGCCCCGCGCGGGAACCAGTCAAGCAGGCCACGCCAAAGCACGCGAAAATCCTGCAATTATCCGCCGCCAACAACCAAGTGGAAAGAGGCCAATCGTTGACTCTGTGCTACGGCGTTGAAGATGCCACCAGCGTGCGCCTGGAACCGCCGGAAGAAGTGCTTGGCCTATCGCACAGCCGCTGCATCGCCGTTTCTCCAAAACACAACACAACATATACCGCAATAGCCAAAGGGGAGGATGGCGAAGAGGTTCGCCAATCGTTCCCCGTCAGCGTAGTCACCGCCGCCCCGTCCATCCCCGCATCCGCAACTCTCATTCGAAGCTTCGACGTCGCCACCGGCAATCCAGGCCAGCCCCTACAACTTTGCTATCAAACCAAAGGCGCCGTCTCCCTCCGCCTCACTCCTCCGGTGAAATCCCTCGAGCCCTCTGAATCGCCCCGCTGCTTCCCCATCAGCATCACCACAAAAACCACATTCCTGCTTACCGCCACCGGCGCCGCCGGAAATGTGGATCGCATGCAAGTTACCGCTTCGCCTCAACAATAAGCAGACACCGTGACTCTTTCCCACTTGTTCGATCTAAGTTTTCAAACCCGCGCCAATCGCCCCGCTCTGGAGTTCCAAGGCGCCAAATTCACCTTCGCTGATCTTGATCAAAGCAGCAACCGTCGTGCTAATTTGCTCCTCGCCCGCGGCTTCACAAAGGGCGACCGCCTCTGCGTCTACCTCGCTAACTGCGTCGAAATGGTCGACCTCTATTTGGCCTGCATCAAAACCGGCGTAATCTTTGTTCCCATCAATATCTTGTATCGTGATCGCGAAATTACCCATATCCTGAATGATGCCGAACCCAAGGCCCTCGTCACCGTTGCCACCGATATAGTTACAACCATTCCCGTCTGGCCTCTCTCCGCGCTAACCGCCGCCGCCGCCGCGCACTCAAACCATCGTCCCGCGGCCGCGCTTGATGGCGACACTCCGGCCGGCATCATCTACACTTCCGGCACAACCGGCGCATCGAAGGGCGCCGTTCTCACTCACAACAACTTCATCGCCAACGCTCTCGCTCTTATCACTTGTTGGCAAATTAACGAAGCCGACCGCTTCCTGCTCGGCCTCCCCCTGTTCCATGTTCATGCACTCGGAAACGGCCTGCACTGCTGGTTAATCAGTGGCTGCACTATGCGTTTGCTGGAACGCTTCGAGCATCAAAGAGCCCCGGACGAATTCCTGAGCTTCAAGCCCACTCTATTCTTCGGCGTGCCAACCGTCTACGTGCGTCTGCTCGATCTGGACGACGCCACGGCTGGCGGCATCGGTCAAGGCATGCGGCTGTTCGTCTCCGGCTCGGCTCCGCTCCCCGCGCAAACTCACGAAGATTTCCGCGTCAAATACGGCCATACAATCCTGGAACGCTACGGCATGAGCGAAACACTGATGAACATGTCAAACCCATACACCGGCGAACGCCGGGCCGGCAGCGTCGGCCTCCCGCTTCCCGGCATTTCCGTGCGGCTGCTGAACGGCAACCTGGAGCCGGTTCAGGATGGCGAAACCGGCGAGGTGTACTTGAAAGGCCCAAATGTTTTTGCCGGCTACTGGCGCCGCGAAGAAGCCACCCGCGCCGCTTTCATGGATGGCTACTTCAAAACTGGCGACATCGCCAGCCGTTCCGCCGATGGTTACTACACCCTATCGGGCCGCAGGAGCGACCTGATCATTTCCGGCGGTTTCAACATCTACCCGCGAGAGATTGAGGAATTTCTGCTGGAACAGCCAGGTGTAACCGAAGCCGCTGTAGCCGCCCAGCCTGACCGGGTGCGTGGTGAAATTCCCGTGGTCTATTTCGCCGGTGATGCAGACCCGGCCAGCCTCGAAGCCGCCTGCCGCGCCAAGCTGGCATCGTTCAAAGTTCCACGCGGATTCCATAGGATCGAAAAGTTGCCCCGCAACGCAATGGGTAAAATTCAAAAACATCTGTTGCCGAAGTTGTAGAACAATTAGAACGATTTTGGTATCCCTTTCACTCAGCTAACCCCAACAGGTTGTGGCACCGGTTTTGATCCCTTGACCATTGCATCGTAGGTGGCTGGGGGAGTAGTCGCTGCCTGC
>JAYVXT010000368.1:0-6239 GCA_043785065.1 Bryobacterales bacterium | reverse complement strand
CTGGCCCTACTTTTCGGTAAAACAAGCTCTAAGCTCAAGGCGACTTTCGAGCGGAACCAAGTAATGCCTGTCTATTGAGCATTATTTACAAACGTCTTGGATCAATAAAATGTCTAGTCCAGCCATTCATCAACCGGGTCGAACTTTGGAATCGCGACGATGAGCACCTGCATGCGCCCAATCGCACGATGGCGGACGCCTGGAGGGATGCGAATGCAGATACCCGGCCGCACAGGCACGATCTCGCCATCGAATTCCATTTTCGCGTCCGGGGCGCACTCCAGAAAGAAGTAAGTCTCGGTGACTTTCTTATGGTAGTGCAGCTTGGCGTCCTCAGAGATCGAGGTGACGTGGATGGTTGCCGGATACTCGGGTACGTCGGCAAAAGCGCGCCGCGCCGTTCCACAAGGGCAAGGAACTCCGGGTATTTTGTCGAAATCGACAAGCTGATAGTTGGGCACGATGCCATCATAGCCCATTGATGAACTCGTCAGCTGTAATCTTCGCGTTGATTGTGATAGTCTATCTGGCAATTAAGGAGTGTTATTCAATGATGAATCGCTTATGCAGACTTCTATTCTATGCATTGCTTGCCGCGGCGATTTCTCTAGCCCAGACGATTAGCGGATTCATCTCAGGAACCGTTACCGATCCGAGTGGAGCCGTTGTGCCTGGCGCTCAAGTCAAATTGACAAACGACGCCAACGGCCTACAACGAGGAGGAGTCACTAGCGAAACGGGCGGATTCAGCTTTGTCTCTGTTCAGCCAGGTACCTACTCACTGTCTGTGGAGCACACGGGTTTTAAGTCTTACCGGCGGCGTGGGATGGCTCTTTCGGCCAACGAACGGCTGCCGCAGGATATCCAACTTGAAGTGGGAGCCGCGGCCGAAGCGGTCAATGTTGAGGCCCGCGCGGCCACCGTTCAGACTAACAGCGCCGAGCGCGCCGACACTGTGACCAACCAACAGTACGAGACGCTACCTTTGAAGGGCCGCGACTTCATGGGATTACTCAAACTGCTACCAGGAGTCGTGGATACAAACAAGCGCGAGTCCCCAACCAACAACAGCCTCAGCGGCCTCAACATTTCGGGAAATCGCGAAGGAACCTACAACCTCACGCTTGATGGAGTGACGAATCTCGATGCCGGAAGCAACACTGGACCGTACTTCGAGCCTAGCGCCGATTCCGTCGCCGAGGTCCACGTCCTGCTCTCAAACTATCAAGCGGAGTATGGACGGAATTCGGGCGGACAGATCAATGTAGTCACAAAGTCCGGTAGCCGCGAATACCACGGTTCCGCCTACTACTACAAGCGAAACGAATATTTGAACGCCAACAACTTCTTCAACAACAAAAGCGGTATACCGAGGCCGAAGTACCGCTATGACATGTTTGGCTATACGCTCGGCGGGCCTGTGGCGATCCCACATTTATTCGAGAAGGCGAAGCAGCGGCTGTTCTTCTTTTTTTCTGAGGAGTTCCAGCCCACTAAGTTGCCGAACCCTCTTGGGCAGTTAACCGTTCCTACTCAACAGGAGCGCGACGGCGACTACACCGCCACGGCGGCAACTATCAAGGATCCAACCACCGGCGCGCCGTTTCCAGGGAAGATTATCCCGAAATCCCGCATCAATCCTCTTGGGCAAGCTCTGTTGAATGTCTTCCCCCTGCCGAACACGTTGGGAGTTGGTGGACGGTACAACTACAATTTCCAAGTGACGACCAACGATCCGCGTCGCGTGGATTTACTTCGGGTGGATTATCAGTTAACGAAGAACACCACCTTCTATGCCCGCGGAATCAACAGTCACGAGCAGTTCGAAGGCGGGCAGGGCTTCACCGGCATCTCGGCAAACTGGCCGCAATTCGATTACAGCTATTCGCTCGGCGGACGCAGTCTTTCCACGAACCTGACGACCATTGTTAACGCAACTACGGTAAACGAATTCACTTTCGGAGTAAATCGCGGGATTCAGGATCGCAAGCCGCTAAACGATCAGGCCCTGGCCCAGGATCAACGGGCATCGCATAGCTTAGCTGCCTTGGGCCAGTTCCATCCAGAAATTAATCCGTTGGGAATTCTCCCCAACGCAACGTTCGGAGGTGTGCCGAACGCCATCAACCTGGCCACAGAAGTCAAGTTCCCCTTCATCGGCCGAAATAACATCTGGAACTATACGGACAACTTCACCACGATTCGCGGCGGGCACTCATTTAAGTTCGGCGTCTACTTTGAGCCGACCTCGCGCAACGCGCGCTTCCAATCGACATTCATGGGCTCATTCGATTTTCAGGGCAACTCCACCAATCCCCTCGACACGGGATGGGCTTTCTCGAACGCGTCGCTCGGCAATTTCTACGGCTACACGGAATCGGACAATTTGGCCTTCGGATGGGGCCGGTTTCAGAACCTGGAATTCTACGCGCAAGACACGTGGAAGGCCACTAAGCGCCTGACGATTGATTATGGCCTGCGCTTGTCTTACCTGCCGCCGAATTACAGTGCTCACGACAATGTCGCCAGTTTCGTTCCGGCGCTGTATCAAAGGGTGAAGGCCCCCACGCTCTACCGGCCCTCGATCGTTAGCGGCGTCCGCGTGGCGCAGAATCCTCTGACGGGCCAAACTGCTCCGGCGGTTCTGATCGGCGCGCTTGTGGCCGGGGCGGGCGACCCCTATAACGGCATCGTCGTGGCGTCGCAGAACAAGGATTATCCCCGCGGTTTGTTGAATGATCGCGGCCTGCAATATGGCCCACGGTTTGGTTTTGCCTACGACGTCCTAGGCAACGGAAAAACGGCAGTTCGCGGAGGATTTGGAATCTTTTATGACCGCATCCTTATGGACCAAGTGCTAGAAATGACCGCTAATGCTCCGTTAGTGAACAACCCCGTGCTGTACTACGGCAACATGAACACGTTCCTACAATCACAGGCCGTGCTCTTTCCGAGCAATGTGCTGGGGCTGGCCCGTTCTGGCGAGACTCCATGTGTGATGAATTGGAGTTTCGGAGTGCAGCAGCAATTGTGGCGGGGAATCCTGCTCGACACGGCATATGTGGGCACCGCAGGCCGCCATTTGATGGCCAACCGCAGTGTCAACCTTACGCCCTACGGCACAAACTTCCTGCCCCAAAATCAGGACCCCACTTCCCCGGGCAAACCGCTGCCTGTTAATTTTCTTCGCCCCTATCCCGGCTTTGGATCGATCGACATCCGCGAATTCACCTCGACCTCAAACTACCATTCCTTGCAAACCCGAGTGAACCGCCGGTTGGCCAAGTCGGTGCAATTTGGCATGATGTGGACTTGGTCGAAGACCATGGATTACGCGGATACGCGGAACACCAATCTACCCATCTACGCCCCGATGCGTGTCTGGAGTTATGGTAAAGCCGGCTTCGACCGTACGCACAACGTGGTTTTCTCGTACAGTTGGGATCTGCCGAGATTCACGGCTCACCAGCCTGTGCTGAAAAGCATCCTTGACCGGTGGCAGCTTGCCGGCCTTACGACTTTCCAAAGCGGGGGTCCACTCGGGATCGGCCTGACGACAACTGAAAACGCGGATATCGGCGGCGGCGGAGACGGCGTCAGGGCCGTGGTTCTTTCCAATCCGATTTTGGCCAAAGGAGACCGCACGTTGACCCGCTTCTTCGACCCAACCGTGTTCGCCAGGCCGGCTGTTGGCACTTTCGGGAACGCGCCGAAGGACGTGATCCGCGGCCCTGGTCTCAACAATTGGGATATTTCGCTGGTGAAGAAGATTTCGCTTGGGGCGGAACAGCGGACGCTGCAAATACGTGGTGAGTTTTTCAATACCTTCAACCATACGCAATTTAGCGGAGTGGATACGACCGCGCAATTCAATCCGGCAGGGCAACAAGTGAACACGCGGTTTGGCGCGCTAATCGCCGCCAACTCCGCTCGGGTCGTTCAAGTAGCGATGCGAATTTCATTTTGAGAACAGGAGGCAAGAATGGCAAATGACACTTCTTCTAAAGACAGCGTATCCCGGCGGGCGCTAGTCCGGTCGGCCGTGCTGGTCCCCTTCACGGCGGTTCGTGGATCGGCGGCCAATGATGCGGTGAAGGTCGGGTTAATCGGTTCTGGGGGGCGAGGTACGTTCGACGCCGGACTTTTGGTGAAGGATCCAAGGGCGAAGCTAGTAGCCCTTTGCGACATCTTCGACGACCGTCTAGACAAAGCGGCCAAAGCCATTCCCGCGCCGGACGCCAAACGCTATAAGAACATGGGCGACCTGCTGGCCAGCGACGTAGACGCCGTGATTATCGCCACGCCGGTGTTCTTGCATCCGGAGCATTTTGAGGCTGCGATCAAGGCGGGCAAGCATATCTACATCGAAAAGCCGGCTGGGCTCGATGTGGCTGGTTGCAAACGCGTCATGGCGGCAGCGGACTCAGCTGATCGCAAGATCAATATTCAGTTCGGCTTCCAACAGCGATACGGTAAAGTGTATCTGGCCGCGAAGAAAGCGCTCGATAGCGGTGCGCTGGGACAGATCCGAATGGCCCACGCGCACTGGATTAAGGGAGCGATCCCGGCGGGTGAAATATCTGTTCCTCCTCCACCAGCTAACTATGAAGAGAAAATCCGCCAATGGCCCGTTTGGCGCGATACGTTCGGCGATATCATCGTGGAAACTTACTGCCACGGTATCGACGTTTTGAACTGGTTCCTTAACGGCCACCCGGACACAGCTTACGGGACCGGTGGACGGACATTGGAAAAGCGCGGCGACATTTCTGATCAAGTAAATGTAACTTTCAAGTATCCGAGTGGCGTGCAGGCTGTTCTAACGGGGGCGCAGCTAACGGCTCCGTTCTACCGCTCGGTGAATGAGCAATTTTTCTGCGCCAACGGAACGGTAGAAACGGCGCGCGAATATTGGACTCACTACCGCGGCCGCAACGACACGGTGACGGAAAAATCCCCACGCGAAATCACGATCGATGCGCTGGAACACTTTATCGACAACATCAAAAATGGAACTCCTGAGAATGCGGGAGTTCGTGCGGCGGAGACCACGCTCACTGCTATTATGGGGCGGATGGCGATCGATCAAAAGCGGGAGATCACGTGGGCGGAGTTGATGAGGTCCTAACGATGCGAATGCGTATAGTGATAATTTCGACGGTTTTCCTGGCAGTGGGCTGGGGCGTGCCCAAGGACAATCAGCTTACGTCCGAGGAGAAGAAGGAAGGTTTCAGCCTTCTCTTCAATGGCAAGAATTTGAAAGGTTGGGAGGGCGACGCGGAGCGTTGGAAGGTAGAAAACGGCATCCTCGTTGGAAGTAGCGACGGCAAGCCCTTCAAGGTGAATACATTCTTGATTCACGAGGGGACTTTTTCGAATTTCATTCTTAAGGGCGAAATCAAACTGCGCAACCACAACAGCGGAATTCAGTTTCGTAGCGAACGGATCCTCGGCGAGGGGTGGATCCTAAAGGGTTACCAGGCTGATGCGTCAGAGGTCGACGACCAGAAATCCGCGTGGGGCAACTTCTATGAAGAACGCGGACGCGGGCGCGGCACAATGAAGACGCCAGACCAGGGCTGGCTTGTGGCGAAGTCGATTGTCCGGCATGGCGATTGGAATAGTTACGAGATTCTGGCCGATGGCAAACACATCCGGCTAACGTTCAATGGGGTTGTGACCATCGACACGCACGACAGTCAAGCCTCCCGCGGTTTAATTGGCTTGCAACTCCACGCAGGGCCTGAAATGCGGGTGGAATTCCGTAACTTGAAGTTGAAGCGGCTGCCCTGAAGCTGACATCTTATGATGAAAGTGCTGCTGAGGTTTTCTAATTCAGGTTCTAAGCTTTTTCTGAAACTGACGCACCGAAAGAGTGGCTCCTTTGGGGCAGCACAGGTTCGACGGTCGACTGGGTAGTGCGTCCTGGGTGAAATATGCCGCCTGCGGAGGCTACTGTGTCAGATCAGTTCACCAGCCAATATCAGGATCTTCCGGAAGGCCTGTACGGTTGCGTGGATCGGATCGTAGTGCGTGCATGGCTGCCGGGATGCGGGAATGGCGGCGGTTCCCGAAACTGGTGGCAGTCACTTGATGGATCCTTCGGTAGTTTCACTCAAACTGGAGCAACTACCGATACACTGTGTCCTTCCGGCAAGCGTGCGTGACTACAGTTCCCAATAGCTGATAAGTTGTGTCGAAGGCGGGAGGCCTTAGCAACTTATGGCAGACTCATCAGA
>JAYVXT010000367.1:0-6240 GCA_043785065.1 Bryobacterales bacterium | reverse complement strand
ATCCACGCGGAGTTGCAAGTAGCGCTTGCTATCCTTCGACAGGCTTAAATTCTTGAACACCGAAGCATCAAGCGAGGTGATGGCGGGGCTTCGGGCATCCGGCAAAGTTCTCGGAGCGTTGCCGATAGCAGGCGCCGTTTCCGTCCCCGGAATCGCGAATGCCGCTGGGTTTAAGTAAGGCTCAGTGAATGGCGAGTTGCGCCAATTGGGATTGATCACCGGCACGCCGAGGACGCGGTCGGGCCGCAGCGTAAAACCATCCAGCGCATTGCCCCCGCCATTCGATGCGAACCAGCCGCTGTTGCCCGCAATGGCGCTGGCTGGATAGCCGCTCGACCGCATGAACAAAGCCGAAATGTTCCAATCCCCCCACACCTTCTTCTTTCCGAACGGCACTTGATAGCTGACCGCCGAATTGAACTTGTGCGGGATGTCAAACACCGACAGGCTTCGCTCCGCGCGGCGGTTTACTGTTTGATAAGGAATAGCCCCGAAAATGTCGCTTGCGCCCGCGCCTTGAAAGTTCGACACCTCATCGTCAATGGATTTCGACCACGTGTAGGCGCCTTGCGTGGTTACGCCGCCCGTGAATCGTTTCTGGAATCCCACGCCGAGGCCATGATAAATGGAGTTGCCGGATCGGTCGTACCGAGTCGTGATGTTGCGATTGAACCATTGCGGAAAGGGCCGCAGCGCATCCAAAATTGTTCCGCGAATCAGGCTGCCGTCGGAATTGCGGATGCCAATCAGATTGTTCGCCTCGCTTGTGCTTTGGAAATCCATGCCGGCCCCGGCCATTGCGGCGACACGCGATGGATCGACTGAATTGAGCCGGTAGCCGCGCGTGAACAGGTGCGTCCCTTTGGTGCCGTCGTAGCCGATGGAAATCACCGAATTACGGCCCACCATCCACTGCGTTCCCAGGTGCCACTTCTGAACGGTCGGCACAATATCGGTCTGGGGAATTGAGTAGAACGTAAATGCGTTCACGTTGTTCATGAAGAAAATCGGATCCCGCGAAATCACGCGTGGGCCCGCTAGTGGGCCGATGGGATTAGTAATCAGGTTCACCGGTCCAGGGGCGATGCCTCCCGTGCGGGCCGCGCTGGAGACGGAATCGGAGCTGATGTTGAAGTCCGGGTCAACTTCGGCGCCAAGCCCTGTTAACGGTGTTTTCAGCATGCTGTACGACGCACGCCAAACCGTCCAAGTGCGAGGAGCCCAGGCTAAGCCGATGCGAGGTTGGAAGCCCCGGTAATTGGTGGGCCACAATGTGCTCCCCAGGCCGTTTGTGTTGGCGAAGGCGTACCCGCCTTTCACCTGCTGGCCATTAACCGTGCCCGCCAAGTCCGGTAGGAACAAGCCTTGGCGATCATACTTTTCCGACCGCGGCGTTTCCGCATCCCAACGCAAGCCCAGGTTCAATGTCAGCTTAGTCGTCAGCTTGTAATCGTCTTGAATATAAGTCGCCAGATAGCGCCAGCGATAGTAAGCCGTGGTGGGCACTGTACGGTAAACGTAAGTGTTAAGCGATCCGGTGATGAGTCCGCCGATTTGATCCACGAATGTGCTAACGCCGCCGGTGTTGGGCGAAATTTGTCCGGTGAACGAATACGCGCCTCCGTTTTGGCCGCCGTAATCAAAACGGTTTAGTTGCACGCGCCGGTGCTCCATGCCGAATTTCAAAGTGTGCCTCGCCTTTACCCACGTAAGATCGTTGCCAACCCCGGCGTTCACGTCAAGCGAGCGGCCATTGAAACTTCCCTGCGCATTGAATCCTCGTCCGATGATGGCTGGAAAACGCACCCCGGCAATTGCGGGAACCAGGCCCAACTCTTGGCCCCAATCCTTGGAAATCGCCGCATCATTGGCGGACCGCAACGCATCCCCTCGAGAGTAACTGGCGCGGAATTCGTTGAACAAAGTAGCCGAAAACGTATGAGTGTAAATCAGCGACATGTTGCGGGAATTGATTTTGTCCTGCGCAATGGAGTCTCCAGGATCGGCGTAACCAGCCCAATCAAATCGTGTGCCTGTGACGGGGGAGTAGGCGTGGCGGAATGCAATGCGATCAGTAGTCCCAATGAGTTGGTCCACCTTAAAGCTCCACCGATTGTCCTCCGTATATGCCCCGCGCGCCCAGATGGAGTTTGTGCCATCCACATCCGGACGTCCGTCGGGCCGCAGCCAATGAATGAACTGCGTGTCTTGCCCCGGAGTGAAGGGAAACAGCAGCTTCAAAATTTTCTGCGCCTGAGCGTTCCTGGCCAGCAGGCCGCTCAAATCGTTGTTGGGGATTAGCGGCCGATCCACAGTATTGAGGACTTCACCAATCGGGAAGCCTTGCGCGTTGAGATTGTAATGGTAGCGGAGGCTGTTTCCGCGTATTGGGGAATCGATGGCGGCGTTAATGTCCTTCTGGCGAAGTGTGGAATCGAGCAGGTCAAACGAGTTGTTGAACTTGCCCGCAAGCTCATCGGCGGTTGGCAGTTGCGAACGAGTGGCTCCGAAAAACATCTTCAGACGTTGCGGTTCGCCCGTTGCCCAGAAGAAGGTCTTGTTGCGGCCATTGTAGATTTTCGGAAGGATCACCGGGCCGCCAATGGCGATGGCTGCTTGATCGTAATGCTGCGTCGGCGGGAACGCCGCCCCAAGGGCTTGCGTTTGTAAGTAAGGATCAAGATGTGACCAGGAAGCGTTTCCATGATATTGGTTTGTGCCCGATTTCGTTGCCTGGTTGATAATGGCGCTGGTTGTCCGTCCGTATTGCGCCGGAATGCCATTGGATTGTACAGACACTTCAGAAACTTGGTCGCGGGAAAAAGTCATCACCATACGGCCGGTACCGGGGGCGCTGACGTCGGATCCGTCAACCAAAATGGAACCACCACCGGGGATGCCGCCGCCGATGGACATGGCTGCGCCGGGGGCTGTGGCTTGAGTGAAAATACCTGGCAGTTCGCTTTGCACGCCCCCATTGTATTGTGGGTCTCCTTGGGCTCCGGGCGTCAGTAGCACTACGGAGAGCGTCGAGCGGTCCTGGAACGGAAGATCCTCCAGAAACTTTTCCCCAACGCTGGTTGTGACGGCCGATGAATTGGGATTAATCATCGCCGTATCGGCGCTGATAGTGATGCTTTCGGCTACATCGCCTATTTGAAGCGAAATGTTTTGCGTGGAAGTCTGCGTGATGCGCACGTCGATGCCGGTTACGCTGGCGCGTTTGAAACCAGCTGCGCTGACGGCGACTTCATATTGGCCGGCGGGCAATCCTGGGGCTGTATAATTTCCCGCACCAGTGGTTATGGTGTTGACGACGGCGTTAAGTGTTGGTTTCGCGGATGACTACCTTGGCTGATGGCACAACGGCGCCCGCGGCATCAGTGACCAAGCCGGTGATGGCGCCGGAATTGGTTTGCGCAAGGGCGGCGGCAAAACTAAGCGTGAAAGTTGCGGTAACACGGGAAAGCATGAGGGAACTCTATCGAATGGAGTTCGCCCGCGTCAAGGGTATGCGCCGCCGCTGCTATCCTAAGCCTATGCGATACCTACCGATCCTAATTCTTATGATGCCCGCCTTCGCCGCCGACCCCTGGGCGCAATACAGGGGTCCCGGTTCGAACGGCATTGCCGAGGATTCGCGCTTGCCCGACAAATGGAGTGATACCGAAAACGTCAAGTGGCGCGCCGATGTCCCCGGCGTAGGTTGGTCGTCGCCCATCGTTTGGGGCGGCCGCATTTTCCTGACCTCGGTCATTGCTACAAACGAGCAGGAGGCTCCAAAAAAAGGACTCTATTTCGGCGGCAATCGCGAGGCTCCGCCCGCCGGTGAGCATCGCTGGATGGTTTACGCTTTCGATTTCGCCACCGGAAAGAAGCTCTGGGAGCGGGAAGTGAAGCGGGGCGCGCCGGCAACGTCGCGTCACCTCAAGAACAGTTTCGCCAGCGAAACGCCCACAACCGATGGCAAGTTGGTTTACGCCTACTTTGGCAACCTTGGCCTTTGGGCTTTCGATTTTTCAGGCAAGCTGATTTGGAAGCGCGATTTTCCGGCCCACAAAACTCGTTATGGTTGGGGAACCGCGGCTTCGCCTGTGTTGCACAAGGGGCGGCTTTACGTCGTGGATGACAATGATGAGGCCTCCTCCCTGATGGCTCTCGATGCAGCCAATGGCAAGACAATTTGGGAAGTGCCGCGCGATGAAAAAAGTAATTGGGCTTCGCCTTTCGTTTGGGAAAACAGCGAGCGTACGGAAATCATCACCCCCGCAACGGGTAAGGTCCGGTCCTATGACCTGGATGGTAAGGTGCTCTGGGAATTCAAGGGCATGTCGACCATTGCCATCCCCACTCCTTTCTCGCGGTTCGGATTGCTCTATGTAACCAGCGGATATATCGGCGATGAGAATCGGCCCGTTTATGTGATCAAACCTGGGGCAAAGGGCGACATCACCGGGAATAAAGAGCAATTGGCTTGGTATAAACAACAAGCGGGACCGTACAATCCATCACCGCTGGTCTATGGTGACATTTATTACACGTTGCTCGATCGCGGCTTTCTGACCGCTCACGATGCAAAGACCGGAGTTGAGATTTACACCAAGCAGCGCATCGACAGCGAGGCGGGCGCCTTCACCAGTTCGCCCTGGGCTTACAACGGCAAGGTATTTGCGTTAAGCGAAGATGGCGACACGTTTGTTTTCGCGGCTGGCCGTGACTATAAGTTGCTTGGAAAGAATTCGCTAAAAGAAATGTGCATGGCCACGCCGGCTATTTACGATGGGTCGTTGCTGATCAGAACCGCTGGACGGCTGTATCGAATCGGTAAATAAAGGAAGCAATGGAGCCTTGGTCCGCCCGCAGGAGGTTGAGCGGACCAAAGCAGAAAGGAGAGACTTACCCGAGTGCTTTATACTGCACTTCTTGTCTTCGAAAGTTATTCAAGCGAACGCGCTTTGCGATACATTCCAACACCGATTAAGACGGAGGCCAGAATTACATAAGAGTTGAATTCAGCAAGAGAACTGGTGGCTGCAGGGGCACCAGTTGCGGCGAATATGGTTTGGGAAAATGCTCCCGCGCCAATAAGGCCAATGGATAGTAATTGTTTTTTTATCGTTTGTCCAGTAATCATCAGTTTTTCCAAGTGTAGCCCTTGGTTGTTTCAAGCATTTGCATGACAAATGTCTTATCGGGTTCATTTAGTATCGTCGTTGAGCCTGGTCCAGCACTAGACCTCAAATGAGGGTATCTTCGTGAGATGATGAGGGTGGAGGGTGGCAAGCATGAGTAAAGGAAATTTTCGATCTTCAGTGTTCTTAATGATGATGTTTGGAGTATGGGCATGCGGGGCGGATCACGCCATGCCCAAGCCCGTTCTAGATAGCCCAAAAACGTTGCAGGGCAAGCAAACGGCGGTGTTTGCAGGCGGCTGCTTTTGGTGTACCGAAGCGGTTTTTGAAATGATCAAAGGTGTTGATACCGTGGTTTCCGGCTATGCGGGTGGCGATAAGAAGACCGCTCACTATCAAATGGTAGGATCTGGCGCGACTAAGCACGCCGAATCCATCCAAATCACCTACGACCCCTCAATAATTACCTACGGCCAACTGTTATTGGTGTTCTTTGGTGCGGCGCATGACCCCACGCAAGTAGACCGCCAGGGTCCTGATTGGGGCAAACAGTACCGCTCCGCCATCTTCTATCAGAACGAGGAACAGAAGAAGATCGCCGAAGCCTACATTCAGCAATTATATGAGGCGAAAGTGTTTTCAAAGAAGATCGCCACTGAAGTTGTCCCGCTGCCGGAATTTTATCCGGCGGAAGGTTATCATCAGGATTACGTGAAGCATAATCCCAGCGATCCATACGTGGTCGTGAATTCAATACCGAAGATAAAGAAGACCAGGTCGATGTTCCCCGATCTGTTGAAATAGCTTGCCGAGGTAGGCTACTCCGTAGAATGCCCAGAAAGCCGCTGGACGACCGAGCCCGTCCGCGATGTGGAAGCGTTCAAATTTAATTCTGCCCCCAACCAAAGAAGAAGCTTCGTTTCTATCTTCCATCCCGGGATCCGCACCTGGAAATCAAGTCAGGCTGCTTCCATCAACCTGAAAACGGCGGTTGAGTTGACAGACTGCTTGAGGCAAAGGCAATTCCGCGTGCGGCGTATTTCACCATTTGAGTGACACAACCACGCACCAGCCCTCGATGGCAATCGGGGATTCCGCGATATTCGTC
>JAYVXT010000366.1:0-6240 GCA_043785065.1 Bryobacterales bacterium | reverse complement strand
ACTATGCCAAGCAATCCCCCGGTGGCGGCGCCGAAAGCGCGCGCCGGATTGATAGAAAGAGTGCGCCGTTCGAGGAAGATGATCACCAGCCCAAGGCCTGTACCCACTAGGGCGGCAAACAGGGGAGTAAGTTGAAACGGCCGCAGGTAAGCGGAGGCTGACGCCATTAGTACTAGAAATAATATTCGTAATAGTATGAGATCGGCGAATGACATTTTACTCACGGAATTCCGTGGGGCAAGTATATCACTTTATTGGTCCTTCCGACGTAGGCTGTTCCAGTACTCCCCGTGCAGATAGGATTACTATGTCCACGCGTCGATTGCGGGATCGGCCTTCTTCGGTTTCGTTTGAGGCGATGGCCACTGTGTCGGCAAAGCCTCCAATGGCCATGCGCGTTTCCGGAAGTTCGAATTCATGGGTAAGCAGAGACATCATGGAAATGGCACGGGCCGCGGAGAGCTCCCAATTGTTGTGGAATCGCGAATTGCGGATAGGCCGGGAATCGGTGTGGCCTTCAAGACGAATGGGGTTGGGAAGTTTGTTTACGATTTGGGCCACTTTGCCCACGCTTTCGTAGGAACTAAAGGCAACCATGTCGTCGCCCGAAGGGAAGAAGGCGGCCTGCTGCATAGTGACCACCACGCCGCGCGCGGTCATGTGAACTTCCATCGCGCCAGCTTCTATTTCCGCGCGGAGTTCCTGCTTGAGGCGTTGCATTGCCGGGACCAGTTCCATAATTTCCGGAGGGGGAGTTGGCGTGGAATCAGGTTTGCTGCCGCCGGGGCCTTTCATCATGGCGTTGCCTTTACCGGTATCATCGGCCACACCGCCCAGGATGCCGTGCATGGTGGCGGTGAAGCGGCTTTCTTCCATGGCGGTTTTTATGGATTCGGACATTTGCTTTTGCTTGCCCTTATCGGTCTGCGAGCTGGCGAACATCACCACGAAGAAGGCAAAAAGGAGCGTAATGAAATCAGCATAGGACACAAGCCAACGTTCGTGGTTTTCATGTTCGTGTTCTTTCTTCTTGCGCGCCATCATCCACCTGCCTTGGTTGCCGGTTTGGCGGGCTCGTGGCCTGTAAGATAGGCTTCAAGCTTCACTTTGATCAGCTTTGGATTTAGCCCTTCCACCATGGCGCTGACGCCTTCCAGAATCAATTCCTGGCGCTGCACTTCCCCTTGAATGCGGCTTTTTATTTTATTGGCGGCGGGAAGAAACAAGATGTTGGAAAAGGCCACGCCATAGACGGTGGCAACGAAGGCAACGGCAATTCCGTGACCCACTTCGTCAATGTTCGCCAGGTTCTTCATGACTTGGATTAAGCCCATGACGGCGCCAATGATGCCGATGGTGGGAGCATACCCCCCGGCGCTTTCCCACACCTTTGCTTCTTGGCCGGCGTGATGTTCGTCCTGGTCGATTTGCAGTTCAAGCATCCGGCGCAGTTCCTGCAAATCGGCGCCATCGACCGCAAGCCCTAGAGCCTTTTTGAGGAAAGGTTCGGCGGTGGCATTCATATCGTCTTCCAAGGAAACGATGCCCTGCTTGCGCGCCTTGCCCGCGAGTTCGACGATGTGATTCACCAGTTGATGCATGTCCTGGGAACTGTCCATGAACACATGGGCGAAGCGTTTCATTCCGCCAATCACGACGGGTAGAGGGAAATTGATCATGACGGCGCCAAAAGTGCCGCAAAGTACGATGATGGCCGCGGTGTGCTGCAAAATGTCGCCAATGGAGCCGCCTTCGAGCAGCAGCCCGCCAATGATGCCGCCGCCCGCTAGAGCGAGGCCGGCGAGGGTAGACAGATCAGGACGAGACGCCATCGCACCCTCCAACTTCTTTTTCTATTAATTGCGTTGCTTTTGCTTGTGCTTCGGGGGGGACACGCAGTGTAACGGGAGGCGCGGCAAATAGGATCAACTGACGCCATTCGAGCACACGCCGGATCACCTCATCAGCGCTTTCCAGTACACGAATCTTTTGTCCGGTAGTAAGGCAGATCACGGTGTCGGGAGTGACTTCCATATGCTCAATCAGATCGGAATTGAGAACGATCGCTGTCTTGTTCAGACGTGTGAGTTGGATCATTTTATTTGGGCCGTTATGGGGCTTATCGGTTGGAGGGGGGGAAATTGGAGGAGCGGATTAGCGGAGAGATTTTAGGAGATCGCGCAAATCGGCTGCGATGGAACGCATGGTCTCGCGATCCATCGGATCTTCGGTGGGAAATAATTGAGCTTGGGCCTTTTGTTCCCGGCGGGGCTTCTCCTGCTTTTTCTCAACAGCATTGGAGAACGGTTTATTTTTGGTCGAAAGAAAATTCCGCGCGCCTTCGATAGTGAAGCGTTTTTCATAAAGCAGGCGCTTGATTTCAAGTACTAGCTCCACGTCCTTGCGGCGGTATAACCGATGGTTTGTGCCAGACTTCTTCGGGCCAAGCGAAGGAAATTCCGATTCCCAGTAGCGCAGCACATAAGGCTTCACGCCCGCAATACGGCTAACATCGCCAATGCGGAAGTAAAGTTTGTCAGGTATCTCCTGCGAAGCTAATTCTGTTTGAACGGCCGGGCCCGGCATCTTCTTTATGGTCACCCTAGGTAAGCAAGCGGCTTTACCATTATGCCGTCCCAAACGGCTGCGCACAACTGGCAAACTAGACAATAAGGAACTCTATTGCCAAATCTTTCGGGGATTCACCCCATTCTTGAAGCCTTGAAGGCCGGAACCGCCATTGAACGCGTGATGGTGGCCAAAGGCGCGGGCGGACCCAGGGTCCAGGAAATTATTGAACTGTGCCGCGAAAAGCGGATTCCGTTGCGTTTTGAGCCAAGGCAAACATTGGACCGGAGTTGCCAATCGACGGCGCATCAGGGCGTCGTGGCAATGACTGGCGCCTCGCATTACTCGACATTAGATGATGTGCTGAATGGGGCGGAGATGCTGGTGCTGCTGGACGGCGTGGAGGATCCGCATAATTTGGGCGCGATTATGAGGAGCGCCCACGCAGCCGGGGCTTCAGCCATGCTGGCCCCGGAACGGAGATCGGCTCCATTGAATGATGCGGCGGCGAAGGCGGCAGCCGGCGCCTTGGCTCACTTGCCGGTGGTGAAGATCGGCAATGTGGCGCAGACGCTGGATCTGTTGAAGAAGCGCGGTTTTTGGATTTATGGATTGGATGAGAGGGGGGAGTATGACTACGACAAGGTGGAATACACGACCCCTTCGGTATTGGTTGTGGGCGGGGAGGGGCATGGGTTGCACCAGCTGGTAGCCAAGCAATGCGATTTCCTGGTGAACATTCCGTTGGCCGGGAAAATTTCTTCGTTAAACGTTTCGGTGGCCACGGGCATTGCATTGTTTGAATGGAAGCGCCGCCGGAAGGGTACATTAGAAAGATGACTATTTTCCGTTTCTTGACCGCTGCGGCGGTCTTGCTGCTGCCGGTGTATCCGGCGCAACCGGTGCGCGCGAAGAAAGCCATGGTGGTAAGCCGCGAGGCGCATGCAACCGATGCAGGCGTGGCCGTGCTTCAGGCCGGCGGCAACGCAGTGGATGCGGCAATAGCGGTGGGCTTCGCTTTGGCGGTGACGCACCCTTCGGCCGGTAATCTGGGCGGAGGCGGCTTCATGCTGGTACGCTTTGCCGATGGGCGCAAGACGTTCCTTGACTTTCGGGAAATGGCCCCGGCTAAGGCTGGACGCGATATGTATCTGGATGCAGCGGGAAATCCGACGAAGGATTCCGTGATTGGGTGGAGGGCATCGGGCGTGCCGGGCACGGTTCGCGGTTTTGAGTTGGCCCATAAGAAATACGGGAAGTTGGATTGGGCGAAGCTGGTTGCTCCGTCGGTGGGGTTAGCAAAGAATGGCTTTCCATTGTCCTATGGCGCGGCGCGATCGTTGAAGGTTGCGAAGAATTTGGCGGCATCGGAAGAATCGAAGCGGATTTTTTTGAAGAATGGTGATTACTTTGAGCCAGGCGATGTGTTGAAGCAACCTGAATTGGCCGCGGTGCTAGAACGGATTTCGAAGAATGGGCCTGATGATTTTTACCTGGGCGAGACGGCGAAGCGGCTGGCCAAAGAGATGGCCGGGCATGGCGGCGCAATTACGCTTGAGGACTTGAAGAATTACAAGGCCGTGGAGCGCACGCCACTGGAAGGCAAGTATCGTGGATACGACATTGTGACCGCGCCACCGCCTTCATCGGGGGGCATCGGAATATTGCAGATGCTGGCGGTGCTGGAGAAGACCAAGTTCGCCGAGACTGGGGCGGGGTCAGCGCAATCGGTACATTACATGGCCGAGGCGATGAGGCGATATTATGCGGATCGGGCGGAATTTCTTGGCGATCCAAATTTCTACAAAGTCCCCGTGGCGCAGTTGATCGAGAAAAAGTATATAGAAAAATTGCGGGCGTCCATCGACCCATCTCGCGCGACGCCGAGTGACGATGTGAAGCATGGCGAAATCAACGTTAAGGAGAGTACCGAAACCACACACTATTCGATTGTGGACGGCGAGGGCAACGCAGTGGCTGTTACCTACACGTTGAATGGTGGGTATGGATCGGGCGTGACAGTTCCAGGGTTGGGATTTTTGATGAATAACGAGATGGACGATTTTTCGGTGAAGCCTGGGGCGCCGAACATGTATGGGGCAATCGGTGGTGAGGCGAATGCAATTGTGGCGGGCAAAAGGCCTCTCTCTTCAATGACCCCGGCGATCATTTTAAAAGACGGAAAGCCGGTGTTGGTGGTTGGCACGCCTGGCGGAACGCGTATCATTACCAGCGTATTTGAGGTGATCATCAACGTATTGGACTTCCACATGAACGTGCAGGACGCGGTGAACGCGCCGCGCTTCCATCATCAGTGGCGTCCGGACCGGCTGCAGATGGAGCCAGGATTTTCACCCGATACACGAGCGCTTCTGGCGCAGCGCGGGCACACGATTGAAACGGTGGCGAGCATGTGCGAGATTGCCGCGATTGAGTTTGAGCAGGACGGTTGGCTGGCCGGAGCCGCCGATCCCCGCATTGACGGGAAAGCAGCCGGTTACTAACAATTCATGCGTCACGCGCTATCCACACACTATTTTGTCAACCGCCGGTTGACGGTTGCGGCTTTGGAACGTATTCTTCACGCAGGCATTGAGGCGGTGGAGATTTTTTGCGCCAAGCAGCATTTGGACTACACCAATAAATCGCAAGTGGCGGAGTTGGACCACTGGTTTCGCGATGCAAAGTTGAAACTGCATTCGTTGCATTTGCCGATGCACACCGATGACCGTTGGGGCCGCAGCGGGCCCGAGGCGCACTTGAATATTTGCGATTTAAACAAGGCCAAACGCATTGCGGCGGTGGATGAAATCAAGCGGGCGATTGAAGTGGTGGAGGTGATCCCTTGTTCATACCTGATTCAACATGTGGGCGGGGTTGCGGAAGAATTCGATGAGCGGAAGTTGGACACTGCGTTCGGTTCACTTGAGGAGATATCGCTGTTCGCCAAACATCGGGGTGCGGAAATTTTATTGGAGAATATTCCGAATGAAATGTCTTCTTCCCAGCGGCTTTGTTATTTGCTGGGAGTGACGCATCTGAATCTTAATTTTTGCTTCGACACGGGGCACGCGAATTTAATGGAAGGCGTGGACGAAGCGTTCGAGCGCATGAAGCCGCGGATCCGTTCGACTCACGTGCATGACAACAACGGAACAGACGACAAGCACCTGTTTCCAACTCTGGCCGAGGGCGGTACGATTGATTGGAAGAAGACCATGGGCCTGCTGCGGTCGGCGGAACAGCAGTACCCTTTGCTGCTGGAATTGAAAGAGTCGCCGGATTTTCCTGAGCCTCTGGAATCGATCAAAGAGATTTTTGAATGTTTGGAGAATATGTAATGTCCGATCCTCAACAAGCTTTTCCTCGCATGCGAATTTGCGACGCCGCGAAACATGTTGGCGAAACAGTTTCGGTTCCAGGCTGGCTGTACAACCTGCGTAAATCGGGCAAAATTTGTTTCCCGCTGCTGCGCGACGGCTCGGGTATCATGCAGTGCGTGGCGGTGAAATCGGCCATGCCCGAGGAACTCTTTGAAACGCTGAAGGGATTGACGCAGGAATCGGCCATCATTCTGACGGGCAAGATCCGGGCGGAGGAACGCGCGCCGGGCGGCTTCGAGATGGACGTGGAAGCGGCCGAGGTTGTGCAACGGGTGCCGGAAGAAGATCC